>JBMDXS010000035.1:0-8547 GCA_048595045.1 Acidimicrobiia bacterium
GGGCGGCCCCGAGAGAGCGGGTACGACATCACGGTGGCGAGTGAGCTGATGGCCATCCTGGCTCTCGCCGACGGGGCCGATTACACGTCGGCGTTGCGCAACCTGCGGGAGCGCGTCGGCCGGGTGGTGATGGGCCTCAGCAAGGACGGCGCGCCGATAACACTCGACGATCTCGGGGTGGCCGGTGCGGTCACGGTCCTCATGAAGGACACACTGCATCCCAATCTGATGCAGACCCTCGAGGGCCAGCCCGCCTTGGTCCATGCCGGGCCATTCGGCAACATCGCCCACGGCAATTCTTCGATCCTGGCCGACAGGATGGCACTCCACCTGGGCGACTACGTGGTCACCGAGTCCGGATTCGCCGCCGACATGGGGATGGAGAAGTTCTTCGACATCAAATGCCGGGTGTCGGGGCTCAAGCCGGACTGTGTCGTGATGGTGGCCACCGTCCGGGCCCTCAAGACCCACGGCGGCGGGCCCAAGGTGGTGGCGGGTCGGCCCCTCGACCCTGCGTACACCGAAGAGAACCTCCCCTTGCTGCGAGCGGGGATGGCCAACCTGGCGGCGCATCTCGACATCGTCGGGAAGTTCGGTGTTCCCGTTGTGGTTGCCATCAACCGATTCCCCACGGACAGCGAGCACGAGCTGGAGCTGGTCCGGCAGTCGGCGATCGAAGCCGGCGCACTCGCCGCGGTCACCACCGAGCACCACGCCCGTGGCGGCGGCGGTGCACGTGACCTCGCCCAGGCAGTGATCGAGGCCAGCAAGGAGCCGAGCCAGTTCGAGTTCCTCTATCCGCTCGACCGATCGATCAAGGACAAGATCGAGACGATCGCCAAGCAGATCTACCGAGCCGGGTCGGTGAACTACACCCCGCAGGCCGATGCCCAGATCGCCGACTTCGAGCGGTCGGGGTTCGGTTATCTCCCCATCTGCATGGCCAAGACCCATCTGTCGATCAGCGACGACCCCTCGTTGAAGGGTGCCCCGCAGGGCTTCGAGCTCACCGTGCGCGAGGTGCGGGCGTCGGTCGGGGCCGGATTCATCTACCCGCTGCTGGGGGAGATGAGCACCATGCCCGGTCTGGGGGCAACTCCCGGGTTCATGAAGGTGGACGTCAATGAGGAAGGCGATGTGGTTGGCTTGTCGTAGCCGGCCACTTCGGTCCTTCGTGCACCAAGTCCCGGGTTGTGACGTCCTGGATCAAGAGTCGAGCACCCGCTCCTCTCCGGTGTAGATCGTGAAGCCGGTGTCGCGAAGAAAGCCGATCACTGTCATGTGGAGCTCCTCGGCCAGATCGACGGCGAGACTGGAGGCGGCGGAGACGCCACAGACCAGGGAGAGACCGGCCACGGCCGCTTTCTGCACGATCTCGAAGGAGACTCGGCCCGAGACCATCAGACCCAGATCACGGAGCGGCCAGCGATTCGTGGCCAGATGCCCCACCAGCTTGTCGACGGCGTTGTGACGCCCGACGTCCTCCCTCACTGCGACCAATGAGCCGTCGGGCTGGAACGCACCGGCGGCGTGGATCCCGCCGGTCGAATGGAAGGCGTGCTGCTGGGCAAGAAGACGGCCGGGCAGTCCGAGCAGGACATCGGCTCCGACCACCGGGCCATGAGGTGGCTCCGCGCCGGCAACCCTGATGGCGTCGATCGAGGCTTTGCCACAGACCCCGCAAGACGAGCTGGCATAGAAATTGCGCTGGAACCGGGTGGGGTCGACGGACATCCCTTCGGCCAGCCTCACCTCCCACCGGCCCTCACCCAGGTCCTCGACCGAGGTCACCTGAGCGGGGCCGGAGACGATCCCCTCGGTGATGACGAAGCCGAGGGCGAGCTCGGCGTCGCTCCCCGGTGTTCGCATCACGACGGCGAGAGCGGTGCCGTCGAGCCTGATCTCGACCGGCTCCTCCACCACCAGGTCGTCGTCCACCTTCTCCGGGCCACCGCGGACTCGGATCACCGGGCGGCTGGTTACAGCCTCAGACACCGCGCCCACTGTCGACATACATCCAGCCGAATCGGCCCTTGATGCACAGATTGCCCAAGGTGACGTCGTGGTCATGGGGTGATGTGACGCTCACGATCCTCCCGTCCTGGACATGGAGGTCGAGGTTGCAGCCCACCCCGCAGTAGGAGCAGACGGTTCGGGTCACCTCCTGACGCGATTCGTCCCAGGAGCCCTGCTCCCTCATGTCCCACTCGATCCTCCCGGCCAGCGCACCTGTGGGGCAGACCGCGATGCAATTGCCGCAGTAGACACAGGCCGATTCGGGAAGCGTCACGTCGAATTCGGTCGAGATCCGGGCGTCGAAGCCCCGACCCGCCACTGCGATGGCGAACGTGTTCTGATGCTCGACCCCGCACGCATCGACACACCGGTAACAGAGGATGCAACGGCCGTAGTCGCGGACATAGAGCTCGTCTTCGATCTTGGGCGGCTCCGCGACGCTGGCGGCGAACGTGCCCGGCGGGTGGTGATGCCCGGGTTCCGGGGGGAGACGGGGAGTCTCAGGCTCAGCCGGCCCGAACCGCCCGGGCCGGGCCCGGGCCGCGCCCATCCACCGCTCCAGGTCGGGGCCGGCCCGGTCCAGCTCGGATGCCGAAGCGAGCAGCTCCATGACCAAGCGACGACTGTGCACAGCGCGCTCGGACCCGGTCCATATCTTCATTCCCTCGTCCAGCTTGCGAGAGCAGGAGGGGACCAGGGTGCGTGATCCCTCGACTTCGACCACACATACCCGACAGGCGTTGGCGGCGGTCATCGTGGGGCCGTAACAGAGAGTGGGCAGGTCGGCCCCGGCCTCTCTGCAGGCTTCGAGCACGGTCGACCCGGCTGGGAGCTCGACGTCGGCTCCGTCCACCCGGGCGGAGACCATGGTGATTGACTCTTCGACCATTGTCATTGCGCCGCTCCCGCCATCAGCCCGAGCCGGAATGCGGACTGGACCGCCGATGCTGCGGTCTGGCCCAGACCGCATATCGAGGCATCGGCCATCACCCTGGCCAACTCGTCGAGCCGCTGCATCTCCTCGGCGACCGAGCCGAGCGGTCGGCCGGCGGCGAGACGGGCCAAAGCCTCCTCCTGGCGCACCGTGCCGATACGACATGGCACACACTGGCCGCAGGACTCGTCCCGGAAGAACTGGGCGATTCGTCGCAACACCCACCCGAAGTCGGTGGTCTCGTCGAAGACGATCACCGCTCCGGAGCCGAGACTGGTCCGGGCCTCTGCTGCCCCCTCGAAAGTGAGCTCCATGTCGAGCGTGTCGGCGTCGACGAAGCTGCCCGCGGCCCCACCGACGAGGACTGCACCGACAGCATTCCCCTCGCGCACCCCACCGGCGAGATCGATGAGGCCGCGCAGGGTGATTCCGAAGGGCACCTCGTACAGGCCGGGCCGGGCCACGTCACCCGAGATGCAGAACAGCTTGGGGCCGGTTGATCGCTCGGTGCCGATGGCGGCGAACTGCTCGGCGCCCCTGTCGAGCACGGCCAGCGCCGCCACCAGTGTCTCGATGTTGTTGACCGACGTCGGCTTGCCGAAAACCCCATGCTCGGTCGGGAAGGGTGGCTTCTGCCTGGGCTCGCCACGCAGGCCCTCGATCGAGGCGAAGAGGGCGGTCTCCTCGCCACAGATGTAGGCGCCCGCTCCGCGGCGGATCTCGATGTCGAACACGAAGCCGGCACTCGCCACGTCGGCCCCGAGCAAACCGGCCTGCGTCGCCTGGCTCACGGCCTCGGTGAGCCGACGCTCGGCCACCGGATACTCGCCTCTCACATAGACAAAGCCCTTGGTGGCCCCGGTGGCGAACCCGGCGATCGTCATCGCCTCGACTACGGCGAACGGGTCGCCCTCCATGAGGATTCGGTCCTTGAAGGTGCCTGGCTCCGATTCGTCACCATTGGCGATGATGTACTTCTCCTCACCGGCCGCTTCGGCGACCCCGCGCCACTTGAGACCGATGGGGAAGGCGGCGCCGCCGCGGCCCCGAAGACCTGACATGTCCATGGCTTCGATCACTCCGCTTGGGCCCAACGTGATCGCCCGTGTCAGGCCCTCATAACCCCCGTTGGCCCTATATGCATCGAGGCTTCCCGGGTCGACCACCCCGATTCGACGGAGGAGGGTGAGGGTGGAACGGTCCTGGTGGATGGGCCCGGCAGGAAGCTCGTCGAACCGGGGGTCGCTGAGCATGGCGGGTTGAGCCGGGGCGATGTTGTGGTATCCGACACCCGCCCGATGGATCATGGCGGCGGGCGCTCGGTCACATTGGCCCAGACAGGGGCTGGGCATCCATCCCACACCCGATTCGTCGCCCCCTGGGGGCCCGAGCTGGGCCGCGATCGACTGTTTGAGCTGGTTCGCTCCATACCGGGAGCAGACGATGTCGTCACAGACGTGGAGGAGAGTCGCCGGTCGGGGCCGGGTGTCGATCAGTGCGTAGAAGGTGGCGACCCCATAGGCCTCGGCCGGGGGCACCGTGAGACGCTCGGATATGTAACCGAGGGCTCCCTTGCTCACAGACCCGACTGCATCTTGGACTGCGTGGAGAGCGGGGAGGAGGAGATGACGTCGGGCCCGGGCCTCGTGGCCGCCATGGGCGACGTGGCCGTCGAGATGTGTGAACTCGCCCCCATCCCATCCCGAAGGAGGCGGTCCGAGCACGTTGTCGACGGCGGCGCGCTCGGCGGCGGTCGGCCTGTCGAGGAGGTGGCGGAGATCCATCAGGTGTGCTCTGACCGGTGACCTTGCCCGCGCCGAGCCTTGCCGGTTGGGGCACCGACCTGGCTCTCGATGCGGACCGCGGTCGCCTTGAACTCCGCGGTGCCCGATTTCGGGTCCCAGGCGTCGATGGTGAGCTGGTTGACGTCGGTGTCGTCGGGGAAGTGAACTGCCATGAAGGCGAGACCGGGCCGCAACGAGCGATCGATCCGGACCGGTGCCTCCAGACTCCCACGGCGTGACACCACCTTGACCGTTTCACCTTCGGTGACCCCGATCACGTCTGCATCCTCCGGGGAGAGGTCGAGCACGCCGTGGATGCGCCGTGGAGACGGGTAACGCCCGCTCTGCACCCCGGTGTTGTAGGAGTCGAGCCGGCGCCCGGTGGTGAGTCGCAGCGGGAAGTCCGCGCTCAGTGGGTCGACCGGGGGGAACCATTCGACCACCGAGAAGGGAGCCTTCGGCCCGGTGTCCTCCTCCCAGAGCCGCCCGTGGAGGAAGACGGTTCCGGGGTGGTCCACGCCGGGGCAGGGCCACTGCAATCCACCGTGTTCGTCGAGGCGCTCGTACGTCATGCCTTCGTGCATCCAGGAGAGGCTTCGCACCTCGTCCCACACCTCCTCTGCACTGGGGGTCGGCCAGTCATGGCCCAATGCTCGTGCAACCAGTGATATCCATTCGATGTCGTCCCTGGCATCACCGGGCGGGTCGATTGCCTTGCGGACGCGCTGCACCCTGCGCTCGCTGGAGGTGAAGGTCCCATCGACCTCACCCCAGCCGGCGGCAGGGAGGACGACATCGGCCAGCTCGGCGGTGGCGGTGAGGAACAGGTCCTGGACGACCATGAAATCGAGACCGCTGAGCCGCCGCTGCATCGCCCGAGCGTCGGCCTCCGACTGGAGGGGGTTCTCTCCGATCACGTACAGGGCGCGTAGCTCGCCCGCGTCCATGGCCTCGTGCATCAGGCTGATGTGCTTGCCGGGCTCTCCCGGGATGGAACAGCCCCAGACCTCCTCGAACTTGCCCCGAAGCTCCGCATCGGCCACCTCGTGGAAACAGGGCAGACGGTTGGGCAGGGCACCCATGTCCCCGCCGCCCTGGACGTTGTTCTGACCGCGCAGGGGGACCAACCCCGAGCCGTATCGGCCCACATGCCCGGTGAGCAGGGCCAGGTTGATCAGGGCCAGGACGTTGTCGGTCGCGTTGTGGTGCTCGGTGATGCCCAACGTCCAGCACAGTTGAGCCGTTGACGCGCCGGCGTACTCATGTGCGAGCTGTCTGATCGCGTCTCTGGGGACCCCGGTGACCTGCTCACCACGCTGGAGGGTCCACGGCTCGACCGACTCGGCGTATTCGTCGAAGCCGGTGGTGGCGTGGGATATGAACTCTCGATGGTGGAGTCCGGCGTGGATGATCTCCCGGGCCAAGGTGTTGGAGAGCGCTATGTCGGAACCGACATCGATGCCGAGCCAGACGTCGGCCCAGCGAGCAGAGGAGGTCCGCCGTGGATCGACGGCGAACATGCGAGCGCCGTTGTTCAAGGCCTTGAGGACGTGGTGGAAGAAGATGGGGTGGGCTTCGCGCGCGTTCGAGCCCCACATGACGATGAGGTCAGTGTCTTCCATCTCTCGATAGGAGCTAGTCCCGCCGCCCGCTCCGAACACAGTCGCCAGACCGGCGACAGACGGAGCGTGTCAAGTGCGGTTGCAGCTGTCGATGTTGTTGCTCGCCATGACCGCACGGGAGAACTTCTGAGCCATGTAGTTCATCTCGTTGGTCCCCTTCGAGCAGCTGAAAAGCCCGAAGGCGTCGCCGCGGTATGGGGCGAGGCCGGTGGCGACCCGCTCCACCGCCTCGGTCATCGTCGCCGGGCGAAGGGCGTCGTTCTCCCGCACCAGTGGCTGGGTGAGCCGTGCGTAGCTCCGCTTCATGATCACCTCCTTTCCACCATCTCGGGCGAGGGTACCCAACGTCCGTGGGGCGCAAGGCCACTCACGTCCTAGCCATCGGGCGCCGATAATCTGATCGACGTGACCCGCCGTCTCGCCCTTGTTGTCGCGTGCGCCCTTGTCCTGGGTGCCTGCACGCCCGATTCGGCCGACACGACGTCGACCACCGGGGCCACGGCCACCACCGCCGCTCCCGATGGGACGACCAGCACCACCACGGCCGGCACTACCACCACGCTTCCGGAGCCCACCTGGGAGGAACTGCCCGGGATCGAGGCGCTGCCCGCGCCCGTGCAGGACGAGCTGCTGTCGCTCGTCCGCGCCACGGAGGAAATCAGGGGACTGCGTTTCCAGGAGCCCCCAACCATCGTCATCGTGAGTGACGAGGAGCTCGAAGGGAGAGTCAGACAGCAGATCGAGGAGGAAGCCGAGGACTTCCCCGCCGATGAGGCCCTCTACAAGCTGCTCGGACTGCTCGACGCCGAAGTGAACCTTCAGGCGCTGCTCACCGAGCTCTATGGGGAGCAGGTCGCTGGCTATTACGACGGGGACACGGGCGAGCTGGTGGTCCCGATGCGTGAGGAGGGGTTCAGCGTGGTGCAGCGGGCGACCATGGTGCACGAGCTGACCCATGCCCTCACCGACGAGCAGCTCCACTTTCATGCCGAGTACACGGCGATGCTCGACGAGGATCGTCTCGACGAGGCCACTGCCTATCAGGCGTTGATCGAGGGGGACGCCAGCATGTCCGAGCTGCTCTACCTGCAGACACTGGGCCAGGATGAGCTCGGCGAGTTCTTCGCCGAGGCCCTGGACATCGATACCACCGCCCTCGACTCATCGCCCGCCTTCATCCAGGACTCGCTCATCTTCCCTTATGACTCCGGTCTCGCCTGGGTCCAGGAGCACTACCTGCGTGATCAGTGGACCACGATCAACGACGCCTACGCCGAGATGCCTGTCTTGCCCGGATCGACCGAGCAGATCATCACCCCGAGTGACTACGAGCGTGACCTGCCCCTTCCCTTCGAGGCAAGCGCGCCGTCCGTACCCGGGTATGAGCTGGAGCGTGAGTCGGTGTGGGGTGAGTTCGGCTTCAGGATCATGCTCGACCAGGTACTCGGGGAGGAAGTGGGGGTGGACGCAGCCGATGGGTGGGGTGGCGACTACTACGCACAGTGGTTCGATGGCCAGAACGCAGCACTCCTGATCCTCTTCGAGGGTGACACCGACCGTGACACCGAGGAGCTTCGGTCGGCGCTGCTCGACTATGCGCTCACCGCCGTCGCCGAAGAGGACTACGTGTGGGTCGAGGTCGTCGACGGGCGGCTCGCCTTCATCGCGGCCGACCAGCCTCCTGTCGGTGAGTCGATCCTGGCCTCGGTCGCCGGCTGACCCCTTCTCCCTGGCCAGGCGATCACCTAGTTTCGCCCTCATGGAACGTGTCGCGCTCTCCACGGAGGCATGGGCGGCGAGGGCCTACCTAGCACGCACCTTCACCGACCGGTTGCTCGGGGCGTGGCGTGTGCCGGATGGATCCACGGTGGTCCTTCCGGTGTCCACCGTGCACGGCTTTGGGCGGCGTCAAGCCCTCGACGTCGTCGGCCTCGACGCGGCGATGCGGGTCATCTCGACGAGGAGGCTCGAGCCAAACCGCATCATCGTGATGCCCGGCGCCCGGATGATCATCGAGACACCGGCCGGTGGAGTGCTGCCGGCTCCGGGGGACCGGGTCGAGCTGACCCATGCCTGAAGGGGTGCTCGTGCTATGCGCCACGCCCATCGGCAACCTGGCCGACGTCTCGGACCGATTGAGGGAGACGCTGGGGACCGTCGACGTGGTCTATGCCGAAGACACGAGACGCAC
>JBMDXS010000036.1:0-1625 GCA_048595045.1 Acidimicrobiia bacterium
CCAACGACTGCGGCGTCTTCGACCATTCGGGCGCGTATTGGGGAGAGGGCCCCATCTGGTCCCCCGACGGGCGCTATCTGGCATATCGGCACAGGAACTGCGCGGTCGAAGACCTCCCCACCGACGGGCCCCCCAATGACGAATGGGGGGACGTCGTCATCAGCGATCCGAAGGGCAACGTCATCACATCGTTCCCTGCCGGGGTGGGCTGGGACATCGGATGGTCGCCCGACTCCACCCGAGTTGCTGTTTGGGTCCGCTTTGGAGGGATTCAAGGGGGAGGAACGATCGGGGTATACGGGCTCGACGGCCAGCGGCAGGCGCTGCTCACCGTGCCGCCCGGAACCCTTTCAGGGGATCAGGACCCCGTGTGGTTGCCGGACGGCCGATCGCTCCTGGTGAACGACTTGGTGGTCCCGATCGACGGAAGCACCCCATACGAGCTCCCGTTTTCTGCTACGGGCCCTTCGGAAGTGGCGTATTCGCCCGACGGATCGCGTGTGGCCTACAGCGCCCGCAAGTCGCTCGTCGTTGCCGAGGCCGATGGCTCCAACCCCCAGGTGGTGTTCGGTGCTGGGCCCTCGACTTTCGTCTGGTCGCCAACCGGTGATCGGATCGCCTTCACGTCGAACAGGGGCGGTGGATGGCGCCCCAACCAACTCCAGGTGCTCGACCTGGCGACCGGAAGGGTGACGTTGCTGGCCGAAGCGGACGGGTCAGACCACCTCGCAGTCATCGACTTCTCGGCCCAGGGTGATCGGATCCACTTCTCGAGGGATTATCAAGGCGCCGGAATGGGTTCGCTGTGGAACGTCAACGCCGACGGCTCCGACCTCCGTCGTCTCATTACGGGGACCGCGTGGGGCGATTGGCTGTCGGCACGATGAGGGGCACCAACGGATGGTGACCCGCAGCGTGGGAGGGCGCTCAGTAGATGCCAGGGAGATCGGTTGAACTGCCTGAACAGCGGTTTCTGCATGGTCCCGATACGACCGAGGATCTCCGAGCCAAGAACCTGGCTTGGGCTCACGGTCCGTGATGCGGGCGGCTCCTAACTAGGCCGATCTACCTTCTCGGCTCATAGCGCATCGCCACCGCCCCCGAGCCGAACCCCAGCCGGCTCACGAGCTTCAAGTCGATAGGCTTCGATAGCCCCGCGAACAATGTCGGCCCGTGGCCCACCAGCCTGGGGTGCACCACGAACTCGTACTCATCGATCAATCCCAGCTCCGCCAACGCCAGCGGAAGCTTCACGCCTCCCACGAACAGTCCCTTACCCGACTCCCGCTTGAGCTGCTGAACCGCCTCGCCCAGATCCCCGCGCACGAGCTCCGCGTTCCAATCGACGCGCTCCAGGGTCCTCGACACGACGTACTTCTTTGCCGCGTCGATCGTCTGTGCGAAGGGTACCATCCAATCTTCCATCCATTCAGGTCTCGCTCCCGTCCGCGCCGGCGGCCGCCACGCCGCTTCCATCATTTCGTAAGTCACCCGGCCAAAGAGGAGGGCATCGGCCTGGGCGATGTTCTCGGCCGCGTGACGATGCAATTCTTCGTCCGCGATCACTGCACGATGATCACAGCACCCGTCCAATGTGACGTTGATGGAATACCGAAGGGGTCGCA
>JBMDXS010000037.1:0-10803 GCA_048595045.1 Acidimicrobiia bacterium
GTTGCATCGATCGAATGGAGGATCAGAGATGTGCTGTTTGGCCGCAATCATGGTGCTGGTCGGGCCCCGTTTGGCCATCGTCGTCTGGGGGCTGGCACAGCCGGCCCGTTGGGACCTGGCGTTCTCGACTTTCGTCTGGCCCTTGCTCGGGTTCGTGTTCCTGCCCTGGACCACCCTGATGTACGTCGCCGTGGCCCCGGGAGGGGTGACCGGTTTCGACTGGTTCGGGATCGTCCTGGCCGTCGTGGCCGACATCGCCTCTTATTCCGGGAGTGCCTGGGGGAACAGAGACCGGATCAGGTCCTACACCACGACCTATCCGCCCGTGCCCCGCTAGTCACTGCTGGCGTCATGTGGCCTCCTGGAGGACGGGTGCGCCTGTCGGTCTGTAGCTGGCGATGACGACGCCAGTGCTGGAGATCTCACCGTTCTGGAGCTTCATGCCGGCAGGCACGGTGCCCGGCCCGAACAGGCGCTTTCCCTCACCGAGCACTACCGGGAATATGAACAGGTTGATCTCGTCGACCAGACCGGCCTTCAGCAGGGTTTGAATCACGCCGTGGCTGCCGTGGACCTGGAGCTCCCGCCCGGGCTGTTCCTTCAGCTTCCGAACTGCCTCGACCAGATCTCCCTCGATCGGGGACGCGTTTTTCCAGCTGAGCCCGTCGGGGTGACTGGTGGCGATGTGTTTGGGGAGATTGTTCAGACCGGTGGCAACGACGTTGTCCTGGTCAGGGACCTGGGACCAGTACGCATACATCATCTCGTATGTGGTCCGGCCGAGCAGGATGGCGTCGGCTCGACTGAAGATGTCATCGACCCTTCGGCCGAAGTCCTCATCGATATGCGCTGATACCCAGCCTCCCATCTCGAAGCCGTTGCTCAGGTCCTCATCATGCCCCCCCGGGCCTTGCATCACACCGTCGAGCGTCACGAAGGTGGTCACTGTCAGTTCCACGACATCTCCTTTCTCGGGGCTTCACTCGGCCCACACACACCCATACAACGATCAGACGTCTCACGAAACGACATGAGTTGCCGGTTGGGTGAGCGGCCCGCATCTGAAGAGCATGGGACTGATGACATCGTTCGGCCAAGACCAGATCCTCTCAATCCCAGGATCCCGGGGCCTCGTTGTTTATCTTCTTCGTTATGGGAGCGATGGAGGCGGCGCATAGCCGGCGTCAGCCGGTGGGCAGGCAATGGAGCATCCCCTCCAGGCTGACCCTGGCGGTGGTCCCGGTGGCAGTGGTGGCACTTGTGCTCGGAGTCTTCCTGACCTGGTCCATGGCGCAATCGGGGGAGACAGCGGTGGCCGTGACCGTCGCGGTAGTGGTGGGCGCGGTGGTGCTCGGGTCCCTGCTGGTCACCTATCGGATGGGCCGTTCCTTTGGGACCCGCATCGGCGAGGTGACGGACGTTACGCGGCGAATGGCGCAAAAGGACCTTGTCGAGCTGCTCGACGCCTTGCGAAACCTCGAATCGGCTCCCGCCGCCATTCCCCCACTGGGTCTGGACGTCGCAGCCGCTGATGAGATCGGTGAACTGGCGCGTTCGTTCGAGAACATGCATCGGGCCCTCGTCGATGTCTCGACCCGCCAGATGGAGTCGCTGAGGGTTGGCGTTGCCAGCATCCTGGTCACGCTGGCCCGCCGCAACAGCTCACTGGTCGATCGACAGCTCGCGCTCCTCGACGAGCTCGAGTCCAGGGAGGACGACCCCGAGACGCTCGGTGGTTTCTTCCAGGTCGACCATCTGGCGGCCCGGATGCGACGCAACGCCGAGAGCTTGCTCGTCCTCGCCGGGTCGGACTCACCCCGGGTGTGGGCCAAGTCGACCGACATCTCCGACGTGGTGCGAGCGGCACTCAGCGAGGTCGATGAGTATCAGCGGGTCGAGTTGCTCGCCTTGGAGCCCGCCCGTCTCTCCGGGGCCGCTGTGACCGACGTCGCCCATCTTCTCGCCGAGCTGCTCGAGAATTCGGTTCAGTTCTCGGCACCCACCGAGCCGGTGCGGGTCACAGGTCTCTTCGACGTGGGCGGTTACGAGTTGTCGATAACGGATCGTGGGGTCGGCATGTCGGATCCGCGTCTCGCCGAACTCAACCGCATCCTGGAGAGACCGCCCGCCCTCGGCCTGTCTGTAGAGCCGACGATGGGAATGTACGTGGTGGCCAAGCTGGCCCATCGTCACGGGCTCGCCGTGCGGCTAGTTCGCAGCGTGCCTGGCGTCACGGTCAAGGTCAAGATCCCCAGAGACCGATTGGAGACGGTGCAAGTCGCCGAGCGGCCGGATCCCGTGGTCGAGGTGATCGACCTGACCGAGCCCGAGATGCTCGAGCCGGTGGTCGCGACCAGCCCGGCCCCTGTCCAAGAGACTCCCGACCTCCCCATCCGCGTCCCCGGTCAGGCTTTTCAGGGAGAGGACCCGACCCCAAGTGTCGTTGCAGGCGATGGCGGGGGCAGTCTTCGGGCTGCCCTCATCGATTACCACCGGGGACAGGCCGAAGCCGGTGAGATCGGGCTCAACGATGTCTGAGGCTGCCACCAATCTCGACTGGCTCCTGGAACGATTGTGCTCGACTGTCCCCGCGATTCAGCAGGCGGTAGTCGTGTCTTCGGATGGGCTGGCCCTGGCCAAGTCCGAAGGAGTCGATCGGGAGACCGCAGAGCGTCTCGCCGCGGTGTCCTCGGGGATGATCGGTCTCGCCTATGGATCCGCCGGCCGTTTCGGGGCCGGGGCCGTGTCGAATGTCATCGTCGAGATGCAGCGCGGCTGGCTCTTCATCACCGGGATCAGACACGGTTCGCTGCTCTGCTGTCTGACCACCAAGGAGATCGACCTGGGGGCGGTGGCGTTCGAGATGTCGATATTCGTGCAGAGGGTGGGGGACAGTCTCACCCCGCCCGTGCGCGAGGAGCTCAAGGCGAGGCTGGTCGAGCCCGAGCCGGCATGAGTGACGGGCGCGACGTCCTTGCGGGCGGGCGCATCGTCCGGCCCTACACGATGACGGGGGGCCGGACTGGCGTCGGGCTGGCCCAGATCGCCCTGGAGGCGCTGGTTGCAGTGACACCTGCCGGGATGAGGATGAGGGGCAGGTTCCGCTGGGAGTCGGCAGAGATCCTCGCCCACAGCCGGAAGGAGACGGCCATCGTCGAGTTGGCGGCAATCCTCGACGTTCCCGTCGGGGTGGTCAGGGTCCTCGCTGCCGATCTGCGGGATCAGGGGGCAATCGTCATCACCGAGCCGCCCGGGGCGGCCCTCATGGACACGTCCGATCCCGATTACGCCGAACTACTCCACAAGGTGCTCGATGGGATCAAAGCCCTCTGACCGTCCCGGGTTGACCCCGGTCAAGATCGTGGTTGCCGGCGGATTCGGCGTCGGCAAGACGACCTTCGTCGGCGCCATATCCGAGATCGAACCGCTTCGTAGCGAAGCGATCATCACCGATGCCAGTTCGGGGGTGGATGAGATAGTGGCGGACGGCACCAAGACCGAGACCACGGTGGCGATGGACTTCGGACGGGTCAGCCTCAAGCATCATCTGGTCCTGTATCTCTTCGGCACACCGGGACAGGACCGCTTCCATTTCATGTGGGACGAGCTCGCTCGGGGCGCGATCGGTGCCGTCGTGCTGGTCGATACCCGACGCATCGAGGCTTGTTTCGCCGCGGTCGATTTCTTCGAGAAGCGTGGCACCCCGTTCGTTGTCGCCATCAACACCTTCCACGGTCGTCGGGTCCACGACCCTGAGCTGGTCCGAGAGGCACTGCGGATAGCTCCCGAGGTCCCCATCATCCATTGTGATGCCCGGGTGCGGGTCGACGTGCAGAAGGTGCTGGTGGCCGTGGTCGAACACACCCTCGAGCGTGTGATGAGCGAGGCTGCGGCCAGCTAGCTGCGACGACCTGATCAGGCGGGGATGCTCAACGCGTCCGCTTCGACGTCGGAAACCAGGTCCAATCGCACCGGTTCGGCGGGAAGGCGCAACTCGAAGACATTGTGCCCGTCGCCGGTGCGCCGATAGGTGATCTCCCCGTCCATCTGGCGTGCAAGCCGTCGGGAGACGGTGAGGCTCAGTCCCACTGCGGCCGGACGCGTCGGTTCCGAACCGCCACGCAGATCGGCGTCGAACATCCGACCCCGCTCAGGGATCGGCACGGCCGGACCGTCGTCGATCACCGAGATGACGGTGTCCGGGCCCGATCCGGAAACCTCCAGGCTCACCGTGCGGCCGCCATAGCGGACCGCGTTGGCCACGAGGTTGTCGAGGATCCTCAAGGTGAGACCGGGGTCGGCCCACAATCGTGCGGCGCGGGCGTGGACTGTGACCTCGCCGGCTCCGGGCACGTCGCTCAGGGCCTCCCGGCACATCAGCTCGGCGTCGATGGAGCGATTGACCACGGGCGCCGAACCGACCCGGGCCGACATCATCAGGTCGTCCACGATCGACGCGACTCGCCTCGCCTCGTCGTCGATGCCTCGCACGACGCGGTGCAGGTCGATCGGGTCCCCGGCTGCCTCGGCAGTCGAGTTCAACACCGAGCTGATCGGCTCCTTGATGTCTGCGGCGATGGCGGCGATGAACTCGTCTCGCGCCACCAGCTCTCTCCGGAGTCGAGCCTGCTCTCGATGACCGGCGTCACCATCCTCCAGCTGGAACAGGATCATGGCCGGGCGGCTTGGTTTGCCGCGGATGAACGAGAGCGATGCCATTCCCCACATCGCCCGCCCATCGGCGGTGCGGAAGCGCAACCAGCTCTCGGCGGCCCTGGTCTCGGCCTGGCCCATGTCCTCCCAAAGCTGGCCGAGCATCTCGAGATCGTCGGAATGGATCACGCTTCTCACATTCGCCCCGTCGACCGGTCCGAGCATCTTGGTGAGGGCCCGGTTGGCGAGGACGAATTCCCCGGATGGGGTGAGGGCGCCCATTCCGATCGACGATCGCTCGAATCCGATGCGGAACATGTTCACGGCGGCCTCCCGGCGGGTCTCGACCCGGCCATCCAGCCGCCAGCCTGCGATGAGGAGGAGCACCAGGAGCACATCCAGGGTCACCGCAACGATGGGCAGCGGCATGTCGATCACCCCGGCGCGGAAGATGATCGATTCCCTGTACAGGGAGAGGAGTGCGAGGGCGTGGAAGGCGACCACGTACACCAGCCCCACCACGAGCAGCCCGGTCTCCCGGTAGAACGAGATGGCGACGAGGACGAGGAAAAAGGTGATGAACGATTCCGGGGAGCCATCGAGGTGTCTCACCAGTATCCCCCCAGCCGTCACCAGCCCCAGAGAGACTGCACCGGCTCCGACCGGCCCGCTCCTGGCTGCCATCCCGGCCACGGCCGTCACCAGCAGTATCAGCGAGCCCACAACGACTTCGGAGACGGGGACGCCGCGAGCCAGGCCGACCAATGCGAGCAACGGTATCTGGGCCAGCAACAAGACGAGAAGGAAACGATGCCGGGTGGCGAAGATCCTCGGGTCGGCCTGATCCCGTACCCTGGCGGCTCTTCTCTTCCCCGGAAAGAGTCTGCGACGCCTCGACATGCAGACACAGTATCGCCGCGAGGCCTCCGAGCCCGGTAGCGGTCCTTGGTCGCGGGGTGGTGCTGGAAGTACCGTTTCACACATGGATATCCATGATCTGATCGACCTGGCCCTGGCCGACGTCGACGAGCGCAAGGTGGAGCTCGCAGCCGTGGAGCCCGCCGAGCTCTCCCTCCAAGCAGTTCCCGGCTTGGGACAGATCCTCTCAGAGCTGGTGGGTCAGATCGGCGGCGCCAGCGCATGCCGGATCGCCGCCTCATGGGACCAGGACACGTATCTGATCACCATTTCTTGGAGCGGGCCCGAGATGGCCATCCAGATTCTCGACCGGTTGCTCCAGGACATCGAACTGCCGGTAGCCATGGCTTCCGTGACCCGCCTCGCCAGGAGCCAGAACATTCGGGTGCGGTTCGTCCCCGGTCCCGACGCGGTGACCGCTCAGATCGAGTTGCCGAGCTCCATCGTCGCCAGGCCCGATCCGTCGGATGTGCCGCCATCGTTGGACCGCAAAGAGGTCCCGTTCATCCCGCACGAGTTGGAGCGACGGGTACCGATCCCGGCCGGGTCGTGGTTGGTCGAGAGCGAGTCCTTCCTGGAGCGTGTCTTTGCACCGTTGCGGCTCTCCCGGACCACTCCATCGGACATCGGCGATGGCGTGGTGCTTCAGGTACGGGTACCAGGGGAGAGATTCACCGACGTCGACGACGATTCACCGAGCACGGTGGCGGCCGAGGCGGCGGTCGAGATCAGATCGGCCTTGTCGACCTTCGACCGGGGCCGGCGTTCTGCCGAACTGGCCGGCTGAAGGTTCTCACGCCGTCCATCCGAGGACCGTCTCTCCCAGATAGGCAGCCGCCAGCCAGATGGCGAACATGATGAAGGGGAGGGCGAGGAACCGGTTGCGTTGCCGGCGCCAGCGGATGGCGAAGAGAAGGCCGCCAACCCATATCGCGGCGAGGGCCAGGACCGCCCAAAGTGGCATGATCAAACCCCCGACCAGCACCGGGAACCCGGCGGCCAGGTAGAGGGCGAACCCGATCACGTCCACCAGGAGCCCACCAGGGGCCGGATCGGTGCTCGGCGTGTTGTCCACGTGTGCCATCGGTCCCTCCTGCCCGCGTTACGTTAGGGACAGATGAGAGCCCAACTCGGTCAGTTCGGGGTCTGGAGAATGGCCCGAGACATCACCCCGCACTTGGCTGCCGCGGCAGAGCATCTCGGTTTTGGTGCCATCTGGATCGGCGGCTCCCCGCCGGGGGACCTGGAGCTGGTGGAGACCCTGCTCGCCGCCACCGATCACATCCCGGTCGTGACCGGGATCGTCAATATGTGGCGGGAGGACGCCGAGACCGTCGCCGCATCCCACCGCCGCATCACCGCGAGATATCCCGGTCGGTTCCTGCTTGGGGTGGGAGTGGGGCATCGTGAGGCCACCGCGGAGTTCCAGGATCCGATGGGGAAGATCGTCGACTATCTCGATCGGCTCGATCGGGGTGAGGTTCCTTCTGATGAGATGGTGCTGGCAGCGCTGGGCCCCAAGGCTCTGAGCATTGCGGCTGAGCGGACTGCCGGGGCTCATCCCTATCTCACGACACCCAATCACACCTCTTTGGCCCGCCGGGTCGTTGGCGAGGGCGCACTGCTGGCCCCCGAGCACAAGGTCGTACTCGAAACCGACCCCGATCGGGCTCGGGGCATCGGCCGGCCGGTGGTGGCCAGGTACCTGGCCCGGGTCAACTACCGCAACAACCTGCTGCGGGAAGGCTGGCTCGAAGCGGACCTGAACCACGAAGGCAGCGATCGCCTCGTCGATGCGTTGGTTCTCCACGGGACCGCACGAGATGTGGCCGCCGGCCTCAGGGCCCATCTCGACGCCGGTGCCGACCATGTCGGGATCCAGGTCCTGGATGACGACCCACTGCCGGCATACGAGTCGCTGGCCAGGGTGCTCCTCGGGTGAACCGTCGAGATGTCTGAGGAATCCGCCCCCGAGGTCGCGCAACCGGCAGACCTCTATGTGCTTCCGTTGGATCGGTTCACCGCCGCCCGGGACAGCCTGGCCCGGCGTCTGAAGACCGACGGTGACGAGGAGGGCTCCCGAAGAGTGGCGGCGATGCGGAAGCCATCCGTGGCCGCCTGGGCCTTGAACCGGGCGGCGCGTGAGGACCCGCGAGCGGTATCACGGCTCATCGAGAGCCATCGCAAGCTGCGAGAAGCCGACTCGAGGGAGGCGGTCGAGGACGCATCGCGTTCGAGACGAGAGAGTGTGGCTTCACTCACGGACACGGCGATGGCCGGGCTCGCCACCGGGTCCCAACAGACCCGGGATCGAATCACCCGAACGCTGCTGGCTGTGGCCACCGACCCGGAAGGCGAAGCGGATCTCGAGGCGGGCACTCTGGTCCGTGAGCTGGAGCCGACCGGGGTCGGCTGGGGCGAGATGGAGCTCCCGCCTCCGCCCCCTCCCGATCCGGCTGTGGAGGCAAGACGGTTTGTCGAAGAGGCGCGCACCCGGGCGGATCGTCTGCAGAGGGAAGCCGAGTCCGCCGAGAATGACGCGGAGAGGGCCAAGGAGGCATTGGCTCAGGCCAGGGACCGGGCGAAGCAGGCTCGGGCAGCCGCCGGGAAAGCGGCCGAGGAGCTGCGTCTCGCCGAGGAGGCGGCCGGCTAGCGGAGATCAGGCCATGCGCTCCGCCAGCAATGTGGCTCCGCGGTGGGCGATGGCCGCGATCGAAATCATTGGGTTCACGCCCGACGACGTGGGGAAACAAGACCCGTCCATGACGTAGAGGCCGGGGACGCCGTGCACCTCGTTGTAGGCATCGACCACCGAGCTCTTCGGGTCGGAGCCCATCCGTGCGCTTCCCATCTGGTGGAAGGAGAAGTACGAGGTCTGATGGCACCCGTAGCCGATAACGTCCGAGCGCTCGACGAAGACATCGATCGATTCCCCCTCGGGCCGCCAACGGACCGGTTTGACGGCCGAGCTGAACACCTCGACCGCACCCGCGGCCGCGAGCAACTCCGCCCCTCGGCGAACGGCCTCTCTGATATGGGCCCGATCGTAGGGCGAGATGCAGTACCTCCACCGCGGGCTGCCGTCCTTGGCCACGCCAACCGTCCCGTGGTCACGATCACGGAGCAGTATCCCGGCCACTCCGAGATGCCCCAGACCGAGGATGTCCCGTTTGAACGCCGCCCCGTCTTCCCACCCGAAGAAGGCAGCCGGGAACAACGGATGGACCGGGGCGGTCTCGAATCGAAACCCGTAACCCCTGCCATCCAGGTCGGCGAACTCGTCGCTGTACCGCGTCTGCATCCGGCCGGTCCACGGTTCGACGGACTCCTCGAATCGGCCCCAAACGGCGGTAACGGGATGAAGCCGCAGATATCTCCCCACGGCCGGGCCGTCGACGCCGCTACTCGATAGGAGGGCAGGAGTGTTCAAGGCACCTGCGGCCACCACCACCGCACCTGCCCTGACCCGGAGCGTGTGGTCTCCGACCCGAGCCAGCGCCCCGACAGCTCTTCCTCCGTCGATCTCGATGGAGGAGACCTTGGAGCCGACCACGATCCGGGTCCCTGCCTGCGCGGCGTCGTGGAGATAGGTGGGCAGCACCGACTGCTTGGCCCCGATCCGGCAGCCCATCGTGCAGTAGCCGCAATCACCGTCGGTGCAGCCCGATACGTTGCGGGGCATCTCATCGACGTGCCAACCCAGGTTGCGCAGGCCCTTCTCCAGGATCCGATCCCGTCCTGAGGGATCGCCGTTGTCTCGATTGAGTCCCAGCCTGGCGGCGACCGAGGCCAGGGCGGTCACGAATCCTTCGCCTTCGAACACATCGTCGAATCCCGCCAGCCGATCCCATTCCGCCCGGACTGCCGGGGGAGTCGGAAAAGAAGTCGTGTAGTTGATGACAGTGCCCCCGCCCAGAGTCGACCCGGCCAGCATGAGGATGCCGCCATCGGCGGTGCTGCCGAGACCGCCGTCGTGATACATCGACGCGTAGGCCTCGGATTCGAGATGGGTGTAGTCGGCCTCGTCGTGATAACCACCCCGCTCCAGGACTATGACACGCAGACCCGCCTGCGAGAGAAGACCGGCCGCGATCCCCCCACCGGCCCCGGAGCCGATCACCACGACATCACAATCGAGGGTGGTGTCCTTCTCGATGAGCACCGTTGGCAAGCGCGTCGACGCCGGCAGGGGTGGGCCGTCCGGGCCCGGGTACGACATGGCTTGCCAGGAGTCTGGGGGATGTGCCGGATCGTCCGTGGTCACCCAGAGCAGAGCCACGAGGGTCTTCATGGCTCGGATCCCCTTGCGGACGAGGTCGACCCGGCTGCGCAGCATGACTTGGAAGGCCACACCCCGCTCTCGGGGGGAGAGGTCCCTCAGCCTCTTGGGTCGCCCGTACAAGACGAGCCCACCGGCTGGCGAGTCGAGTAACCCGAGCAACAACCGAAGGTCGCGTCGGTCACTGTCGTGGGGCAGCGAGTCGAACACAGATGGCAAGCCGGCCGACAGTCCCAGCTCAGATCCCGGTGTGGTCCACGCCGGGCCGTCACCAGGAACTGCCGGAAGGATCGTGTCGACAACGATGTCGAAGGTCTCCAGATCACGTGAGGACAGCGTCACGCCCCCACCGTACGCAGCCTATTCGACGGGAGCGAGGTTGCGATTGACCCTGAAAAGGTTGCCTGGGTCGTATTCCGACTTGATTCCTGCCCATAGGCGGTGACGATCTCGACCTCGATCAACTCGTTCACCGTGAACCCGAACCTCCTCGTCAGGTAGCCGAACCCTCCTCCGAGGGTGAGACCCGCCCAGCCCGTTTGGGAAACGAAGCCAAGGGTGGTCACGAGGCCACGCTCATGGGTGGCTCGGTCGACCTCCGCGAGAAGGCAACCGGCCCCGTATGTGCTCCTTTTCTCGTGCGTCGACTGGTACATCGTTCACCGGGACATGTCGAGGGTCACCCCCCGATCGGCCAGGGCCGGGCCAGAGATGTTGTGACCGGGTTTGTGGCCCGCTCCCGTGTGGTATGGGCCTGGGAAGGAGGCCGAAGAATGGCAGCCAAAACTCTCGAGAAGTTGAGCAAGTCAGAGCTCTATGAGCGGGCCCAGGAGGCAGATGTCCCCGGCCGGTCTGAAATGAGCAAAGACGAACTGGTCGACGCCCTCTCTGCAAGCGAGAAGAAGGCCAAGTCTGGGAGCAAGAACGCCCCACCGTCGACGGCAAAACGCTCG
>JBMDXS010000038.1:0-11238 GCA_048595045.1 Acidimicrobiia bacterium
GTGCCCCACAGGGGCTCGAAGGAATCCTCGAACCGGCGCCAGCGCTCCGGTGGGCGACGATAGGCGAGGTACCCCGCCCCGGCCCCGGCCAGTGCCGCCAGTATCGAGAGCCCTGCCAGGACCGCCAGCGTGAACCAGTCGTCGGAGGCGTGCTGGATCGGCACGCCTTCGAAGCTTGGCTCGAGGAAATGCTCCAGCGTCAGCCGGAACGGGGTGTTGACCAGACCACCGACCAAGGAGAGCCCGGCGAGCGCGACCAGCGGGAACGTCATCACCTTGGGCGACTCGTGAGGGTGGGCCTTCTCGTCCCAGCGCGGCTCCCCGAGGAAGACGAGTACCCAGAGCCGCGTGATGTAGAAGGCGGTGAGCAGCGCCGTGACCAACCCGATGATCCACAGGAAGTAGAACCATCCACCCCGGGCGTAACCGGCGGCCAGGATCTCGTCCTTCGACCAGAACCCGGCCAGGGGCGGGATGCCGGCCAATGCGAGCGCCCCGATGGCCATGGTGACCGCGGTCACCGGCATCCTGCGGAGGAGACCACCCATCCGATGCATGTCCTGCTCGTCGCTCATGGCGTGGATCACCGATCCCGCCCCGAGGAAGAGCAGGGCCTTGAAGAACGCGTGAGTCATCAGATGGAAGATCCCAGCCACATAGGCGGTGGCACCCACGGCGAGGAACATGAAGCCGAGCTGGGATATCGTCGAGTAGGCGAGAACCTTCTTGATATCCCGTTGGGCGAGAGCGATCGAGGCAGCCCAAATCGCAGTCAGCGCCCCGACCGAGGCGACGACCGTGGAGGCGAACGGGGTGAACTCGTATATGGGGGCCGAGCGGGCGATCACGTACACGCCGGCGGTCACCATGGTGGCGGCGTGGATGAGGGCAGACACCGGAGTGGGTCCCTCCATGGCATCGGGGAGCCAGACATACAGTGGGATCTGGGCCGACTTGCCGGCCGCTCCGACCAGGAAGAGCAGCCCTATGGCGGTGGCGAGCCCGCCGGTGAGCTCCTCGCCGGCTCGTTCGAAGATCCCGCTGTAGGAGAGGGTCGAGAACGTGGCGAAGACCAGCATCAGCCCGATCATGAACCCGAGATCCCCGATCCGATTGACCACGAATGCCTTCTTGGCTGCGGCCGCCGCGATGGGCCGGGTGTACCAGAAGCCGATGAGCAGATACGAGCAGAGTCCGACTAGCTCCCATCCCAGGAACAACATGGCGTAGTTCCCGGCCAGGACCAGGGTGAGCATCGATGCGGCGAAGAGGTTGAGGTTGGTGAAGAACCTGTGGAATCGACCGTCGCCGTGCATATACCCGATGGCGAACACGTGGATCAGGGTTCCGACACCGGTGACCACCAGGGTCATGAGAGCGGCGAGCGGGTCCCACAACAGCTCGAAGTTGGCCCCGATCGCCGGCATCCACTCCCACACGGAGGTCGTGGACGGCTCGGCCCCGGTTTGGAGGAAGGGCAGCGCCGCGATGACGGCGATGACGAATGCGGTCCCGATGGCGGCCGACGCCAGCCAGCCGCTCAACGGCTCCCTCACGAAGCGGCCGAAGAAGTGGAGGGAGAACGCCCCGGCCAGCGGGAGGGCGATCACCAACCATAGGAGATCAGCCACGGAGCTCGCTCAACTCGTCGACCGAGGCGGTGGCCCGTCGGCGGAAGATGGCCACGATGATGGCCAGGCCCACCACGACCTCGGCGGCAGCGACGACCAGGATGAAGAACACCGCCACTTGACCATTCAGATCGTTCAACGCCCGGCCCGCCGAGATCAGGGTGAGGTTCACCGCGTTCAGCATCAGCTCGATGCACATGAACATGACCAGGGCGTTTCGTCGCAACAGCATCCCCAACGCCCCGATCAGGAAGAGGGCAGCCGCCAGAGCCATGTACCAGCCCACCGGGACCATCAGACCCTCTTTCGCCTGAACTGGGCGAGGACGATGGCGCCGGCTGCAGCGATGGTGAGAAGGAGTGCCGTCGCCTCGAAGGCGAGGACCCAATCGGTGAACAAAGGCTCGGCGATGGCCTGGACCGTCCCATTGGTCATCTCCTGGTCCACCGGGCCGCCGGCGGCCGGCACCCAAGCGAAGTCGCCGAACAAGGCCACTCCGGCGGCGAGGAGGACGATGACCCCTGCCACCGTCCCGACCCAGAACCGCTGCCGGGGCAGGGTCTCCTCACGGTTCTCCTCCTTGTCCACCCCTATCAGCATTATCACGAAGAGGAAAAGGGTCATCACCGCCCCGGCGTACACGATGACCTGGACCGCCGCCACCAGATGGGCGAGCTGGACGACATAGAGGATCGCCACCGAGAACAGGGTCCCGAGCAGGCCGACCGCCGAGTAGATCGGGTTGCGGGCCAGCACCACCGTGACCGCACCGGCCAGGGCGGCCAGGGCCGCGAGGACGAAGAGGATCGTCTCAACCATCGGCGTCCCGACCGGGGGTCGGCCGGTCCCTCTCCTCCTGCGACGGCTCGGGCGACCAGTCGCCCGGTCCGGGGGTGCCCTGCCACATCTTGACCCCCTCGTAGGCGGCCACGCCGGATGGGGCCGTGGCCCGCACCCATCCGTCGGCGCTGTCCAGCTCGTCGAGGTCGGCCAGCTCGTCGTCGGGGAACATGTGCGGGACCGAGCCACGCCGGTCCATGAGCAGGGTCTCCTTGGTGTAGATCGCGTCCTCCCGGTTGGTGGTGGAGAACTCGAAGAGATGTGTCATGGTGATCGCCTCGGTCGGGCAGGCTTCGACGCAGAGACCGCAGAAGATGCAGCGGAGCATGTTGATCTCGTAGACGTAGCCGAATCTCTCACCGGGCGACTTCGGGTTCTCCGGGTCGTTGTCCTCCCCTCTGACGTAGATGCACTGCGCCGGGCAGGCGCCGGCGCAGAGCTCGCAGCCGATGCATTTCTCCATCCCGTCCGGGTAGCGGTTCAGGACGTGGCGCCCGTGGAAGCGCTGCGGCTTGGCCCGCATTTCTTTGGGGTACTCGGTGGTCACCAGCTCATCACCGGTGATGGTGCGAAGCATCGTCCCCCCGGTGACCCGCAAGCCCTTGATCAACTCGGACAAGACGCCCATCACATGCTCCAGGGTGGCCCGAACTGGCGGAACGATATGACGGCTGTGGAGAGTACGAGCCAGGCGAGCGCCCCCGGGATCAGTCGCTTCCAGCCGAGCTGCATCAGCTGGTCATAACGGAGACGGGGCAGGCTCGCCCTCACCCAGATGAAGAGGAAGACGAGGAAGTAGGTCTTGGCCAGGAACCAGATGGTGGGGAGGATCCCCGACACGATTGCCGGGACCGAGCCCTCGAAGGTGGGCCCGTTCCAACCACCCAGGAAGAGGGTGGCGGCGATGGCGGACATCGAGAAGATGTTCACGTACTCGGCGAGGAAGAACATGGCGAACCTCATCCCGGAGTACTCGGTGTGAAAGCCCACGATCTCCTGCTCCGCCTCGACCAGGTCGAACGGCGCCCGGTTGGTCTCGGCCACTATGGCGATGAAGAAGATGATGAAGGCCACGATCTGGGGGAACACGTTCCATCGGGGCACGAACTGGAGGACAGGCTCCAGAGCCGGGATGATGTCACCCCAGGTGCCGGCCTGACGCTCGACGAGCTCGGACAGAGACAGCGTCCCACCCTCCCCTTGGGTGGCCGAGAACATCACCACCGCAACCATGGCCAGCCCCATGGCCGCCTCATAGGAGATGGCTTGGGCGGTCGCCCGAACTCCACCCAGCAATGGGTACTTCGAGCCAGAGGACCAGCCGGCGAGGACCACCGAATACACCGCCAGCGAGGACATGGCGAGGATGAAGAGGAGCCCGATGTTCAGGTCGGCGCCCTGCAGCGCCACTTCGTACTCGCCAATCGTGAAGGGCTTGCCCCAGGGGACGACCATGAAGATGAGGAAGGCAGGGACCACGGCCAGGAAGGGGGCCAGCAGGTACATGCCGATCTCGACCCGGCGCGGGGTCACCGCCTCCTTGAAGAAGAGCTTCAGGCCGTCGGCGAGCGTTTGGAGGATGCCCCAAGGACCGGCCCGCATCGGCCCCAACCGACTCTGCATGTCGGCCAGGATCTTGCGCTCGGCCCACACGTTGATCAGGGTGACCAAGAGCAACAACGCGAAGGTCGCCAGCACTCTCAGCACCACGATCCAGAACTCGGGCCAGCTCATCGGCCCACCGCCGTCACCCGCACCACGGCGTCGGTGCCCAGCGGGGCGCCGCCAGGTTGGTTGAACGGCACATAGACCACACCTTCGGGTGTTCCCTCGTCGATGACCGCCGAGAACTCGCCTTCACCGTGGCTGGTGACCACCTTCACCGGGTGACCGTCCTGGGCCCCGGCCCTCTTCGCGTCCTCGGGGTTGAGGTGGGCCACCGCTCCCGGAGCAAGCGCCCGAAGCGACGGACTGTGTCTGATCATCACCCCGTCGTCGTAGAGGGTCCGGCCCACGTGGAGAAGCAGCGGCGCGGTGGGCGCGCTGTCCCCCTTGAGGGCGACCGGGATGTGGCTCAGGTCCGGGCTGCCCGACAGAGGCACGACCGCCCCGTCCCTGGCCTCCCAGTCGAGATGATCCCAGGTGATCCCGGCGTAGGCCGGGGCGACCTCCGAGATCTCCTTGCCGATCGACTCCGCGGTGGCCAACCCGATCGGCCGTCCCGCACGTTCGGCCAGATCGTCGAGGATCGACCATTCCGGCCGGCCCTGGCCCGGGATTGGGGCGATCACGTTGACCTTCTGCACCCGGCCCTCGAGATTGGTGACCGTCCCATCCTTCTCGGCGAACCCCGCAGCAGGGAGCACGACGTCGGCCTCCCTGTTCGAGTCGTTGAGGAAGAGATCGATCGACACGACATACTCGGCAGAGTCCAATGCCAGCACCGCCTGACGAGGGTCGGGCACATCACGAATCGGGTCGGCGCCGACCAGGAGGAGGAAGCGGATCTCGCCCGAATCGATGCCTTCCAACATTGCCCGGGTGTCCTTACCCCTGCCCGCAGGTGGCTCGCCCCATGATTCGGCCAATGCGGCGCGCCCGGCGTCGTCGGAGGCGACCCGGCCAGGGAGCAGGTCCGGGGCGAGACCCATGTCGAGGGCGCCAAAGATGTTGCCCCGCCTGGCCAGGGGGAGGATCCGGGCCGAGCCCGCCTTGTTGCGCACATATGCGGCGACCGATTCGGCCAACTTGGGGCCATCCGCAAACGAGGCCTGACCAACGATCGCCACCACCTGGTCGGCCGAGAGCGCCTGCCGTAGCTCGGGATGCTTGCCTTCGGCGATCTCGTCGAGAAGCGCGAACCCGCCACCGGGCCGATAGGTCACCTTCATGCTCGCCCGATCGTCGAGCCCGGTTGCCCGAGGGTGGATGACGATGAGGCGCACCCCCAGCTCCTGGGCGGCGCGACGCACCCGCAGATAGAGCGTGGGATGCTCCTCCTTCAGGTCAGGCCCCCAGAGCAGGATGGTGTCGGCCACGTCGATGTCGGCGATCAGGCCACGATCGACCGTGGCCGCGAGGAAGTGAGAGGCGAGGGCGTCGTCGAGGCGGGCGTCGACATTGTTGGTCTCCATGACCACCCTGGCGAACTTGGAGAGAGCGTAGGCATCCTCGTTGGTCCCGTGCCCTCCCCCGATCACCGCAAAGGCTTCCCCACCGTCCTCATCACGGATGAGAGCTATGCGCTCCGCCACCCGATCGAGGGCATCGGCCCACGTAGTCTCGACCAGTTCACCGTCCTGGCGCACCAGCGGCATGGTCAGCCGCTCCTCCGAGTTCAGGTACTGGAAGCCGAATCGGTCCTTGTCGGACAGCCAGCCGTGGTTGGTGGCGTCGTTGTCGACACCGACGAGGCGCAGAACCTCGTTCTGACTGACGTGGACCGAGAGGCGGGGATGGGCGGTGTCGTGCAGGCCCGAGCTCTCCACCATCTGCAGGTCCCAGGGCCGGGCCCGGAACCGGTATTGGGCCGAGGTGAGGGCGCCGACCGGGCAAATCTGGATGGTGTTGCCGGAGAAGTATGAGGAAAAGGGGAGATCGGGGAACGTGTTGACCTCGGTGACGTTCGCTCTCGACTTGAACTCGATGAGGGGGTCACCGCTGATCTCGTCGGAGAACCGCGTGCAGCGAGCGCAGAGGATGCAGCGCTCCCTGTCGAGCAGAACCAGATCGGAGATGGGGATCGGCTTCGCGTAGTTCCGTTTGATCTCGACGAATCGGCTCTCCCCCGGCCCGTGGGAGAAGGCCTGGTCCTGGAGCGGGCACTCGCCGCCCTTGTCGCACACCGGACAATCGAGGGGATGGTTGGCGAGGAGGAACTCGAGCACAGCCTCTTGGGCCTTTTTGACCGTCGGGCTGCGGGTGTCGACCACCATCCCATCGGCGACGTTGTTGGTGCAGGCGGTGATCAACATGGGGCCCCGAGGGCTCTGCACCTCGACCAGGCACATCCGGCACATACCGACCGGGTTCATCCGCTCGTGCCAGCAGAACCTGGGGATGTAGGTGCCGCTGTCCTGAGCGGCCTCGATGAGAAGGGCACCGGCGGGCACCTGATGGGTGTCACCGTCGATGGTGACGGATACCAGCTCGGTGGGGGGTTCACTCATTCGCGGTCCCCATCACTTCTGGGGGGGGACCCCCTGACACCCGCTCGCCGCTCGCTCCGATCTCCACAAGCTGCCGGCGGTCACCCTCGACGGTGTCATGGGGCTTCACTCGCGCTCCGGGGAACCAACAACCGCCGCGCTCCACGTGCTCATTCACCTCGTCGCGGAAGTAATCGCGTAGTGCCAGCACCGGGGACACCGCCGACGGTCCGAGGGGACAGATGGTGGTCATCTTTGGGGGCCAGGCGAGACCAACGCTGATCCCGTCCGAGACGTCGAGCAATAGATCGAGGTCGACGGGGCGACCCTGACCCTCCTCTATGCGACGCAGGATCATCTCCATCCAGGTGGTCCCCTCCCGACAGGGTGTGCATTGTCCGCAGGACTCGTGGGCGAAGAAACGCACGATCCGCTCGGCGGCCCGGACCATGCACGTGGTCTCGTCCATGACGATGACTGCCCCCGACCCGAGCATCGAGCCCGCCTCGGCACAGACGTCTTTGGTGATCTGGTCCTCCAGATGGATCTCGGGGATGAACCAGGGCGCCGAAGCCCCGCCGGGGACGATGGCCTTGACCTGCCGATCCCCCGGCACGCCTCCGGCGATGTCATAGATGAGATGGCGCCAGGTGATCCCGTGCGGTAGCTCGTAGTTGCCCGGCTTGTTGACATGACCCGAGACCGAGATCATGTACGTCCCCGTGTCGAGCGGGTGGCCGAGCTCGATGAACTCCTCGGCACCCATGGCCAGGATGTGAGGCAGGTTGGACACCGTCTCCACGTTGTTGACGATGGTGGGCTGCATGTAGAGGCCTTTGGCGGCCGGGAAATAGGGTGGTTTGAGCCGTGGCTCACCCCGGAGCCCCTCCAGGCTGTTGATCAGCGCGGTCTCCTCGCCGCAGATGTAGGCGCCGGCGCCGAGGTGGACGGTGACCTCGAGGTCGTAGTCCGACCCGAAGATCCCCTTGCCCAGATAGCCCCTTGCATACGCCTCGTCGACGGCGGTCTGGACCCTTCGAGCCGGCTTGGGATACTCGCCCCTTATGTAGATGAAGGCATGATGGACCTCATTGGCGATGGCGGTGATGATCACGCCTTCCAACATCTGATGCGGATCCCGCTCCAAGAGCTGGCGATCCTTGAAGGTGCCGGGCTCGGACTCGTCGCCGTTGATCACCAGATAGGAGGGCCGGGCCGGCGCCAGGAAGCTCCACTTGAGACCGGCCGAGAACGCTGCCCCGCCTCGCCCCAGGAGACCCGAGGTCTTGATCTCCTCGACCAGCTCCTCCCGGGTCACACCAAGGGCCCGCTTCGCCTGCTCGTACCCCGAGGTGGCCTCGTACCGCTCGAGCGTGTGCGAATCGGCCGGGTGATCGGTCATCCGCTTGGTCACGACGAGGGGATAGGTCACGTCTCGCCCTGCCCGCCGACGGTGCCCAGGGCCGGGAAGGCGGGATAGGGGCCTTTGGCCCCGTCGCCCTCCCTTATCGCCCAGTCGAAGCTGCGCACACCGCCGAACAGCTCCTGCATCTCATCGGTGTTCACCACGGCGGGAAGGGCAGTCTGCAGCCATCGGACCAGATCCCGGGCCTTGTCCGGAGTCACGCCCTCGATGAGCTCGTAGTTGACCTGTACCGCCGGCGCACCCCCACAGGCGCCGATGCACTCGACGTGCTCGACCGAGAGCAGGCCGTCGGCCCCGGTCTCTCCGTGAGGCACCCCGGACTCGTCCTCTACGGCGTGGAGAACGTCGTCCCCACCGAGCAGCATGCAGGAGATCGAAGTGCAGCACGAGATCAGGTACTTGCCGGTAGGCCGGCGCTTGTACATGGTGTAGAAGGTGGCGACTGCCTGGACCTGGGCGGGGGTGATGTCCACCCAGCGGGCGACTTCCTCCATCCCCTCGTCGGTGAGATATCCCTCCTCCGCCATGGCGAGATAGAGGAGGGGCATGACGGCCGAGCGCTTCTGCGGATACCGGGCGATGATCTCCCGGGCCCGCTGCTGAGTGGCCTCCGACCAGTGACTCATCGACGGCGGAGAATAGGTAGCACCGAAACAGCGGGCGAAACCCGCGGTGCTCCCGGCCGCGCCACGGACATGGAGCGTCGCCCGGTCAATAACCTCCTTACCTTGGCTCAGGGAAGTGATCCAGCCATGACGTTGCGAGACGTCATCGACAGGAGTATCGAGGCGCGGGACCGCTTCGGCGCGGTCGACGCCGCCTTGGCCGCGGTGTCCACGGGCGAGGTGTCGATCGACGACCTGTACCGGATCCTCGGGGACATCCTGGTCGACACCGGAGCGGCGTGGCAGGAAGGCACTACCGAGGTCTGGGAAGAGCATCTGACGACCTCGGTCTTGCGGAACATCGTGGAAGCATGTGCCCCGCTCATCCCCGATTCGGCGCGCCCCCCAATTGGTCGAACCGTGGTCCTTTGCACGCCACCGAACGAGTTCCACGACCTCGGGGTACGGATGCTGGCCGACCGCTTCGTGCTGGCGGGATGGACGGCACATCTCCTCGGGGCTGACGTGCCCGTGAACGAATTGACCGCCGCGGTCGACGAATTGGGAGCCGAAGCCGTCGCGGTATCTGTCTCCACCCACCTCAATAGGCTCAGCCTGCGGTCTTACGTGGACGCACTCGTGAAGGTGCACCCCGACCTTGTCGTTTGGGTGGGTGGCCCCGCCTTTGCCCACGACCACGAGGACTGGCCTGAGGCGGTCGACTTCTCGTCTGTCCCTGACATCGAGGGAACTTGATGCTGTCCCTGTCGATCGCATCCCGCTTCCTCCGCAGGTCCCTCGGCCAATCTGCCCTGATCACGGCGGGGATCGCCGTGGGGATCGCGGTTCAGGTGTTCGTCGGGTCGCTCATCACGAGCCTTCAGGAAGATCTAGTCGATTCCACCGTCGGATCCAGCCCTCATGTGACCCTCCTGCCTGACGACGAAAACGCAACCGTCCCGGTCTCGCTCGTCGACGAGGCGCTGGAGGATGACCGCGTCACGGTCGCGATCCCGGTGCGACGCCTTTCCGCCATCTACGCAGCCGCCGAACAGAGTCTCGCCTTGAGCGTGACCGCGGGGGTCGCCGGCGATCTGGATGCGGTGTACGACCTCGAACAGAGTATGTCTTCGGGCGAGTTCCGACTCGAAGATTCGGAGATCGTCATCGGGACCGGGTTCGCCGAGGAGTCAGGCCTGGGCCCCGGCGAAACGGTGGATCTGGTTCTACCGGACGGCTCGGTGGGCACCTACGCCATCGCCGGGGTGTTCGATCTCGGATCTGCTGCTGCCAACGACCGGCTGGCCTTTCTCGACGACCGCTCCGGCGCCGAGGCGTTGGGTCAGCCTGACGACCAGTTCTCGGCGATCGAAATCCAGGTTGAGGACGTTTTCACCTCGACCGAGGTGGCGCAAAGCCTGAGCGGGCTACCCGGTGTGTCCGTTGTCGAATGGCAGGCGGAGAACGAGGAGTTGCTCAGCGGATTGGCGGCACAATCTGGCTCATCGTTGATGATCCAGGCCTTCGTCCTCCTGGCCGTCGCGCTGGGCATCGCGAGCACCCTGACGGTCAACGCGGTCCAGAAGACCCGCCAGATAGGCATTCTCAAAGCGATGGGGATGACGGACGCAGCGGCCGGTCGGATCTTTCTCTGGCAGGCGGCACTGTTGGGCGTCGGTGGCGTCCTGCTTGGGATCGGCCTGGGCTACCTCCTCATCTGGGCATTCTCCTTCGCACCGGTCGATTTCAGTGTTCGCCCCCAACCCTCGCTCATCCTCATATCAGCGGCGATCGGCATCATGGTGGCTCTGGTCTCCTCGCTACTCCCATCGCGGTCGACCTCGCGGCTCGATCCGATCGAGGTGATCCAGGGTGGCTGAGGTCATCGTCGCCGAAGGTCTCGAGATGGTCTACGGGGAGGGGGAGACTGCTACCCGTGCCCTCAAAGGGGTCTCGTTCGGCCTCATGGCCGGTGAGTTCGCCAGCATCGTGGGCCAGTCGGGATCGGGGAAATCCACGCTGCTCAACCTCCTCGGCCTGCTCGACACGCCCACCGGGGGCAGGGTCATCCTGTCCGGCCAGGAGGCAGGTGAGCTCGACCGGGCGGCCAGGGCGCGCCTGAGAAACGAAGCGCTCGGATTCGTCTTCCAGTTCCATCATCTTCTCCCCGAGTTCAGCGTCTTCGAGAACCTGACGATGCCGACCCGGATCGCCGGTCGTCGGATAGCCGAAGAGGAACGAGCCAGGGCCCACGAGACGCTGGGGATGCTCGGGCTGGAGGGACTGGCCGACAAGAACGCCAACGAGCTCTCGGGCGGACAGAAACAACGGGTCGCAATCGGGCGTGCGTTGATGAACCTGCCGAGCCTGATCCTCGCCGACGAGCCGACGGGCAACCTGGACACGGCGAACACCGAGTCGGTGTATCGCCTGTTTCGAGAAATCAACAAGGAGCTGGAGACGAGCTTCCTCATCGTCACCCATGATCGGTCAGTGGCCGAGATGACCGATCGGGTGCTCGAAGTCGAGGATGGCGAATTGGTCCAGGACCTGAGGAACACCTATCTCTGATCGGATCGCGCCAATGC
>JBMDXS010000039.1:0-2774 GCA_048595045.1 Acidimicrobiia bacterium
TCTCCTGACGAGTAGAAGGGGTGATCGGCCCAGGACCTCGTGCAGTGCGAGCTTGAGCTGGAACTCGATTCGCATGTCCCGGACATGGCCCACCGGGCGGCCCAGCCACCGGTTCAGGTGCTTCCTACCTGATGGCGTCACACGATGGATCAACCTGTTGGGGCCGGCAGTCCCTGGTTCGGTATGGCCCGGTTCGGCAAGACCCGCCGCGACCAGTCGGTCCAGGGCGCGATACACCAACGGTCTCCGGACCGTGATGATGCGGCCGATCTCGGTGCCCGGCTCGAGTGCCTTCGAGATGGCAAACCCGTGGGCCGGACCGGCGACAAGCAAGCCGAGGACGGCGTGTTCGGACAGCGACGGCTGAAAGCCCTCCATGCGCCCGGATCAGGGTAGGTGACTCTCCAACCCCCTTTAGTCTCCTTGTTACTATCGGTAGTCACAACGTGACTAAGAAGCGATCTCTGTGGTTGGCGACGATTCTCATCCCGCTCGCTCTTGTCGCCTGCAATGGCGGGCTCGATGATGTGGCCTCGGCGAGTGACATCCAGGGTGAGCTGTTGGTGTCTGCCGCGGCTTCGCTGACCGACGCCTTCAGTGAGATCGAGTCGAGCTTCGAGGAGGCCCATCCCGAGGTGGACGTGATTCTCAACCTGGGGGCGAGCTCCGCGCTCCGCGAACAGATTCTCGAGGGTGCTCCGGCGGACGTCTTCGCCGCGGCGAACATCTCGAACATGGAGCAGGTGGCCGGTGCGGGCGAGGTGACCGGCCAAGCCGAGATCTTCGCCACCAACCTGCTTCAGATCGCGGTCCCGGCCGGTAATGAAGCGGGAGTGACGGGCCTGGACGACTTCGCCAACGACGACCTGCTGATTGGCCTCTGCGCCGAGGACGTGCCATGCGGTGAGTTTGGCCGTGAGGCATTGGCCAGCGCAGGGGTGACCCCGGTGATCGACACCAACGAACCCGACGTGCGGGCATTACTCACCAAGATCGAGGTTGGTGAGCTGGATGCCGGTATCACCTATGTGACCGACGTGATGTCCGCGGGTGGCGCCGTCGAGGGAGTCGACATCCCGGTGGAGGACAACGTCGTAGCCGAATATCCAATCGCGGCATTGGCCGGCGCTCCCAATCCAGCGGCAGCGTCCGCGTTCGTGGAATTCGTGCTTTCGGATCAGGGTCAGGCGATCCTGACCGCTTATGGGTTCTCATCGCCTTGACCACTGAGCGGCGAGGCGTGGAGCGAGCTCGTCGGCCGCCGGTGGTGCTGATCGTCCTCGGTGTCATCGGCCTGGCCGTCTTCGCCGTGCCCTTCATCGGGCTGGTCAGCCGGGTCCCGTGGACGGACCTTCCCGAGTTGCTGTCCAACGATCTGGTCACCGATGCGCTGCGACTGTCATTGGTGACCTCGCTGGCGGCCACGGTGGTCGCAGTCCTCATCGGTGTCCCGCTGGCCTGGATCCTGGCCCGCCTGGAGTTCCCCGGCCGTTCCTTGGTTCGCGGCCTGGTGACCCTGCCTCTGGTCCTGCCGCCGGTGGTGGGTGGGGCGGCCCTCCTCTTCGCCCTCGGGCGCCGCGGGCTGATCGGAGAGCCGCTCAATCAGGCGACCGGCCTGTTGCTCCCCTTCTCCACCGCCGGCGTGGTCCTGGCCAACACCTTCGTGGCTATGCCATTTCTCGTGATAACGGTGGAAGGTGCATTGCGCAACCTCGACCCCCGGTACGAAGGGGCGGCCTCGAGCCTGGGCGCCGGTCCATGGACCGTGCTGCGCAGGGTCACCTTGCCGATGATCGGCCCCTCGCTGGTCGCCGGTCTGGTTCTCACCTGGGCCCGGGCGCTCGGGGAGTTCGGCGCGACCATCACCTTCGCCGGAAACCTCCAGGGACGGACCCAGACTCTGCCCCTGGCGGTCTTCGTCGCACTGGAGAGTGATCGTGATGTAGCCGTTGCACTGAGTCTCGTGATGGTGGTGGTTTCACTTGCGGTGCTCCTCGCCCTACGGGAGAGATGGTGGAAGGCCCTGTAGGGGAGGGGCTCGAGGCGCGATTCGGGCTGCACCGGGGTGACGATTTTCGACTCGAGCTCGATCTGGCCATTCCCCCGGGACGTACGGTCGCTTTGCTGGGTCCCAATGGGGCGGGCAAATCGACTGCCGTGGCAGCCATCGCCGGTCTCCTCCAGGTCGAGTGGGGTCGGATCGGCTTGGCCGGTGTCACCCTGGACGATCCGGATGCGGGGATCTACCTCCCGCCCGAATCACGCCAGGTGGGGGTCGTGTTCCAGGACTATCTGCTCTTCCCTCATCTCACGGTGGTGGAGAATGTCGCTTTCGGTCTCCGCAGCCGAGGGATGTCGCGATCCGATTCCCTGGCTCGGGCCGCCGATTGGCTGACCCGGCTCGATCTGGCCGGTCTGGAGAAGCGAAAACCAGGCCGGCTGTCTGGGGGGCAGGCACAACGGGTGGCACTGGCAAGGGCACTAGTCACCGAGCCCGATCTCTTGCTGCTCGACGAGCCGCTCTCCGCCTTAGACGTGACCACCCGGAGCGAGCTGCGACGCATCCTGGATCGGCATCTCGAAGACTTCCCGGGCCCCCGTCTGGTGATCACCCACGACCCGGTCGAGGCTTTCCTCCTGGCCGATGAGGTGCACATCATCGAGGAGGGCGTCGTCACCCAGTGGGGAAGCCCCGACGAGATCCGGCTCAGACCGAAGACGTCCTACGCGGCCGATCTCGCCGGATCGAATCTCCTGTTCGGTCGTGCTTCCGC
>JBMDXS010000004.1:0-17676 GCA_048595045.1 Acidimicrobiia bacterium
GATCACACCGTCAATCGGACGATCGGCCGCGTGTCGTTACGTCGGATCAACTCGACGAACCCATGCTCGTCGAACATGCTCAATGTGCCAGTGAAGTAATCGACCGAGGAGCTCCGAGGGCCGTCCACCGGGTACGCCTCGATGATCGTCGCCCCTTGGGTCTTGGCGAAGTCGATGGCAGCAGCGAGGAGTCCCGCCCCCACCCCACGCTTGCGGTGGCCCGCCCGTACCACGAAGCAATTGATGGACCACACGTCGACGTCGTCTAGACGCCTGAGGAGTCGCGATCTGTCCAGAGTCGGGAACTCGGTGCGGGGCCCGACCTGGACCCAGCCCACCGGATCGTCCCCGGCGACATAACCCACCAGACCCGGGGGCCGACCCGCAGAGACACGATCGGCGAACCGGTCCTTGTTGTCCCGGTCGTCCCCGTGCCCCTGATCCGGCCGCCTCCAGTACATACAAAAGCATCGCCTGGCCACGCCACGCTCTCCAAACACCGTCTCCATGTCCGGGAAGCGCTCTGGGGTAAGCGGCCGGCTCGTCATCGGGCCGAGGTCCGTTTCGCTCTGATGAGCCCACTCGGGCTCAGGCACCGATCGAGCCCTCCGCCTCGCAATGCGGCCCGAAGACCAGCTCGATTATCTCGGCTTCGGAGATTCGCTCCGACGGCTCCGGTTCGGGGTCGGGCTGGACGTGCCGCCACCAGAACTTGCGGAGTGAGACCTGTCGAAGCTCTTCATCCAGGTGCCTGATCATCTCGAAACCGGCCCAATGCATCATGGAGTGTCCTTCCTCGACTACCTCCCCGACACTACGATCAGATGCGGACAGGAACTGTCCGCATAGACCACGAGAATCGAGGAAGATGGACAGCGCCGAACGTTTGCTCAAGCTCCTCGGTCTGCTCGAAGGGCGCATCGACTGGACCGCAGAGGAGCTGGCGCGACGACTCGACGTGACCACTCGAACGGTACGCCGAGATATCACACGCCTGCGCACTCTCGGGTACCCGGTCGAAGCGGTGGCCGGGCCGGGGGGTGGTTACCGTCTCGGGCAGGGCGGCAAGCTCCCCCCGCTCCTCCTCGACGATGAGGAGGCGTTGGCTGTGGCTTTGGGTCTCCGAGTGGCGGCGACGACCGCGGTCGGGGGCCTCGAGGATGCGTCTCTGTCGGCCCTGTCCAAGCTCGAGCACGTGTTGCCTCCCAAGCTGCGGGCCCAGCTGGAGGACATTTCGGAGGCAACGGTGTCGACACTGACAACGTCTCCTTCTTCGGTGGACCACGCGTCGCTGGCGGTCGCCGCTTCGGCAGCACGCACCAGGCAGCGGATGCGCTTCACCTACACCGACGTCGAGGGCCGGGTCACCGAGAGGCACGTCGAGCCGCTGCGTCTGGTGCACACCGGACGTCGCTGGTACCTGGTCGGGTTCGACCTCGATCGTGACGACTGGCGCACTTTTCGCCTCGACCGTCTCACCGACCCCGTCGCAACGGGGATGCGCTCGGCCCGCCGGCCTGAGCCCGACCCGGTGGAGATGGTGCAGCGCGGGGTGGCCATCGATGCCTACGCCCTGCGCGCCACGATTCGGATGGCGACTTCCATGGAACGGGCGACACAGATGATCCCTCCGACGATCGGGGCACTCGAATCCCTCGGGCCCGAGATGACCCGGCTGGTGATCGGCGCCGATGACGTGCAATGGCTGGCGCGGTATCTGCTCGGACTCCCCTGGGAGTTCGAGGTCGACTCACCGGACGAGTTGGGCGAGGAGCTGACGAGGATCGGGCGACGCCTGGTCGCCGCTCACTCGTCCTGATCAGCTCCCGCGCCCTCAAGATCGGCTTCGAGCTCCTCGGTGGCAGTCCCCGTCTCGGACACGATGCGCAGGGACTCGGCCGGTAGGTGGAGGGCTACCTTGTCGGGCCAATCCCAAGGGAACGCGCCTCCCTGGTTGGGGACCGTCACCTGGATGGTGCCCACCTCCTCGACGGTCACCAGGACGTTGAGCAATGGGCCTGCGAACACGACGCGTTCGATCTCTCCGGTGAGGACATTGTCGCCGGCGAAATCGGGTGGATGGATCTGCACTCTCTCGGGGCGGATGCTTACGGTCACCTCGCCGCTGGCGCCTTCCTTGTCCACGCAGTCGAGCTCGAAGCCGGCCAGAGCGACCCGTCCCGGGCCTATGGCCTCGGCATACATCAGATTCGAGATCCCGAGGAAGTCGGCGATGTAGCTCGAAGTCGGCCTCTCGTAGATCTCGGCAGGCGTGCCTGTCTGCTCGACGGTGCCTTCGGTCATCACCGCGATCCTGTCGGACATCGTCATCGCCTCTTCCTGATCGTGGGTGACATAGATGAAGGTGATCTCCAGGTCCTCCTGGAGCCGTTTGAGCTCGACCTGGAGCGCCTTGCGCAGCTTGGCGTCGAGAGCTCCCAGAGGCTCGTCGAGCAGGAGAACCGACGGGCTCAGCACCAACGACCTGGCCAGCGCCACTCGCTGCTGCTGCCCGCCTGAGAGCTGGGTGGGTTTCCGGCTCTCCATCCCGCTCAGGTGGACCCGCTCTAGCGCCTCCGCCACCCGACCGTTCCGCTCCGCCTTGGGCACGTCCTGATAGGCGAGCCCGAAGGCGACGTTGTCCGCGACGTTCATGTGGGGGAACAGGGCATAACTCTGAAAGACCGTGTTGACCGGCCGCTTGTGAGGTGGGGTCCCCGCTTGGTCGACTCCATCGATGAGAATGGCCCCACTGTCGGGCCGCTCGAAGCCCGCGATCAAGCGCAGCGTGGTGGTCTTCCCGCATCCCGACGGCCCGAGCAGAGAGAAGAACTCGCCGCTCTCGATGCGAAGGTCGATGTGGTCGACGGCCGGGTTCTCCCCGTAGTACTTGGCAAGATCGACCAGTTCGACGACGCCACTCATCAGCGAGCGAGCCTAGACCCGCATCACGCAGAGATGACGCCCGCGAAACCGTCCAGTGTCTCCAGATAACGGTCGACGTCTTCGACCGTGTGCTGGACAGAGAGCAGCCACTGCTCGCCCTTGCCCCATGGCGGCAGGAACACGCCTCGATTGTATTGATAGAGCCATGCCGCCTGGGCGTAACGCCCGTCCACAGCGAGGAAATCGCGATAGGTCCGCATCGGCTCGGCGCAGTAGATGACACTTCCCTTGGCGCCTGCGGTGGCCACGTGGGCAACCAATCCGTGACGACCGATCACCTCGTTGGCCCCTTTCTCCATGCGGGTCTGGATCTGATCGAGGTGCTCGTATGTCTCCCCCACCATCACTTCCTCGAGCATCGCCCGAGCCGCGGCGAGCGACAACGGGTTCCCGTTGAATGTCCCAACCTGCTCGTAGCTCCCATCGACGATGTGGCCCATCACCTCCGCCGTGCCACCGATTGCGGAGATGGGCAGCCCTCCGCCCAGCGATTTGGCGAGACAGACGATGTCGGGCTGCACGCCGAATCGGCGAGTCGCTCCGCCCTTCCCGACCGTGAGCCCGGTCTTGACCTCGTCGAAAGTGAGTAGGGCACCGTGTCTGAGGGTCAATTCGCGCAGACCCTGTAGGAAACCGGGCTCGGGAAGCAGGACACCACAGTTCTGGAGCACCGGCTCGACGATGACCCCAGCCACCTCTCGTTCGTGCTCCTCGAGGAGACGGCTCACCGATTCGAGATGGTTGAAGCTGGCGATCAGGGTGAGATCGACGATGGCTTGGGGAATCCCGCTCCCGGCAGGGACACTCTTCGGGCTCGACTCTGCGCCCAGGCCCTCTTCGTTCCACACCGAGACCATCACCGAGTCGTGATGGCCGTGATAGCCCCCCTCGAACTTGATGATCAGGTCCCGTCCGGTGATGGCCCGCATGAGATGGATGGCGTCCATCGTCGCCTCGGTGCCGGAGTTGCCGAACCTCCAGAGCGGGAAGCCGTAACGGTCGGAGAGCTCCTCTGCCACGACGATGGCGTCGGCAGTCGGCTGGGCGAAGTGGGTGCCTTTGCGCACACGCTCCGTGACGGCGGCAACCACCGCGGGGTGAGCGTGACCGGCCAGCATGGCGCCGTAGCCGCCGTGGAGGTCGATGTACTCGTTCCCGTCGACGTCCCAGACCTTCGACCCGAGACCACGGTCGATCCAGATCGGCTGAGGATCGGAGATCTGCCAGCTGGAGGTGACACCCCCTGCCAAGGACCTGGCGGCCGTCCCAGCCATCTCGGTTGCCCTGGGGGCCCTGTCGAGGAAACTCTGCCGCTCTCTTGCGATCAAGTCGTCGAGAGCCGAGACTTGCGCACTCACGGAGGACATGAGCCACCTTCCTTTCGGTATCCTGACTCGTCGTTCAGGATACACTGACATGCGGCGGCGGCAGGAGAGAATCGGATGAACCCGGCACCGTTGGACCAGGACCAGGTGATGAGGGTCCTCGACTCGTTCGGGCCGAGCCTCACATTCCCGGCAGACGCATATCTCTCCCCAGACGTCCTCGCCTGGGAGCAGGAGCACCTGTGGGAGTCGACCTGGACCTGTGTGGGTCGTCTCGACGAGCTGGTCGCACCGGGACAACTGCGTGCCGTGGCCGTCGCCGGCGAAGGAGTGCTACTGAGCCGGGACCGCGATGGATCTTTGCGCGCTTTCTCCAACGTGTGCCGTCATCGGGGCCATGAGCTGGCCCCGATCGGTGCCGCCTTCGATTCTCGCCAGATCCGATGCCCCTATCACAGCTGGTCCTACCGATTCGACGGCTCGCTGCGAACCGCCCCCCGATTCACGATGAGCGACGACTTCGACACCGCCGACTACCCCCTCGTCGATCTAGGGGTGGCTGTCTACGGCGGCTGGGTGTGGGTCGACCTGTCGGGCAACGCGCCGGCGATCGAGCGCCATTTCGGGAATCTCGCAGAGATCACCGCCCCGTATGAGACCGAGCGCCTGGTCACCGCCGCGACCCACTCCTATGTCGTGGACGCCAACTGGAAGATCATCATCGAGAACTACAACGAGTGCTACCACTGCTCGTCGATCCATCCCGAGCTGTGTGAGGTCACCCCACCCGACAGCGGCTATGACCACGTGCCCACCGGGATGTGGTGCGGTGGGACGATGGACCTCAAGGATCATGCGGTGACCATGTCCCTCGATGGCTCGTCCAAGGGGGTCAAGTTCAGGAACGTGAAGGGCAGACAGATACGTCAGGTTTGGTACCTGACCGTGATCCCCAACCTGCTGCTCTCGCTGCACCCGGACTACGTCATGACCCATCGTCTGACCCCGATCGGGATCGATCAGACCCATATCGATTGCTCCTGGCTGTTCCCGCCCGAGGCCTTCGAAGTCGAAGGGTTCGACCCGGCGTATGCGGTCGACTTCTGGGACATCACCAACCGGGAGGACTGGGCCGCATGTGAGTCGGTGATGCGGGGAATCAAGAACCGCGGCTACCGGCCCGGTCCTCTGTCGGGGTGGGAGGGCACCGTCTATCAGTTCCTCGGCATCATGGCTCACGCCTACCTCGGCCAGGGTCTCGTGGTGCCCACGGTTCCCACTCGGGAGCTGCGGGAAACGGTTACCTGAGCAAATGGCCGTCTCTCTTCCCGGAAGGGAGTACCGGCGCAGCCGGGGAAGGGGCAGTGGCCCTTTGCCGAGAGGCGTCGCCGACCGTTGTCTGTCTTGATAAGTTGCGGTCATGGCCGAGCTCAAGACGCAAAAGGGTGGGGGCAACGTCGACGACTTCCTCGCCACGATCGAGGACGAGCGAAGACGTAAGGACTCCCAAGAGCTGGTAACGCTCATGGAGAGGGTCACTGGCGAAGAGCCCGCCATGTGGGGCCCCAGCATCATCGGCTTTGGCGACCTGCACTTCAGGTACGAGTCGGGACGGGAGGGCGATTGGTTCAGGGTCGGCTTCTCGCCGCGCAAGCAGAGTCTGACCCTCTACGTGACCGATTACCTGCAGGAGGACGATCCGCTTCTGGCCAAGCTGGGCAAGTTCACGACGGGCAAGGCCTGCATCTATGTCAAGCGTCTGGAGGACCTCGACACCTCGGTCCTGGAAGATGTGGTGAGACGTTCCTACGACGCCGGCGGCTGACCCTCGGGGAAGATGGTCAACCCACCAGCGGAACGACCCCTCTCTTCCTCAATTGGGCTGCGATTATGAGACGTTGGATTTCGGAGGTGCCTTCCCAGATTCGGTCGACCCGGAGCTCGCGGTAGAAGCGCTCGGCCACGTTCTCCCGCATGAACCCCCGCCCCCCGAAAATCTGCACCGCTCGGTCCGCCACCCGGTTGGCCATCTCGGACGCATACAGCTTGGCCATCGAGCACTGGGCGTGCTGGACCTTCAGGTCGATGCCCTCGTCGATGGCTCGGGCCGTCTCGTAGGTCATCAACCGCGCAGCCCACAACTCGGTCAGTGAATCGGCGAGCATGAACTGGATCCCCTGGTATTCGGCGATGCTCGACCCGTAAGCCTGTCTTTCCTCGGCGAACGCCGTGGCCTCCTCGATGAGACGCTCCGCCGCCCCACAGCAGCGGGCCGCGATCATCAGACGCTCGTACCGGAACCAGGCGTGCGAGAAACTCATCCCGTCGCCTTCGCTGCCCACCAGATTCGCCAACGGCACCCGGACATCGGTGAACTTCATCTCCCAGTGGTGATGGCCGTAGGTGTGTGAGTACTCGGGAACCCGGACACATTCCACACCCGGGCTGTCCATGTCGACGAAGAAGAGCGCGTGTTGCCCGGCGGCGGGGCCCTCGGTCAACTTGGCCTGAAAGAAGACGTAAGAGGCGAGGTTGGCCGAGGTGACGTGCCACTTCACACCGTCGAGGACGTATTGGTCACCGTCGCGGCGGGCGGTCGCCTCTATCCCGTCGACGTCGGATCCTGCACCCTCCTCGGTGATCGCGTAACACTCGTGGATGTCCCCGTCGACCGTGGGTCGGATCCACGTCTGGATCTGATGGTCGGTTGCCACGTCCTCGATCCAGGAGGGCCCGGTGGAGACCACCCAGCCCAGTGCATTGGTGACACGCCCGGTCTGCTCCTGGATGAGGACCTGGGCCAGCGTGCTGTAGCCCGGCCCACCGAGGCGCTCGGACATGTTGATCGCGGTGAGACCCAGCTCCCGGGCCTTCCCCTCGTGTTCCTTCCGGACGTGCGCCGGGAGCTCACCCCGGTTCATCTCTGCCTCGACCTCCCACGGGATCAACTCCTCGACGAAGGCGCGGGCCCGATCCCGTAGGGCCAGTTCGGCGGTGGTGAGGAACGTCGTCATCCGAGATTGAGATAGATCTGCTTCTCTTCCAGATAGGACTCGATGCCCCAGGGACCCAGCTCTCGGCCCACTCCCGAGGTCTTGTACCCGCCCCAGATCGATTCGGTGGGCGCCGGCTGACTGTCGTTGACCCAAACCACCCCGGCCTTGATCCCACGTGCCACCTTCATGGCTCGCTTCACATCCGAGGTCCACACCGCGGCGGCGAGGCCGTAGGTTGTGTCGTTGGCGATGCGGATCGCCTCATCTTCGTCGCCGAACGGGATGACCGCCATCACCGGCCCGAAGATCTCTTCGCGGGCGATCCGGGCTGAGTTGTCGACATCGGTGAAGATGGTTGGAGGTGCGAAGTATCCGCCTGCCAGACCCGGGTCGGAGGGGAGGGTGCCCTCGTACGCGACCGCGGCCGACTCCCGTCCCGAGCCGACGTAGGATGTCACGGTCTCCAAGTGCTCCGAGGAGATGAGCGGGCCCATCGTCGTCTCGGGATCCAGGCCACTCCCCAAGCGGATATTGCCGGCTTCCTCGATCATCGAGGAGACGGCATCTTCGTAGATCGCCTTTTCCACCAGGACCCGGCTCCCTGCCGAGCAGATCTCCCCGCTGTTGGCGAAGATCCCGGCACAGGTGCCATCGATGGCCGCCTCGAAATCGGCATCGGCGAAGATGAGGTTGGGTGATTTGCCTCCGAGCTCGAGGGTGACCCGCTTCAGGGTCTCCGAGGCGGCCCGGGAGATGGCCTTTCCGACCTCGACCGAGCCGGTGAAAGAGATCTTGTCCACCGCAGGGTGCTCGACCAATGGCCCCCCCGCATCCGGCCCGAAGCCTGTGAGCAGGTTGAAGACACCGGCCGGGACCCCCGCCTCGTCCAGGATCTGCGCCAGCTCGATGGCCGTCAGCGGGGTCTGCTCGGCAGGCTTGAGGATGGTGGTGCACCCCGCGGCCAGCGCCGGGGCGATCTTCTGGCTGGCCATGAGGATCGGGTAGTTCCACGGTGTGATCAATGCAGCAACCCCCACCGGCTCCTTTATCACCAGGCTCATCGCTTCCGGGCCGACGGGAGGGATCGATCCCATCACCTTGGTCGCCCACCCGGCGTAGTACTCGAACATGTAGGCCGCCTCGTCGACATCCCAGTAGGCGTCTCCAAGTGGCTTCCCGTTGTCGAGCGTCTCCAGCTCGGCGAGACGGTCACGGTCCCGCCTGATCAGTTCTGCGACCCGCAGGAGAAGAGCCGATCTGGCCCGGGGCGCCGACTGCGGGCCCCAAGTGCCGTCGTCGAAGGCCCGCCGCGCCGCCATCACGGCGGCTTCGGCGTCTACCCGGCCCGCCGATGCAACCCGGTCGATGACCTCCCCGGTTGCCGGGTTCATGGTGTCGAGATGCTCCCCGGAACGGGAGTCGACCCATCGGCCGTCTATGTAGAGCTGCTTCACCACCGGCCTCCTCGGGGCTGCCCAGCCGTGCCGCGTGACGGTACCACCATTCCTGAATGGCCGTTCAGAAAACGGACGAGGCGGTGACCGAGCGCGCTGCATCCTCCCCGGTCCGTATCGCTCCATCGATGGTGCCACTCCCGTTGACGTGCTCTCCGGCCAGATGGAGACGCCCGATGGGGTCGGCAAGGGATGCGAGGGCCTTCCGCTGGCCGGGACCGATCACCGAGTAACAGCCCCCCGCCAGCGGGTCGGCGGTCCAGTCGACCACGACGGGCTCTCCGACCAGACCGCATTCGGGTGCCGCCCGCCGCAGTCTTCCCATCTCATCGCCGAGGAGCGCCGATACACCCGTCTCCGAGCCGGCAAAGGCGGTGATCGCTCGCCTCACCGCGCCGGTCCGGCCCAGCCCCGTCCAATACCAGGCAGGAATGTCCATGTCTTGTCTCCGGAACAAATCGGGTGCAGCCTGAGTCGCGATCGCCACCTTGGCCCCCGAGCCCATCCTCAGGCTTGCGATGGGCAGGGCCACGGCCGGTGGAAGGGCCGGCTCGAAGCGAAGGGTGGCGAGGACGGCGACCGGCACGGTGAGCACCACGGCCAACCCGACGTGCTCCTCGTCGCCGGCGAACACGTGGACGGCCTGCGCGTCCTGACGAATGGTGTCGACGACACAGCCATGACGCACAGCGAGCCCGTCGCCGAGGCTTCTGACGAGGTTGTCGTTGCCACCTTCGATCCGGACATATCGCCCCTCATCGCCAATACCGAACTCCTCACCTATCTCGGCGGCTGCGATCCAGTGCAGTGGCGCTCCCGCCGTCCCCTGAAGTCGGGAGCGCAACACTTCCATGGCAGGCCCCTTGGCGGAAAGGCCGTCGAGCAGCTCCGCCGCTGTCATCGATGACAGCGCTTCCTCACCGATCCGGCTCATCCGCCGGGCCAGGGCTTCGGCAAGACGGGCATGTTCGGAGGTCGGAATTTGCGGGCCGCCGACGGGATCCCTGGAGATGAAATCCATGCCGGTATCGACCAGGACGAGCCCGAGCTCGTCGACCAGACCCATCACCGCGTTCTGTCCGGTGGAGATCCACTCACCACCGAGCTCGACGACCTCTCCGTTGGGAAGACGATGCGACCAGAGCCGACCTCCCACCCGGTCTCGACCCTCGAGGACGACGACATCCAGCCCGAAATCGGCGAGGCGACGTGCCACCACCATTCCCGCGATACCGGCTCCCACCACCACGACCTGATGTCTATCGGTGGTGGTCATGAGATCGGCGAGGCTAGGCATGCCCATGGGTAGATTGCCGCCGTGCCCGAGGCAGCGCCGGTGTATCCAGTGGATGTGGACCGGCGGGTCTTCGTCGAGATGGACGATGGAGCACGCATCGCCCTAACCGTGTACCGCCCCGACAGCCGCCACGACGGGCCCTTCCCCACCATCGTCGAGTCGCTCCCGTACCGCAAGGACGACGCTTTCTATTCGGTGGACTGGGGCACCTACTCCTATCTCGCCCAGCGGGGCTTTGCCGGCGTGCGGATCGACATACGCGGGACGGGAGCCTCGACCGGCATCATCGAAGACGAGTACGTGCCCCGTGAGCAGCAAGACACGCTTGCAGTCCTCCGATGGCTGGCCGACCAGCCGTGGTGCAGCGGAAGCCTCGGGATGTGGGGAGTCTCCTGGGGCGGCTTCAGCTCGCTGCAGACCGCCATGCTTCGCCCGCCCCAGCTCAAGGCGATCGCCCCTGTCCACGCCACCCACGACCGGTTCGCCTGCGACGTCCACTACACCGGCGGCTCGCTCCACGCCCAGGAGCAAGTCGACTGGCCGCCCACGATGATCACCTGCAACGCCTTGCCCCCCGACCCGGACATCGTCGGAGAGGAGTGGTGGGACCGCTGGCTGGACCGTCTGGAGAGGACTCCGCAATGGCCCGGGATCTGGCTGCGGCATCAACGGCGGGACGACTACTGGCTGCACGGGTCGCCCTGTGCCGACTACGGGGCGATCCGATGCCCGACACTGCTCATCGGCGGATGGGTGGACGGCTATGTCGACGGCATGCTGGCCATGGCCGAGCACCTCACCTGTCCGACCAGGACCGTCATAGGGCCATGGGGCCATTACCGACCGGCCGGTGGCCTACCGGGGCCGGGTCTGGATCACCTCGACCTCCTCGCCCGCTGGTTCGGCCATCACCTCCGGGGTGACGACAACGGCGTGATGGATCTTCCCCCATTGACCATGTACGTCCGGACGGGACCTCCTTTCGACGGCCCAACACGGCCCCCCTTCGACGATCCGCCCACACCCGGTTACTGGCGGGCGGAGCCGGCATGGCCCCCGACGGATCGTGTCGAGCTGGATCTCGGGCTCGACCAGCTCGACCACGGCTCCATCACCTGGTCGGGGCCACAGTGGGTCGGGGTGCACGCCCCGGCCTGGGATCGAGCCGGGAAAGGCAGCACCGACTCACGAGAGGACGATGCCCACTCCATGACTTTCGAGACCGATCCACTCGATGCGGCAGTCGAGATCCTCGGCACGCCCCGGGTGGAGCTGGTCATCGCCAGTGACAAAGGGGTCGGGATGGTGGCTGCCCGACTTCTCGCGGTCGCACCGGACGGTGTGGGCCATCTCATCACGAGGGGCAACCGAAATCTGGCCTTCCCCGAGGACCTCGACGATCCGAGTGAGCTCGTGCCGGCCAGGCGGATCAGCGTTCGCTTTCCCCTGATGGCCACTTCCGCGGTCATTCCGGCGGGCTGGAGCTTGCGGTTGGCGTTGGCCGGCGCCGATTTCCCGGTCGTCTGGCCGCCCGGGGAGCGTTTCAGGCTCGAGATAGAACCGGAGGGCTCGCGTCTGTTCCTCCCCACGGTCCCAACCCGCAGCGAAGAGACCAGGGTCGACATCCCGCCGCCACCCCCTCAGCCCGAGCCTCCCGGCTTCCAGGCAGAGGATCGCGGTCACAGCAGGTTCATACGCGACGGTCCGACCCATGTCTACGAGCGGCACCGCTCCTCCACCGAGCACCAACCGGAGCGGGCAGGTCTCACCTGCCGCTCCGAGGAGACATGGACCGTCAGCGTCGACGACGACGACCCGGCGACGACACGGGTGCGGGCCGATGCCGAATCGACCATGGAACGCCCCGGATGGAAGGTGACGACACGGGGCAGCCTCGAGTTGTCGTCTGTGGCCGGCGCCTTCGATCTCGTGATCGGGCTGAGCGCTTTTCACGACGACGAGATCGTGTTCACCAAGACCTGGAAGGACCGAATCCCGAGGGTCTGGGCCTGAATCGTCGTTCAACTAGCCTCCGCTCATGGAGCCGACGCTTCACCGGGATCGATATGTGGAAGCTGATTGGTATGCCAGAGAAGTCGCCGGGGTCTTCGAACGGCAATGGTTCTGCGTCGGCCGCGCCGACGAGATACCCGAACCCGGCGACCATCTCGTCTGTGACGTGGTCGGTGAATCGGTCATCGTCACCAGGACCCGATCGGGCGACCTATCCGCATATGTGAACCTGTGCCGGCACCGCGGGTCGCAGTTGACCGGTGCGTTGGGCAAGCCGGCACAGGCCGAGCCGGGTCCAACCGGCACCTTCAGGGGCGCCATCCAATGCCCCTATCATGCCTGGACCTACTCGTTCGACGGCAGGCTGCGCGCGGCTCCCTTCCTCGACGAGGAGGATGGGCTCCGCATGGATGACCTGCCCCTTCACCACGTCGGGGTGGACGCCTGGGCCGGGTTCCTCTGGGTACATCTCGAGCCGACGAACACAGAGCCGGTCACGGGACAGTTCCAGGAGTCAGAAGGCTATCTCTCCAACTACCCACTGGCCGAGCTCAGGATCGGGGCCCGCATCGTCTACCCGGTTGCGGCCAATTGGAAGGCGATCGTCGAGAACTACAACGAGTGTTACCACTGCGGCCCGGTCCATCCGGAGCTCGTGGAGCTGGTCCCGGCCTTCCGCCGGCGAGGTGGCTCCGACCTCGACTGGGAGCGGGGCATCCCCCATCGGGAGGGGGCTTGGACCTTCACCTCCACCGGGACCACCAACCGCTCGCCGTTCCCCGGTCTGAGCCCTGACGAACAGGAACGGCACAAGGGGCAGCTCGTCTACCCCAACCTCATGCTTAGCCTCTCGGCTGACCACGTGGCGGCCTTCACACTCTGGCCCCACCAGGCGGACGGGACCACGGTGGTCTGTGACTTTCTATTCCACCCCGACGAAATCGGGAAGGCCGATTTCGACCCGTCGGATGCCGTCGACTTCTGGGACATGGTCAATCGCCAGGACTGGAAGATCTGCGAGTCGGTGCAGAGGGGCATGACGTCACGCAGGTTCACCACCGGCTTCTATGCCCCGATGGAGGACTATTCCATGGACATCCGTCGATATCTCGACGGGCTGATGTGACGGATTTCCGGGTCGGCGTACTCGGGCTGGGGGGGATCGGAAGCGCTGCCGTCTACTGGGCCTCTCGTCGTCTCGGGGGAGATGTCCTTGGTGTCGAGCAGTTCGGTCTGGGCCACGTCAGGGGAGGGTCGGAAGATCACAGCCGGATCATCCGCCTTTCCTATCACACCCCGGGTTATGTCGAGCTGGCCAAGGCCGCATACATCGCCTGGGAAGAGGTGGAAGTCGATTCGGGAGAGCCCTTGGTGTTGACGACGGGAGGCCTCGACCTCGCTCCCCGAGACGCTGCGATCGGTCTCGACGACTACCGGGCATCGATGTCCGCCGCCGGGATCCGATTCGAGGAGCTGGATGCCGGTGAGGTGATGAGGAGGTGGCCACAGTGGCGTCTGAACGACGACGTCATGGCCTTGTTCCAGGAGCGATCGGGAATCGCAATGGCGTCACGGGCCAATTCGACGCATCGTCGGCTGGCGGTGGAGCACGGGGCCACGCTGAGGGATGGTTCAGCGGTGGGCGGCATCCGCGAGGTGGACGGTGAGGTCGAGATGCTGGTGGGCGGGCGGCCGGAGAGGGTCGGCTCGCTCATCATCGCCGCCGGAGCCTGGACCGCACCATTGCTGGCCGGTCTGGGCTTTCGGGTCCCTCTCCAGGTGACTCTGGAACAGGTGGTGTATCTCGAATCTCCGGACCTGCTCCAGTTCCATCCCAGCAGATTCCCGATCTGGATCTGGATGGACGAGCCATCGTTCTATGGGTTCCCCGTCTTCGGTGAGCGAGCCGTGAAGGTCGCTTGGGACCGTTGTGAGATCCTCACCGACCCCGAGACCCGGTCGTTCCAACCAAGAGCCGATGTGACCGACGCGGTCTCCGGGTTCGCCGCCCGATACCTTCCCGGCGCCGCCGGGCCGGTGCGCGTGGCGAAGACGTGTCTCTACACCCTGACCCCTGATCGTGACTTCATCGTCGACCGGGTGCCGGGCACCCAGAACATCTACGCCGTGGTAGGGGCCGGTCACGCCTTCAAATTCGCCTCCTTGCTCGGGAAGATCCTGGTCGACCTGGCCGTCGACGATGCGACCGACCACGACATAACCCCATTCCGGGCAGACCGCCCGATCCTGGCCGAGGAGAGCCCGATCCGGTCTTACATGGTGTAGCTCAACCAGGGCCAGTTTGAGGCCGATTCCTCACTGGATGGACGCCCTTTCGATCAAGCGGACGCGAGTGGACGAGGCCACCGACGACGCCGAGCGGGTCGCCGCCCTGAACGCGCTGAGCTCGGCCCTGTACGAATTCGACTGCACCGAGGCAGTGGAGGTGGCCGATGAAGCCATAGCTCTGGCAACCGCGCTCGGGGACGGGACGGCCCGGGGCTGGGCGCTTCACCACCGGGGCTGGGCCCTGAGCTCGATGGGGAGACTCGACGAGGCGCTCGACTCGCAGCTCTCGGCCCGCGCCCAGTTCGAGCTCGAGGGTGAACTGGGCGGCATCGCCAATGCCCTCATGGCGATCGGCGATCTCTACGGTGATGTGGGCGACACGACCACTGCGCTGGAGTATCTCGAACGAGCACGAGCTCCTCTGAAACTGGCCAATGATGAGCTGGGGGCCGGGCTCTTGATGAATCTGACCGGAATCGCCCTCAGCCACGAAGGCCGGCACGAGGAAGCGCTGGACCTCTTCGAGCAAGCCGAGAAGATCTACTTTCGCATCGGTGACACGCTCAGGGTGGGCACCACCCGGATCAATCAGGGCTACGAGCTCTTGACCCTCTCGGCCACCGCCGACGAGCCGCACAGGACAGCCCTGATCGAGCGGGTCGGGAGGATCGCAGAAGAGACGATGGGGCGAGGAGATCGACTGGGTGAAGACGGACGGCACACCCGTGCTTACGGGAAGGCGCTCATGGCCCAGGTGCTGGCCTCCAAGGGGCTAGGAGAGGCAGCGACAGAGCTGGCGGCCAAGGCCGAGGCCGAAGCTACTTCCGGCGGGTTGGATCAGCTCGGCATCGAGATCATCCTCGATCGTGCCGACTGGCTGGTCAGGGCCGGGAGGCTCGACGAGGCGTCCGTCCTGATCGAGGATGCCGCCGACCGCAGCAAGAGACTCGACATGAAACGTCTGTTGGTCAGAGCGACGGGCCTGCGCGCCGACTTGCTCGAGGCCCGGGGGGACCATGCCGCGGCGCTGGCCTGCCATCGCGACTACCACCGACTCGACGGTGCCCTGCACACCGACCAGGCCGAGCGCCGGGCCCGCCTGGTGGCTACACGCTTCCAGGTGGAGCGGGCCCGGCAGGAGGCCGATCTGGCCAATGTGCGGGTTTCCGAGTTGGAGGCCCTGGACAAGGAGAAACGTGAGTTCCTGGCCAGTATCAGCCATGAACTGCGCACTCCCCTGTCCGCGGTTCTCGGGTTCGCCACCGAGCTGTCGGAATCGTGGGATATGTTCGAGCCGGACGAGGCCCGATCCTTGGTGCGCCTCATCGCCACCCAGTCGGCGGACATATCTGCGATCGTCGACGACCTGCTCACGGTCACCAGGCTGGAGGCGGGGACTATGACGGTTTATCCCGCCATCGTCAATGTCTCAGAGCACATCGCCGACCTGGCGGAGACGACCGGCCGTGACAGCGGGAAGGCCATCGAATGGAGCGGCGACGCCACCGTCTGGGCCGATCCGGCCCGGCTCCGCCAGATCATCCGCAACCTCATCTCCAATGCCATCAGATACGGTGGAAACGAGGTCACAGTCACGGTCCTGGCACACTCCGCAATGGCCTCGATCGAGGTGTGGGACTCCGGCGGGCCGATCCCCCCGGCGCGGGTGGCCACCATGTTCCAACCCTTCGACCGTGCCGAGGGGAATGGCCGCAACCCGAACTCGGTAGGCCTCGGGCTGGCAGTGGCCAGGAGCCTGGCCCGAGTCATGGGCGGTGATCTCGAATACCGCTACGACCACGGGTCGGTCTTTCGGCTGGAGCTCCCTATCCCGGGCTAGCCCAGATCGCGCCCGGGTTGGCCCCGCTGGTCACCGCCCAGCATGCAGCCGCGGAAAGGGCTTCGAGAGGTGTGGGGCCGGGGTCGTCGATCGGGCACCGTGAGGAGATGGCCTCGGGGAGGATGCCCGACTGGAGTAGGGGGCAGCGGGGATGGAATCGGCAACCAGGCGGGATACGGGCCGGGTCGGGGATCTCCCCGGTGAGGATCTGCTGTTCCATCTCCCTCGTCTCCGGCACCACCGATAGGAGTGCCCGGGTGTAAGGGTGTTTCGGGTCCTCCAGGATCTGCTCTGTCGGCCCGGTCTCGACTATCCGACCCAAGTACATGACCGCCACACGGTCGGCGATGTTCCAGGCCAAGCCGAGGTCGTGGGTCACCACCAGGATCGCCAGCCCCGTCTCGTCGACGAGACGACGCATCAGGGCGAGGATCTCGCCACGGATCGATGCGTCGAGGCTGGCCACAGGCTCGTCGGCAAGGAGGAGACGGGGCTCCATCACCATTGCCCCCGCTATGACAACCCGTTGCCGCTGGCCACCCGATACCTCGTGCGGATACAACGGGAAGAATCGCTCCGGTGGGCGCAGGCCTGCCCGTGACAGTGCTGCCGACACCTGTTCGGCCTCGCTCCCGGATTGACCCTTGATCCTCAGCCCCTCGGCCACGATCTCATAGATGGTTTGACGCGGGTTGAGCGCCCCGGTGGGGTCCTGGAACACCATCTGGACACTCGGGTTGAAAATCGTTTGCACCTTCCCGGGTGAGGACCCGCCGGCACCATCGACCCGAATCGTGCCCGAGGTGGGCTTCTGCAGACCCTGGATGGCGCGGATCAGGGTGGTCTTGCCGGATCCCGACTCACCGACCAGGGCCAGCACCTCGCCGGGCAGGACACGCACCGACGCCCCGTCCACCGCCCTGGCTGCTCCAAAGTGGACATGGAGGTCCTCGACCTCGACCAGGGGCGTCACACCAGCACGCATGCGGCTCTCCTGGCTTCACCCGCGACCCGAAGCTCGGGCTCGGTGGGCAGGCAGGCGTCATGGGCGAGCGGGCACCGGGGATGGAAGGGACATCCGCCGGGTAGGTCACCGGGGGTGGGTGGGTCACCCCCCAGCCCGGACGGAGCCATGCGCGACCCCTCGTCACCGATGGTCGGGAACGCGGCTGCGAGCGCTCGGGTGTACGGATGTGAGCCGTTCTCGAACACCTCCCAGGCCGGCCCTTCTTCGACGATCCGGCCGGCGTACATCACCGCCAGGCGCTCGCAGGCATAGGTGAGGACCGACAGGTCGTGAGTGATGAAGAGAAGGGTGAGGTCCCTCTCCTCCTTGAGGTCTCCGAGCAGCGCCAGCACCTGCGCCTGCACCATGAGGTCCAGGGCCGTGGTCGGCTCGTCGGCGATGAGTAGGTGGGGATCACATGCCAGGGCCATGGCAATGAGCACCCGCTGGCGCTGGCCGCCGGAGAGCTCGTGCGGATACGACTCGGCGCGTGCTGCGGGCAGTCCCACC
>JBMDXS010000040.1:0-2714 GCA_048595045.1 Acidimicrobiia bacterium
CCTGGAGCGAGAGGACTTCGAAACGATGCTCGAGCAGGAGTTCGCTCGCGCTACCGATGTCAACTCAGGTGTGCTGGACGAGACCCCGGGTGCCTTCATCCCCTGGCTCCTGGCCGAGATCGATCTCGAGAACGATCAGAATCAGCTTCTCTTCATCGGTCGGGGCACCACTCAGCAGCAGGCCAACGACATGGCCGAGGCGATGCGTGAGAACTACCTGGCGAGCTCGACGATCGGCGCCGGTGTCACCCAGGCCAGGAATGACCTGGAGCTGCTGACCGAGCAGATCAACACGCTCCGGCAGGAGACCCAGGACCTGCAGGCCGCCTCTCCGCTCAGTGCCGAGGAGTTGGCCGAGCAGACCCGAAGGGCAGTCGTCGAGGGCCAGATAACCGCACTGAGAGGGCATTACGGGACTCTCACCACCCAGCTGATGAACCCCGAGCTGGTCCTCCGGACCCCGGAGTCGATCCAGTCCGAGATGGCCCGAACCCTGGAGCAGCTGACTGCTCTCGAGCAAGAGTTGGCCACTATCCCGCTGCCGCCGGACCCAGCCACCGCGGCGACACAGAACGAGGAGCTCCTCCTCAAGCAGCTGGAGCTGTCCAACTTGGAGGCGCAGTGGAATGAGCGGTATTCCACGGCCCGAAGGCTCGAGTCGCTGGCCAACTTCAGCGACGTCGACCCCCAGCCGGTGACACTCGATGCCGCCTCGGCAGGTAGCAACCAGATGCTGGCCGTGGTGGGCGCGCTGGCCGCCACCCTGATCGCCCTCGTCGCCATCGAGCGTGGCCGCGGGATGCTGTGGTCGGACAAAGACCTGGAGGAAGGCCCCCCGGTCATCGTCGAGCTGCCCTCGAGGCCGCAGGCGATCTTCCAGCACCCCACACCGCAGCCCTGGTATCTGGAGACTCCGGGTGGTCGTCGCAAGGCGGCCGTGCAGATGCTGCGCAGCCAGCTCGATCAATACGACAACACCGTGATCGCTTTCCAGGGAAGCGGCGTGTTCCGGGAGGACATCCGGGAGCTGACCGCGGACATTGCCGTCGCCGTTGCCGTGTCCGGTCGCAGCGTCCTGCTGATCGACGGCTCCTTCGACAAGGGCAACAAGATGGTGGAGTGGGGCCCACAGGCCGGGCCCACCCTGGTGACCTTGCTGCATGGCGAGGTTACGGAGCGTGAGGATCTCGTCTCCGAGTTCAAGACCGCTCTTCTGTCGAGCCCCGAGGTCGTGCACGGCCTTCATGCCATCAGGTCGGGCAGCGGGAAGCGGGATGCCGCCGACGAGCTCTCTGGCTACAGGTTCGAGGTCCTCCTCGAGGTGGCGCGTGAGCTCTTCGATCTCATCCTCATCGCAGGTGGGAATCTCGGCGATGCCGCCTCACACGTCCTCGCCCAGAGGGTGGATGACGTGATCCTGGTCGCCTCCGCCGGTCACACCGTGACGCGGTCGCTCGAGGCCGCCGATCGCGACTTCGCCATCCGGCGGGCCACCCTGCTCGGGGTGGTGCTCATTCGCCGGCGTCGCTCACGCGTCGTCCGTTCGGCCTCGACCGGATTCCGCGCCTGGCTGTGGCGGACCATCGACGGCTTCTCACAGGGCAAGGGCGAAGACGTCGAGGAGGGCGACGCCGACGACGAGGCCACCGACGACGAGGCCACCGACGACTCGGACTACCAAGGCGCTAAGGGTGCCCATGTCAAGGATGACAAGTAGCGCAGGTGTGACCAAGGTCGGAGGAGGCGTCACGCCGTCCCCGGCTGGTCTTCGACCGACGGTCAGGGAGCTGGCTCGGAAGGCGGCCAAGACCGCATTCACGGCTGCCGACCTCTTCCTGGGGGAATGGCCCGGCCCGCGCATTCTGATCTATCACCAGATCGGGGCTGGGTCGGGTCGGCAGATGGACCTTTCCGCACAGATGTTCCGGGGCCATGTGAAATGGCTACTGGACCACGGCCGGATCGTCGGCCTCGGTGACGCCCTCTCTGGGGCCGACGATCCGGATTCAAGCAGCAACTTCGTCCTGACCTTCGACGACGGGTACGCCGATTTCTACGAGAACGCCTTTCCGCTACTACATGAGAGCGGCATCCCATTCACGTTGTACCTGACCAGCGGGCACATCGAGACGGGCGAGCCGTTGCATCCCGGCGACCGGCCCCTTTCTTGGGACCAGGTCGACGTCATGCTGGGGACCGGACTGGTGACGCTAGGTGCGCACACCCACACCCATCCCGACCTTCGTGGGATGCCGACCGATCAGATCGAGGAGGAGATCGGCGAGTCGAACCAGCTCATCGAGCTGCGCACCGGGCAGAGACCGAGGCACTTCGCCTACCCCAAGGGGTACTGGGACGAGATCGCAGACAAGGTGGTGAGGGATCAGTACGAGACCGCGGTCCTGGGTGCCGGAGCGCCGGTGAGGTTGTCAACCGACCCATTTAGGATTGCTCGGGTGCCGGTCCAACAGTCGGACGGCCAATTTTTCTTCACACGCAAGATGGCGCGGGGGATGCGCCTCGAGGAACGGGTCCGGGCCCTCGTCAAGGGCTATCGCAACCCGTCCGGGGATCCAGAGGGGATCAAGGAGGGTGAGAGGGGCTATGAATAGAGGAAAGCTGCGATGGCTGATAGCGCTCGGCTTCGTGGCGATGATGTTGTTGGGCCCAGCCACAGGGGCGTTCGCCGATAACGGTCAGATCGTCTTGGCGCA
>JBMDXS010000041.1:0-26324 GCA_048595045.1 Acidimicrobiia bacterium
CCCGAAGCAGCCGCTCCGCCAGGGCACGGGAGGCGAAGGCCACTGCGTCCAGGCTCTCCAGGGGCTCTTCGAAATCGGCGTCGACGGCAAGGTCGGGCGGGATCTCGCGGGGATCGACGAAACGGTCATCCCCCGCCGCCAGCCGGTGAGCGAGCAAGCCCGGGTTGCCGAAACGGGTGGCCAGGGCATCACGGGGAAGCCGGGCCAGATCGCCCAGGGTGGACACCCCCAGCCAGCGGAAAGTGTCGATCAGCTCTTCGGCGTCGAGACCTTCCCTGAGTGCCGCCAGGTCGAGCCGGGAGAGGAAGTCGATCGTGTCACCGATGACCAGGGGTCTCCCCACCTCCGCCCCGGCGGCGGCCCAGCGGGCGGCGAAGGGGCCGTCGGCGACGCCGACCAGCGCCTGCCCGCCCCGCTCCTGGCCCACCATCCGGTCCAACTCCTTGGCCACTCGCTCGGCCAGCACCTCCTCCCCTCCGTAGAAGCGCACTGCCCCGGCGATGGGGACGAAGATGAGCCCTGGCGCCACCACCTCCACCCGCGGGACCAAATCTTCGATCGTCTCCACCACGGACTCGAATCGACGCGACTCCTCTCCCGGGTCACGGACCAGGACCGTGGCGAAGGGGGCCAGGGCCTCTGCCTGGCGTCGTGGCATGCCCAAGGACACTCCGGCCTCGAGCACCTCCTCAGTGGCCGCGGACACCCGCTCCCCGACGATCAGGACGGGGTCATCCGACGGCGCGTCTGGCCTCCCCAACGACCACATCGGAAACCACACGCACAACGTCCGTGCCTTCATCCTCCACCTCGAATCGCCTCGTCATCCCCGAGGCGCCCTTGCCCGATGCCTCCAGCATCAGCCGCCGCCTCCCCAACCGCCCATGCCCCCGGTCCGCCCCCTCCCAGGTGACGCCAAGTGCCCTGAGCCGGAGATGAGCCACACCGCCGGGCAGGCCTCTGTTGCTCATGGGCCGCATCGCCACCGCAGCCTTCCTCGCTCGGGCCAGGGCGGCGAGACGACGCAGGTCCTGCTCCCTGGCCCCGGCCGGCACCTCTGCATAGAGGGCATTGACACCCTCGAGCAAAGCAGCGGCGACCTTGGGCCAGAGGCCCGGGTCATCACAACGGACGATCACCAGACTCTCGGGGACCACACCCGTCTCCCATGCGGCGGCAGGCGAGATCCATCCCCTGGTGTCGAGGGCGACGACCGGAGTGGTCTGCGAATGCCCGGCCAGCAGCCTGAGCCCGAGACGGGTCAACCCGGTCCCCGGGATGCCGAGCAGTTCAGTGACATGACCGGGCCGCAACTGGAGGTACCCCTCCTCACGATCAGCCAGATCGAGCAGGGGGATAGCCGTGACGACGTCTGCAGCTATGACATCCTTGAGGCCCAAACTGGCTCCGTACTCGGGCGCTCTATCTTATCGAACATATGTTCGATGTAAAGCGGGTCAGCCCTCCTCCAACTCCTCGATCGTCTTGGGCCAATCGTCCTTGAGGAGACGGGACAGCGAGCGGTCGGCGAGAAGCTTGCCCTCGGTCTGACAGGTGGCGCAGTAATTGGTCTCGTTGTCGGCATGAACGATCCGCTGCACCTTGGAGCCGCATCTCGGGCAGGGCTGCCCGAACTTGCCGTGCACCGCCATATCGTCCCGAAAGGCGGTCACTTTGGTCGGCCAGTCCTCGCCGACCTCCTCGCGGAGCCGCTCGGTCCAGGCAGTCAGCGACTCGACCACGGCCTGACGGAGGTCGGCCACCTCGTCGTCGGTGAGCTGCGAAGTCCGCCTCACCGGCGACATCCGTGCCGTCCACAGGATCTCGTCGGAGTAGGAATTGCCGATCCCGGAGAAGATGCGGGGGTCGGTCAAGGCTCGTTTCAATGTCCGGTTCTCCCTCTTCAAGGCGGCCCCGAACTCCTCGACGCCGGCCTCCAGTGGCTCTACTCCACCCCGGTCGAGCGCGGCCACGCCCTCGAAGCCACGGCTCAGCCAGATTCCGGCCCGCTTGTGTGTTCCCTGCTCGGTCAGTACGAGCGTTCCCGGGTCGAAGTCGATGGCGGCCAGGCCGACCTTCTTGGGGATCGCCTTCTTGGGCGTCTCCCACCGGAGACGACCGGCGATCATCAGATGGATCACCAGATACAGATCGTCCTCGAATCCGAAGACGATGCGCTTCCCCACCCGCTGCAAGGACTCCACCTCCCGGCCGACGGGGGCGTCGTATGGCGGGTCGTAGGTGCGGAGCACGGCCGGTGAGGCGATGCGCACCCCTCGGACCACCTCGCCCAGGACGCGCCTCTCCAGGGCCTCCAGATACACCACGATGTCGGGCAGCTCCGGCACCAGCCGGAAGCTACCGGCACATCTCCCCTAGTCCGGCTCCCCGAAGGAGCCGGCGAAGACGATTGCGATGGCGACCACCACTCCCCCGGCGATGAACCCGTAGGCGAGCAGATGGTCCGCGTCGGGTGTGGCGCTTTGCGCCGCCAATCCGAAGAAGATGACGAGTCCGACCACCACGATGATCGCCGCAGTCCGCGCCCAGACCTTCCTCATGGCCGTGACCACGGCCACAGCGACGAGGAGCAGCCCACCGAGCACGAAGGCCGACCAGAAGTTGCCGGACGCTCCGAACCCGGCTCCAATCGTGGTCTCGCCCGGTGTGAGGGCGGCGTCCGAACGGAGGAGAAACCCTCCGGTGCTGGTCATCACGCCGGCGAGGGCGAAGCCAATTGCGCCCAGGATGGAGCTAACCCCCACCGGCTCGGGGTCGGAGGGCATGGGCCGATCCGGGTTCCGCGCCGCGGCCAGCCTCCGGGCAAGCCGGGGAGAAGCCGACACGAGGCCCATCTCTCGGGCGAGCCCCGCGTCGTCATCGGTCGTCAGGAAGAACTCCTCACCTTCCGCCCTGATGGCGAAACCATCGTGGAGGGACTGGATGCCGAGGTCAGCCACCTCCCAGTCGCCAATCAGCTCGTCGTCGTGAAGGAGGCTGATCCTGACCCCGTCGGACAGGACCTCCACCTCGATCCCGGGCGCGGTGTCACCACGCATATGCACGGTGCCACGCGTCTCAAGCGCCAATCTCGCCTCCCCTACCAGAAGTATGTGATGAGTCTATGGCCCGGGAAGCCGGTTACCAGATGCAAAAGGACGGGCAGGCGCCCGTCCTTTGCACATGTTCGAGTGGGGCGATTATCGCTCGCTGATCTCCTCGAAGACCTCATCGAAGCTCTGGGCGGCCCGGCGACGCTCCGAACCGGCATCTGACTTGGGAGTCTCGACCTGATCGCGATTGCGGTCGCGGTCACGGTCACGATTTCGATCCCGGTCACGGCTACCACGGTCACCACGGTCGCGACCCCGCCCCCCACGATCGCCCCCCCGATCACCGTTGTCGCGACGACGATCCCCGCCGTCCTGACGTGGTGCCTCGGAGTCGGGCAGGGTGGCCCCCTCGAGCGCCTCGACCAGCTCCAGGCTCACCTTGCCCCGATCGATCTCGCGGACCCTGACCTTCAACTCCTGGCCGTCGGTCAAGTAGTCCTCGACACGCTCGACACGCTTCGACCCGTCGAGACGGGAGATGTGGAGGAGGCCATCGCGTCCGGGGAGGATGTTGACGAAGGCGCCGAACTTGGTGATGTTGACCACCTTGCCGTCGTACTCCTCTCCCAGCTCCACCTCGGGTGGGAAGGCGATCTGCATCACCTTCTCCCTGGCCGAAGAGAGAGCGGTCCCATCATTGGAGGCGATGCGGACGATGCCCTTACCGTCGGTCTCCTCGATCTCGATGGCGGCACCGGTGAGCTCCTCGAGCTCGCGGATCACGGCGCCCTTGGGGCCGATCACCTCGCCGATCTTGTCCTTGGGGATCTCGATCGACTCGATCCGGGGAGCGAACTCGTTCATCTCGGCACGGGGCTCAGAGATCGCCTCGGCCATCTTGTCGAGAATGAACAGACGGGCATCCCGGGCCTGACCGAGGGCTGTCGTCAGCACCTCGGAAGGAAGGCCTTCGATCTTGGTGTCGAGCTGCAGGGCCGTGATCACGTCCCTGGTCCCTGCCACCTTGAAGTCCATGTCACCGAGGGCGTCCTCCGCACCGAGGATGTCGGTGAGGGTTACGTACTTTCCGTCCCGATAGATGAGCCCCATGGCGATTCCGGCCACCGGGGCCGAGATCGGCACACCGGCGTCCATGAGAGACAGCGACGAGGCGCAGACCGATGCCATCGAGGTCGACCCGTTCGAGGAGAGGACCTCCGACACCAGCCGGAGGGCATAAGGAAAGTCGTCCTCGGCAGGGATCACCGGGAGCACGGCCTTCTCGGCGAGGGCGCCATGACCGATCTCACGTCGCTTGGGCCCACGCATGAAACCGGCTTCACCGGTGGAGAACGGCGGGAAGTTGTAGTGGTGCATGTATCGCTTGGAGTCCTCGAGGGCGAGGGTGTCCAGCATCTGCTCCATCTTCAGCATCCCGAGTGTGGTCAGGTTGAGGACCTGGGTCTCCCCTCTCTGGAACAGGCCAGAGCCGTGGGTGCGGCCTACCACGCCGACCTCGGCGCTGATGGGACGGATGTCGGTGGCGCCACGACCATCGAGACGGACGCCTTCCTCGACGACCCGGCGCCGCATCATGTCCTTGAGGACCGATTTGAACGCCCGCTTGGCCTGGGCCTTGGACTCCTCGTCGTCATCGGCGAGACCGAGACCGGAGAGGGTCTCCTCCTCGGCGTTGTCCTGGGCCAGGTTGCGCTCCTTCTTGTCGGCGATGGTGATCACCGACTCGAGTTTCGAGGCGGCAGCTGCCTGGACCCGGCTGTAGATGTCCTCGCTGTAATCGACGGCGACCGGCCACTCGGCCGCGGGCTTCTCGATCTTGCCAACGAGCTCGTTCTGGAGATCGATGGCCTCGGCGATGTACCGCTTCGACTCATCGAGCCCTCGGGCGACCGTGTCCTCGTCCGAGGGGGCGTCGCCCTCGGCGATCAACCGCAGCCCGTTCGGGGTGGAACCTGCCTCCACCATCATGATGTCGATCCCGCCCTCGGCATTGCGACGACCGGCGACGGTCAACTCGAACACCGACTGCTCGAGATCTTCATGGGTCGGGAACGGAATCCACTCGCCTTTCTTGAGGGCGACACGGACACCGCCGATGGGGCCCTCGAAGGGGATGGTGCTGACGGCGAGCGCCGCCGAGGCGCCATTCAGGGCGACGACGTCGAAGGGGTTCTCCTGGTCCACGGCGAGGCTGGTGACGACCACCTGGGTCTCGCAGCGGAAGCCGTCGGCGAAGGACGGGCGGAGGGGGCGATCGATCAGACGACAGGTCAGGATGGCCTGCTCGGAGGGACGGCCCTCACGACGGAAGAACGAGCCGGGGATCTTCCCCGCGGCGTACATCCGCTCCTCGAAGTCGACGGTGAGTGGGAAGAAGTCGATGCCTTCTCGCATCGTCTTGTTCGCGGTGGCGGTAACCAACATCTCGGTTCCGCCGAGTCGGGCGACCACGGCTCCGTCGGCCTGACCGGCGAGTTTGCCGGTGCTCAGGACGAACTCTTTGCCGCCGATGGTCCCCGTTACGGAGATTTCGGGCACTGAGTGCTCCTTGTCATTGGGAGCCATACCCGTTGGCAGTAGTCATGTCTCAGGGAATCCGAGACATCGCCACTGACAACCGGCAAGGCTCGTGGGTGTATCGCGGCACCGGCCCGCCGGTGCCATCTCACGGCAGACGGTAACAACCGTTTGCCACGAAAGCTGTTTCAGCGACGTAGCCCCAACTTGGCGATGAGGCTCCGATATCGCTCCACATCCTCACGTCGGAGGTAGTCAAGAAGACGACGCCGCTTGCCGACCATCATCAGGAGCCCACGCCGACTGTGATGGTCGTGCTTGTGCTCACGAAGATGCTCGGTGAGATGATTGATCCTCTCGCTGAGCAGGGCGACCTGGACTTCTGGTGAGCCGGTATCGCTCTCATGCGTGCCGAACTCGGCGACGATCTGTGAGGCTGTCTTCATTACGCGTGAAACCTGGACTTTTCCGGGTGGGGAACGTGTGAAACTCTACCAGCCCCCCATCCGCTAACGACAACCACGGCACCGCCCACCTTGTTCCCCCTTTATCGCACCTGCCCGTCACCATAGAGCACGTAACGCTCCGACGTCAGGGACTCGAGACCCATTGGGCCGCGCACATGCAGCTTCTGTGTCGAGTTGCCTATCTCGGCGCCGAACCCGAATTCCTCGCCGTCGGTGAACCTGGTCGAGGCGTTGACGGCCACGACCGCGGTGTCGATCCCGGCGACGAATCGGTCGGCGGCGACCCGGTCATCGGTGACGATCGCCTCGGTGTGACCCGTACCGTATTTCCTGACATGGTCGATGGCGGTCTCCAGATCGGGCACGATCCGGACCGCCATGATCAGGTCCAGGTACTCGGTGGACCAGTCCTCCTCGGTGGCCTCCCCGATGTCGGGGACGAGGGCCCGGGATGCCTCATCACCCCTGAGCTCGACGCCTTCGTCCATCAGGGCCTTGGCCACACTCATCAGGAACTCGCCGGCCACGTCGTCGTGGATCAGCAATGTCTCGGCCGAGTTGCAGACTCCGGGTCGCTGGACCTTGGCATTGATGACGATGTCGAGGGCCCGGTCCAGATCAGCGGCTCTATCCACGTAAACGTGGCAGTTGCCCGCCCCATCGATGACCGTGGGCACGGTGGCGTCGGCCTGGATCGCCGCGATAAGGCCCGGGCCACCCCGGGGGACGAGGAGATCTATCCACTCGGTTGCCTGCATCAGGGCCTTGGCCCCGTCCCGGCTCGTGTCCTCCAGGAGCTGCACGGAGTCGGCGGGCAACCCTGCTTCGACCAGCCCCCGACGCAGTGCAGCCGAGATCTCGGTGTTGGAGCGCAGGGCATAAGAGGAGCCACGAAGGATCACCGCATTTCCGGAGCGGATGCAGAGCCCGGCCGCATCGGCGGTCACATTGGGGCGTGCCTCGTAGATCACGGCTACCACACCCAGAGGGACGCGGACCCGATGGAGTCTCACTCCGTTGTACAGGGACCAGCCGCCGGTCTCTCGCCCGACCGGATCAGGCAGCGTCGCCACGTTGCGTAGACCATTGGCCATGGCGGCGACCCGTTTTTCGTCCAGACGGAGCCGGTCGATCAGTGCACCGGTGATCCCCTCCTCGGCTGCCTGGCCCATGTCGGACTCGTTGGCCTCGAGCAAGTTGGCCATGACTGACTCCAGACCTTCCGCCATATGGTTGAGGGCAGCGGCGCGGGTCGAGCCGGTCGACAGGCGCAACACATGAGAGGCGTCCCGGGCACGACGGCCGATCTCTTCGATCATCGCCCCAGCCTATTCGCACCCGGGTCGAGCACCACCAGGTCGTCGCGATGCACCACCACACCACCGACTTCCGAGCTGTGCCGGCCGATGGAGAGCTCAACCTCCGCGGCGGACATAGCGACCAGACCCTTCCCGATCACTGCGCCGTCCGGGTCGATGATCTCCACTGCCATATCGGAGGCGAAACCGCCGTCGACACCGGTGATGCCCACGGCGAGGAGTGAGCGTTTCCCGTCGAGGAGAGCTGCGGCGGCTCCTGCATCGACGGCGAGACTGCCCTCGGCGGGCAGGCCAAATGCGATCCAGAGCTTCCGGGCCGGGAGTCTCGACCCGTGCGGGGTGATCCATGTGCCAACGGCCTCCCCGGCAACGGCCCGGGCCACGACCCCGGGCTCACGGGCGGATGCGATCACGGTCGGGATGCCCGACCAGGCCGCCATCCTCGCCGCCAGCACTTTGGTCGCCGCCCCGCCCGAACCGAACGGGCCCGGCTCCCCGCTGGATATCTCATCCAGGGCGGCATCCCCGGAGCTGACCGCAGAGAGCAGTTCCACATCATCCATGGTCCTCGGGTCACCGGAATAGATGCCACCGGTGTCGGTGAGGATCACCAGGATCCCGGCCGAAACCAGATGGGACACGATGGCGGCGAGCTCGTCGTTCCCGCCAAGGCGGAACTCGTCGACGACAACCGTGTCGTTCTCATTGACGATGGGGACGACGCCGAGGGACAGCATGCGCTCGAGGGTGTTGCGGGCATTGAGATATTGAGCCCTGTTGGCCAGGACGTCCTTGGTGAGCAAGACCTGGCCGACAACCATGCCCTGGCTCTTGAACAGGGCGGCGTACCGCTCCATGAGGAGGCCCTGGCCGACCGCGGCGGCCGCCTGCAGACCGGGTACGTCCCTGGGCCGTGCCGACAGCCCGAGGGCAGGGAGGCCGGCTGCCACCGCGCCCGAGGAGACGAGAAGGGTGGGGTGGCCTTCCCGCCACATGCCGGCGACGTGAGAGACCGCCAGCTCCAGACCCTCAGGATCCAGCTCACCCGAGCCCTCGACGAGACTGGACGAGCCGGCTTTCACCACCACCGGCGAACCCGCCGCGACCCGCCATCGTCCCGGAATCGTCGTCATCGCCTCGCCTCAGCCGGACACCGGGCTGCTCTCCAGCAGCCGGCGGACACTGGCGACGTCGCCGGTGATCGCTTCGACCAACTCCTCGATGCTGGCGAACTCGTGCTCGGGCCGGAGACGCTCGACGAACTCGAGGGTCACGGTCGTGCCGTAGAGGTCGTCGTCGAAATCGAGGAGGTGGGCTTCGATGAGCAACTCGCTGCCACCGAAGGTGGGTCTGGTCCCCACGTTGACGGCCGCCCCTAACCGTTCCCGGCCGACATCGGCCCAGACGGCGTAGATGCCATTGCCCGGGATCACCTTGCGATCGGGAGGTTTCAGATTGGCCGTGGGAAAGCCAAGGTCCTTCCCGCGCTGGTCACCGGGGACCACCACCCCGGAGAGCCGGTACCTGGAGCCGAGCAACAGGGCGGCCCCGGCCACGTCTCCCCGTTCGATCAGCCCGCGAATACGGCTGGAAGAGATGACGCCCTCGGCTTCGACGAGACCGACGACCTCGACGTCGAAGCCGTTGCGGCGGCCGGATTCGATGAGGAACTCACAGTCGCCGGCGCGGTCGCGACCGAACTGGAAGTCCGACCCGACCACGACATGAGCCGCGCCCAGCCGGGACAGGAGGACCCGCGAGACGAACTCTTCTGGCTGCAGATGGCGGATCTCGGCGAGATCGACCACCGCGACGACATCGATTCCCACACCTTCGAACAGGGCGAGCCGCTCCTCGATCGTGGTGATGAGTCGCGGATTGGTCCCCGGCGCGAGCACCTCGGCAGGATGCGGCTCGAACGTGAGCACCACCGATGGCAGCGACTGCGCCATCAGATGTCCCAGGATGTGCCGGTGACCGACATGGACGCCGTCGAAGACACCGACCGCGACCGCCGTTGGCCCGGCCAAGGCCTCCCATTCCTCATATCGGCCCCGCAGGGTTCTCACGAAGCGAGCACCACCTCGGGCCTGGCGTGTTCACCATCACGCCGATACACCGCGATCAGGTCTCCCGCCTCGTCCAGGACCCGCATCGCGGATTGGTCGGGGGCGGTGACCATCTCACCGCCGACGAAACGCATCCCGTGGGCCACTCCCCGAGCCGTCTCTTCCCCGACGGTGACGGCAGGCAGGTCACCGAGCGCCTCGGAGGGGGTCAGGAAGCGCGATTCCCATTTCTCGAGATCGCCTATCTCCAGCCCGTGGGTCTCGACGCGCAGGGAGCCAGTGCGGGTGCGGCGAAGGGCGGTCAGATGGGCCGAGCCACCGAGGGCCGCGGCCAGGTCGTCGGCGAGGGAGCGGACGTAGGTGCCCTTGCCGCATACGACCCGAAATTCGACCTCGGGGTAGGGGCCGGTCCCGACTGCCTCGATCTGCAGTTCGTGTATCTCGACAGGCCTGGCCTCTCTCTCCACCACCTCACCCTTGCGGGCGAGCTCATAGAGGCGCCTGCCCTGATGTTTGAGGGCGGAGACCATGGGGGGGACCTGGAGCACCGTCCCCACGAAACGGGCTGCCACCTCATTCAGCTCGTCCTCGCTGAACTCCATCGGCTCTCGCGACAACACGGCACCATCGGAGTCGAGGGTGTCGGTCGAGACCCCGAACTGCGCCGTGGCCTCGTACTCCTTCGGTTGGTCCTGGATGAACCGGATCAGACGGGTGACCGGCCCCACCGCGACCACCACTGCCCCGGTTGCCAGCGGGTCGAGGGTGCCGGCGTGCCCCACCTTCTTGATCCCGGTTGCTCGTTTCACCTTCATGACCACCTCGTTGGAGGTCATGCCCCTCGGTTTGTCGATGACGAGGAAACCTCGCGTCATCGGTATTCCTCGAGCCGAGCCCTGACCTCGTCGATCGCTTTCTCCGCTGGGCCGTCGAACGTGACCCCGGCGGCGAGACGATGTCCCCCGCCACTCAAGGCAGCGGCGAGCGCACCCACGTCGGTGTCGCCCCGGGAGCGAAGGCTCAGCTTCACCTGCCCGTCGGCATGGACCTTGGCCAGCACTGCGACATCCGCCTCTTCGGCCAGCCTCAGGGTGTTGATCAGGTTGTCGATGTCACCCCAACCGACCCCGGCCTCATCCAGATCCTGCTCGGTGATGACGGTGGACACCATCCGGGCGGCCACATCGAGCTCGGCACGGCTCAGGGCGGCACCGGCGACCTTGAGATAGCCGAAAGGCGCCTCGTCGTAGACCTTCTGGCTGATCCGGTCCGGCCGGGCTCCCGCCTCGACCAGACGAGCCGCCATCTCCAGGGCCGCGGGGTTGGTGTTGGCGTACTGGAAGCGCCCTGTGTCGGTGACCAGAGCCGTGAGGAGACAGGTGGCGACATCCGCGGTGATCGGCCATCCCAGGACATCGAGCAGCTGGGCCACGATCACCCCCGTTGCAGCCGCCTCGTGATCGACCAGTGCGATGTCACCGAAGCCCTCATTGGTCACGTGGTGGTCGATCACGACCAGGGTCCCGGAATCGCCGGCCGGCGACCCGAGCTCGGCGAGCCGGTCCGGCGAACCGGCGTCGAAGACCACCATGGTCTCCGGCGCCTCGGGGAACGAGTCGGGGTCCACCAGCAGGTCGTCGGGCAGGAAGGACAGGGTGCCGGGCACTGCAAACGGCGAGCCGAATCCGGCGACCACGCCCTTCCCGGCGTTCCGGGCTGCGATCCCGAAACCGATCATGGAGCCCAGGGCGTCCCCGTCGGGACCGACGTGGCAGGCCAGGGCCAGGTTCCGACTGCCGGTTATGGCGGCCGCCGCCTTCTCCAAGAGCTGACGATCGATCATCCCTGGTTCATTCCTCCTCCTGCAAGGAGCGAAGGATGGCATCAATCCGCTCCCCTCCGATAACTCCAGGGTCGACCGTGAACTCGAGGACCGGTGTGTACTTCATCCGGACCTGGCGGGCGATGACCGATTGGAGCCGGTGGGATGCATGCTGAAGTGCGGTGATGGCGTCGGCGGCGTCGCTGCCCAGGACATCGATGTACACCATTGCGTGACGGAGGTTGGGGCTGGTTTCGACTCCGGTGATCGAGACGAGCTCCAGCCGGGAGTCACTCATCCGCTCGATCTCCTCCGCCAGCACCTCGCGCAGCGTCGAGTTGACCTTGAGCATCCGGGGGCTGGTATCTCTCACTCGGGATCCTCCAACTCGCTCATGAGCACCTCGAGGACTTCGACCTCCAGTCGACCATCAAGGTAGCGACGAAGCTTGGACACCTGCTGGGCGAGGCTCGGCCCATCTGGTGCGACGATCGCCACCCCGATGACTGCCCTCTGCCAAGAGTCGTGATGGCCGACTTCGGCCACGCTGTACGAGCCCAGCCGTCGCATTCCCTCGATGACGGGCCGGAGCACGGCCCTCTTCTCCTTGAGCGATTGGGGGGTGGGCAGATGGAGCTCGACCCGCAAGACTGCGGCCCTCATCTGGGGGCCCGCATCAGGTCCGGGCGACCTCGCGAATCAGGTAGGCCTCGATGTTGTCGCCTTCCTTGACGTCGTTGTAGCCCTCGAGCCCGATGCCGCACTCGAATCCGGCCGCGACCTCCCGCACGTCGTCCTTGAACCGTCTCAACGACGAGATGACGCCATCGTGGATGACCACGCCGTCGCGGATGAGACGGGCCTTGGCGCCACGCTGGACGACACCGTCGATCACGTAGCACCCGGCCACGGTGCCGATGCGCGGCACCTTGAAGGTGGCCCTCACCTCGGCCGTGCCCAAGACCTGCTCCTGTTCCTCGGGGGCGAGCTGACCCACCAGGAGCTGCTCGATGTCATCGAGCAGCTCATAGATGATCCCGTAGGTGCGGATCTCGATGCCCGCCTCTTCGGCCGCTTTGCGCGCCTTTGGCTCGGGCCGGACGTTGAACCCCACGATGACCGATTCGGTGACCTCGGCCAACGTGACGTCGTTTTCGTTGATGCCTCCCACCGCCCCGTGCAGCACCTGGATCTTCCCGCCTTCGCGCTCGATCTTCGATATCGAGTCGCGCAGTGCCTCGAGGGACCCGTGGGCGTCGGCCTTGACGATGACGTTGAGCGTGGCGTCCTCGCTCCGGAGTTGCTCGAGGAGACCCTGCAGACGGTCGCGGGCCGATGGCATGGCCTGACTGACCGTCTTCAGCTCTTCCTCACGCTCGGCTGCGATGCGACGCGCCTCGCGGTCGTTCTCCACGACGGTGAAGAAGTCGCCGGCCGAGGGCACCTCGTCCCAACCCATGATCTGCACGGGGGTGGACGGCCCGGCCTCCTTTACCTGCTGTCCCTTCTCGTCCATCAGGGCCCGGACACGGCCCGAGGTGGCGCCGGCGACGAAGGGGTCACCGGTGTGGAGAGTCCCGCGCTGGACGATGACGGAGGCGATGGCGCCCTTCCCCCGCTCCAGCTGTGATTCCACCACCACGCCGGAAGCCTCCGCCTTCGGGTTCGCCTTGTACTCCTCGAGCTGGGCGATCAGGTCGACCACCTCGAGCAGCTCGTCGACTCCCTGGCCGTTCAGGGCTGAGATCTCGACACTGGGGACGTCGCCGCCCAGCTCCTCGGTGATGACCCCGTGCTCGGTCAGCTCGGTTCGCACCCGTAGCGGATCGGCCCCGGGCAGATCCACCTTGTTCACCGCCACGATCATCTTGACGTCCGCAGCCTTGGCATGGGACACGGCCTCGATCGTCTGCGGCATGACGCCGTCGTTGGCCGCCACGACCAGGATCACGATGTCGGTGATGTTCGCCCCTCGGGCGCGCAACGAGGTGAACGCCTCGTGACCCGGGGTATCGATGAAGGTGATGGGATGGCCGTTCACGTCGACCTGATAGGCGCCGATGTGCTGGGTGATCCCTCCCTGTTCCCCCTCGACCACGCTCGTCTTGCGGATGGTGTCGAGAAGAGTCGTCTTGCCGTGGTCCACGTGGCCCATGACAGTCACCACCGGTGGACGTGGGGACAACTCGGAATCTTCGTCTTCGAAGACGGGCCGCTCGGCCACGGCGGGTGGAGGCGGTGGGGCCGCGACGTCGACGCTGAACCCGAAGGCCTGGGCCACCTCGTCGATCAGCTCGGGGGGCATGGTCTGCCCCGCCCCGACGGGCTGCCCCATGGTGAGAAGCCGGCCCACCACATCCTTGGCAGGCACCCCCAGTGCTTCGGCAAAGACGGTCACGCTGGCGCCGTAGGGAACCGAGACGATATCGATCTCTGGCTCGGGCTCCGTCGCCGCCACCGGCTCGACCTCGGACTCGGGCTCGACGAGGAGCTCTTCGGTTCCGGGCTCCGGCTCGACCGATTCGACCACCTCGGGCTCGTCGCCGGCAATCGCCAGACGCAGCAGCTCGGCCGACTCGTCGTCGAGGCCGGATGAGGCCGTCTTCACTTCGATGCCCAGGTCCTGGGCCTGCTGGAGCAGGACCTTCGAATCGACCCCCAGGTCTCTGGCCAGCTCGTAAACCCTCACGTCCGAATCCCTCTATTCGCTCTCGTCGTCCCCAGCGGCGGCGGGCACTGCATCCTCATCGTCGCTCTCACCTGCCGTGGCCACCGGCTCGGGCTGAGCCGACGACTCCTCGACCGTCTCTGCCCCGGCGGTGGTCTCCTCGGTTGCTGCCTCGTCGGCAGTCGGAGCAGCCGCCGGGGGAGCTTCGGCCGCAACAGTCTCTTCGGTCCCCGAGCCCTCGTTGTCGGAGCGAATGTCGACCTTGTACCCGGATAGTCGGGCCGCCAGCCGGGCGTTCTGGCCCTCCTTGCCGATCGCCAGTGACAGCTGGTGCTCGGAGACGACCACGTCGGCGGTCTTGGTGTCCTCGTCGATGTGCACTTCCTTGACCTTGGCCGGGCCCAACGCCTCGGCGATGAACTGCCCGATGTCGTCCCGCCACTGGACGACGTCCACCTTCTCGCCGCGAAGCTCGTTCACGACCTGACGGACGCGTGAACCCCTCGCTCCCACGCAGGCACCTTTGGGATCGACGTTGGGGTCGTGGGAGATGACTGCGATCTTGGTGCGATGGCCGGGCTCCCGGGCGATGTTGACGATCTCGACAGTGCCGTCGGTCAGCTCGGGCACCTCCAGCTCGAGCAGGCGGCGCACGAGGTCGGGATGGCTCCTGGAGACGACGATCTGGGCCCCCTTCACCTCGTTGCGGACCTCGAGGATGAGGGCCTTGACCCGGTTGCCCCGCTCGAGCCGCTCGAACGGGATGCGCTCGGACCCGGGGAGGATCGCCTCGGCGTCGCCCAGATCGAGGATCACCGACCGATAGTCCACCTGCTGGACCAGCCCGGTGACCAGGTCGCCCTCACGTCCCTCGTACATCTCGAACACGTGCTCGCGCTTGGCCTCACGCAGCTTGTGCTGCATGACCTGCTTGAAGGACTGGGCGGCGATGCGCCCGAAGGCCTCTCCCTCCGGCGTGTCCTCCCACTCGGAGACCACATTTCCGTCCTCGTCCAACTCCTGTGCGTACACGATCACCTCACCCGAGTCCGGGTCGATGGTGACCCGCGCCTCCTCGGCCGCCCCCGGGCTGCGCTTGTAGGCCGCGACCAGGGCGTTGGCGAATGCATCGAGGATGGTGTCGACAGCCACGCCGCGCTCGCGGGCGAGTACCTCGATTGCCTCCATCATCGTGTCGAGCTTCATGATTCTCCTTCAGTGACCTGGCTTGGGAGCTTTCTCCCACCTGAACACGGTCCTGGCGGTGAGCACGTCTTCGTAATCGACGACCTGACGGTCGTCCTCGGCCTCCACCGTGAATCCCTCGTCTCCGACTTCGGCGATGACCCCTCGGATGGTGTTCTTGTGATCGCCGTCCGCGACCTTGACCACGACCTCACGACCGATCGACTTGGCGTAGTGGGAGGGCCGACGGAGATTCCTCTCCAGGCCGGGCGAGGTGACCTCGAGCCGGTAGGAGCCGTCCATGGCGGTCTCGTTGTCGAGGAGCCGGGACAGGCCGCGGGAGACATCGGCGAGACGGTCGATGTCCACTCCCTCGCCGTCGACGACGACACGCAGCACCGTCCCCGGCCCGCGGCCGAGCAGCTCGACATCGTCGAGCTCCAGCCGCTCGGCGGCGAGATAAGGCTCCACCACCGTCCAGATGTCCGAAACCGTCGTCGTCATTTCCGCTGCTCCTGGCTTCGACATTCGCCACCCGTCAAACCCCGGGCGGCAAAAAAACAGGCGGGTGCCAAAAGGCGCCCACCTGGTTCAAAGCGTCCTTGTTGTCGGCCCATTATAGGCCACCCGCGCGGTTGCCCGTCGGCCTCAGATCCCGGATCGCTGTGCGGCGACCCGCTCGTTCAGTGTCTCGACCACGTCTTTGAGCCCCACTTCCTCGGTCGAGAGACCGTGTCGGGTCGTCAGCTCGGCCAGCCCGTCGCCAACCCCCCTGGGCCCGACAGTGACCCGGTAGGGGACGCCGATCAGCTCGGCATCGGCGAACTTGACCCCTGGCCGCTCTACCCGGTCGTCCAAGAGCGCCTCTATCCCGGCTCCGGTGAGGTCGGAATAGAGCCGTTCCGCGGCTTCGATGGTGGCGGAGTCATCGGCCCTCACCACCGTGATGACCACCTCGTAGGGGGCGACAGACACGGGCCAGACGATGCCCTTCTCATCATGGGAGGCTTCGACGACGGCCGCCATCCCTCTCTCCACCCCGATGCCGTAAGAGCCCATGATGATCGGGTGGCTGTCCCCTTTCTCGTCCTGGACGTAGACCCCGAAGGTCTCCGAGTACTTGGTGCCGAGCTTGAAGATGTGGCCGACCTCGATCCCCTTCCACAGATCCAGGGTGCCGCCACACATCGGGCATGGCTCACCCGAGGTGACCTCCCTGAGATCGGCCCATTGGGAAACCGTGATGTCCCGTTCCACATCGACCCCGGAGCGGTGCCAGTCGTCCTCGTTGGCACCGGTGACCAGGTTGAAGCGTCCCCGGAGCGCCTCATCGGCGACGATCTTGAGCCCGTCGACCTCGACCGCCCCGAGACTCCCCGGGTCGGCTCCGAGCAGTTCCCTGATCTCCTCAGGAGTGGCGGCACGGGCCTCGACTGCGGCGGTGGCATCGAGCAGCTTCTGCTCTTGGAGGTTGTGGTCACCCCGAAGGAGGACGAGGACCTGCTCCCCGTCGAGCAGATACACCAGGGTCTTGATCTGCCGGTCGGGGGCGGCGATCTCTGAGTGGGCCCCGGCCAGCGCCTTGATGGTCCGCAACCCCGGGGTGGGAAAACGGCCCAGGTCCTCTCGCTCGCCATCCTCCACCGGAGCCACGGCGGAAGTGGCCCGCTCGACGTTGGCCCGGTAATCGCAGTTGGCGCAGGTGACGATCCAGTCCTCGCCTGCCTCGCTGCGGACCATGAATTCGACGGATTCCGAGCCACCCATGGCCCCCGAGGACGCCTCCACACCGACGGCTTCGAGACCCATCCGGCTGAAGATCCGCTGGTATGCCCCACGATGCTTCTCGAAGCCGGCATCGAGGCCGGCGTGGTCGATGTCGAGGGTGTACGAGTCCTTCATCGTGAACTCACGCACCCGGAGCAGTCCCGACTTCGGCCTGGGCTCGTCCCGGAACTTGGTGTGCATCTGGTACCAGATCTGGGGCAGATCCCGATACGAGGACAGCTCGAGGGCGGTCAGGGCGAACAGCTCCTCTTCCGTCATGCCCAGCACCAGCTCGGCGCCCTTGCGATCCTCCAGCTTGAACAGGTTGTCCCCCATCAGGTCGTAACGTCCGGACTTGCGCCAGACTTCGGCCGGGTGGAGGGTCGGCGGCATCATCTCCTGGCCCCCGATCGCGTTCATCTCCTCACGGATGATCCCCGCCACCTTGAGCCGGACCCGTTGCCCCAGGGGCAGGATGGTGTAGGAGCCGGCCGCGACCTGTCGGATGAACCCGCCACGGATCAGCAGGACGTGGCTGACCGCCTCGGCATCGGCCGGGGCATCGCGGAGCGTCGGGATGAAAGCCTCCGACCAGCGCATCAGTGGATCAGCGACACGAGAGCGGCGACGCTAGCCACATCCTCGAAATTGGGAGGATCCGTGTCGGATATCGAGTCTGTTCGTCCCAATTTCGGAGAGGTCAGTCCGATCGGGCGATTTCGGCGACACGGGCACGACGGTCCTGGGACCTGTTGGCGTCACCCTGGATCTGGATCAGCTCATCTCTGGCCGCGGCGGCGATCTCGGCGGCGTTGGTCTCGGCGTGGGCGAGCCTGCTCTCGACACCCTCCTCCACCAGCTTGCGAGCCTCATCCAGAAGCGCCTCGACCATCTCCGACTCGGGCACCACCCGGACCACCTGGCCCTTGATGAAGAGATGCCCGCGACCCCGGCCGGCGGCGATCCCGATGTCGGCCTCGCGCGCCTCACCCGGGCCGTTCACGACACAACCCATGACCGCCACCTGGATAGGCAGGTTCTCCGCCTCGAGAGCAGCCTGTGCCTTGGTGGCGACCTCGATCACGTCCACCTCCGCCCGACCACAAGAGGGGCAGGCAATCAGGTCCAGACCCTTGCGCTCACGAAGACCGAGATTCTCCAGGAGCTGTCGTCCGGCCTTCGCCTCTTCGACCGGGTCGGCGGTCAGGGACAAGCGAATGGTGTCGCCGATCCCGTCATTGAGCAGGGTGGCGATCCCGGCCACCGACTTGATCAGCCCGGCCGGTGGCGGGCCGGCCTCGGTCACCCCCAGGTGGAGCGGATAATCGACCGTCTGCGACAGGAGGCGGTAGGACTCGATCATCGAGGGCACGTTGGAGTGCTTCACCGAGATCTTGATGTCCTCGAAGTCGACGTCCTCGAGGTACCGGATCTCGACGAGTGCCGAGTCGACCAGGGCCTGGGGCACAGGGCTGCCGTACTTGTCGAGCAGGTCCTTGTCCAAGGAGCCGGCGTTCACCCCGACTCGGATGGGCACTCCCCGATCCTTCGCCTCCCGGGCCACACTCTTTATCTGGTCCTCCTTGCGGATGTTGCCCGGATTGAGACGGAGACCCTGCACCCCGGCCTCGAGGGCAGCCAGCGCGAGACGGTACTGGTAGTGGATGTCGGCGATGATCGGGACCGGCGACCGGGGCACGATCTCGGCCAGGCCCTGGGCGGCCTCGACCTCGTTGCAGGTGATCCGGACGATGTCGGCACCCGCCCCGGCCAGGGCATATACCTGGGCCAGTGTGCCGTCGACGTCGGCGGTCTTGGTGGTGGTCATCGACTGCACCGTGATCGGCGCATCGCCACCCACGGGGATGTTGCCGACGTGGATCTGCCGGGTCTTGCGGCGGGTGATCATCAGGCAGAACGGTACTGCTAAAGCGAGATCGGATCGACGATGTCGAGGACGATCGCCACGAACCCGAGGAAGGCGAACAGACCTATGACCGCCGCCGCCACCGGGGCCAGCCTGCGGACGTTCGCCTCCCGCCCCGAGATCTTCTCATAGGCGGCCACGGCGAAATGCCCGCCGTCGAGCGGGTACAGGGGGAGCAGGTTGATAGTGGCCAGGATGACGTTGACGAAGGCGAGGATGCCGAGGAAGGCGGCCGCGGACTCGGTCTGGCTCCCGATGTTGACGATGCCGATGGGGCTCACGGGGCGGATCTCCTCATCTACCTCGGTGTCACCGGCGAGAACCCCGAGGTACTGGGCCAGGCTCGACGGCCTGATCATGTCCCCGATCGCCTGGAAGGTGAACCCGATCCCCTCCCACACCTGGCTCCCGGCAACACCGACCGCCCCAAACACACCCGGGTCGTGGGTCAACACGATCGGCTGCACCCCGAGGAACCCGGCGCCCCCGTCGACGCCGTCGCTGTCGATGAGGGCGACGTCGAGGCTGACCGTCTCGCCACCACGATCGACCACGATCGTGGTGAGCCCCGCTCCCACCTCGGAGAGGGCCTCGGGTACGTCGGCCCAGGCACCAACCTCATGGCCACCGATGGAGACGATCACGTCGTCCGGTTGGATGCCGGCCGCTGCAGCCGGAGTCGGCACCGTTTCGCCATCGACGGTTGCCTCGTGCACGACCGTACGGACCACCGGCTGGGGCTCGGACACGCCGTTGACGAGGACGATCCCGTAGAAGAGGAGGAATGCGATGAGGAAGTTCATCCCCACCCCGGCGAGGACAACGACGCTCTTCTCCCAGAACTTCTTCTCTCGATAGGTCCGGCCGACATCATCAGGTGAGACGTCTTCGAGAGGGTTCATCCCGATGATGCGCACGTAGCCTCCGAGGGGGACAGCCTTGAATCCGTATTCGGTCTCACCTCGCCGCCACGAGAAGAGGCGGGGGCCAAAGCCAAAGAAGAACTCGGTGACCTTCATCCCTGTCGCCTTGGCCGCGAAGAAATGGCCGGCCTCGTGCGCCGTCACGAAGAGAATGATCGCCGCCGCTGCGGCCAAGCCTCCGAGCATGCGGACACGCTACCCGGGAACCCGCTCTAGTCAGCAGGCTCCTGCGATGAAGGAGGCGGCTATCTCACGGCCCTCGCGGTCCGCGTCGACAACGTCATCAACGGTGTCCAGCGGGCGCCATTCGGCCGCCTCCAACGTGGCGGCGACGACCTCGGCGATGCCGAGGAAGCCGAGTCTCCGGTCCAGGAATGCCGCCACCGCGACCTCGTCGGCGGCGTTGAGCACCGCGGGTGACGATCCACCCTCTCGTCCCGCTGCGTAGGCGAGCCCGATCGCCGGGAAGGACTCCGTATCGGGCGTCTCGAAGGTGAGATCCAGGCCGGCCAGGTCGAATGGTCGGGCGGGGGAAGGCGCCCGCTCCGGCGCGGTGAGGGCGTACTGGATCGGGATTCTCATGTCGGGATGCCCGAGATGGCCCTTCCACGAGCCGTCGACGAACTCCACCGCCGAGTGGAGTATCGACTGAGGATGCACCAGGACCACGATCCGGTCATAGTCCACGTCGAAGAGTTGATGTGCCTCGATCACCTCCAGGCCCTTGTTGAACAGGGTGGCCGAGTCGATGGTGATCCGATCCCCCATGTCCCAAGTCGGGTGGGCCAGCGCCTCCGCCGGGGTCACCTCGGCCAGCGTCTCGACGGACCTCCCCCGGAACGGGCCACCCGAGGCGGTCAAGATGAGCCGGGCCACGGCTTCCGGTGGCTCTCCGGCGAGACACTGGAGGAGCGCCGAGTGCTCGCTGTCGACGGGGATCAGCTCGCCCCCGTGCTCGGAGAGCGCCTTCTTGACCACCGGGCCCCCGGCCACCAGGCTCTCTTTGTTGGCGAGGGCGACCCGGTTCCCACTCTCCAGGCCGGCAACAGTCGCCCTGAGACCTGCCGCTCCCACGATGCCGTTGACCACGATTGCACCCGGAGTGCGCGCCCCATCGACCACCGCGTCGGCCCCGAACTCGACGGGCCTCCCCACCCTTTGTGCGAACTCCGCTCGCTCCTCGGCGGACCCCCCGGCAACGAGGATCCGGGCCCCGGGGTGGGCAGCGGCGAGATCGGCCAGCTTCGCGGACGGCGAACGCGCACCGAGCGCCGCGATGCGAAGACCGAGGCCGGAGGCGACCTCCATTGTCTGGGACCCGATCGACCCGGTCGCCCCGAGGACGACTACCTCTGGGGGGCGACCCCCAGACCCCCGCGGCAGATCTGGGGGACGACCCCCAGACCCCAACTGCACCTCTCGGGTCACAGCAGCCCGAAGCCGCGGAACAGGTAGTAGATCGCCGGCACGGCGAAGAGAAACCCGTCGATCCGGTCCAGCATGCCCCCATGCCCGGGGAGCACCGAGCCCATGTCCTTGACATCGAGGGCGCGCTTCACCATGGACTCGACGGCGTCACCGAGAGGCACGACGACACCGATCAATGCCCCGGCGACGAGTGCCCTGGCGATGCCGATCGCCTCCCACGCCGGGAACGTGGCGAGAACGGCGGCCACGATCAGGCCGGCGACGAAGCCGCCCGCGAGCCCCTCCACCGTCTTCTTGGGAGATAGCTCAGGGGAGAGCTTCCGCCGCCCGAGGGCACGTCCCACGAAGTAGGCCGCAGTGTCGTTGGCGACCACCAGCAACACCACGAACAAGATGTAGGCCACGGGCTGCGGGCCGTGGGCGATCAGGATGGCGAATGAGAGCATCCCCACCCAGGCCATCCCACCGATGGTGACTGCGGCATCGTCGAGCGGCTGCCTACGCGGGGACAACGTGAGGTAGAGCACGGTCAACACAGCAAAGGCGGCCGCCCAACCGGCGATGGCTGTGGCTCCTACCATCTGCGCGCCGACACCCATGAACACCACCCCGAGCAGACCGAAGAGGGCGAGGGGCCGGACCTCCTCGGACCTGATCGTCGCATAGAACTCGCCGACCGAGACGACCATCACCAGGATCACGAATGCGGCGAACCACCAGCCCCCGAGGAGGAGGCTGCCCAGGAAGAGCCCGAACACCACCAGTGCGGATGCGATCCGCATGGCCAGATCGCTGGTGGCTGCTTGCTCCGATGCCTCGAAATCCTCCTCCGAGTCCCCGCGCGAACCGGTGACGTCCTCGAAGCCGACCAGTCCGCTATCCACGCCCGGCACCGTGGCGGCAACTGCCTGCTGCTCCCATTCCGCTTCGGCGGCCCGGCTGACCTCTTCGGCCAGACCCTGGTACTCGTGGGTGGTGGAGCCGGTGTACTGATTCATCCCGTAGTCGTCGAGCTCCTGGGGGAAGCTCATCGATTCGAACTCCTCGGCCCCTTCTCCGGTCTGTGCGGTGCCGCCGGCCTCCGCCGCCGCCCCTGCCTCATCAGCATCCTCCACGACGGCTCCATCGTCCTCTCCGAGGAGCGGCGGCAGCGAGAACACCTCGGCGCCCTCCTCCGAGTCGTCGTCCCAGAGACGACCAGGCTTCTTCTCTTCGTCAGGGGTTCGCTCGTCCAAGATCAGACCTCGAGCAGCTCGTCTTCCTTGTGGGCGAGGAGACGATCGATCCTCTCCACGTAACGGTCGGTGAGCTTCTGCAACTCGTCCTCGCCACGCCGGATGTCGTCGTCGGAGATCTCACCGTGCATGGCCTCCATGTCGCTCTTGGAGTGTCGTCGCACGTTTCGCACCGCGACCCGGCCTTCCTCGGCCATGTTCCGCACCAGCTTGATCAGGTCCTTGCGTCGTTCCTCGGTGAGCGGGGGGAAGGCGATGCGGATCACGTTGCCGTCGTTGGTGGGGTTGAGACCGAGATCGGAGGTCTGCAGCGCTCGCTCGATGTCGTTGACCGTGGTCTTGTCGAAGGGCTGGACCACCAGCATCCGGGGCTCCGGAACCGAGATGGAGGCCAGTTGTTGGAGAGGGGTCGGTGAGCCGTAGTACTGGACTGTGATCCGCTGCAGCAGCTGGGGGTTCGCCCGACCGGTGCGGACGGTGGAGAACTCGGAGGTCACATGCTCTGTGGCCTGCTCCATCTTGTGCTCGGCCTCGGTCAGGAGGTCGCTGATCACTGTTCCTCCTCAGTGGATCACGGTGCCGATCTTCTCACCGCTCACTGCCTTGACGATGTTGCCCGGGACCGTCATGTCGAACACGACGATCGGCACACCGTGCTCCTTACTCATCGTAACGGCGGTGGTGTCCATCACCCGGAGCTCGTTGGATATGAAGTCCATGTACGACAGCTCATCGAGACGTTTCGCATCGGGATGGGTGGCGGGGTCGGCGTCATAGATGCCGTCGACCTTGCTCGCCTTGAGCAGGGCGTCGGCCCCCATCTCGACGGCCCTCAGGGCGGCGGTGGTGTCGGTGGTGAAGAACGGATTCCCCGTCCCGGCGGCAAAGATGACGACCCGTCCCTTCTCGAGGTGACGGATCGCCCTCAACCTGATGTAGGGCTCGGCCAGCTCCTGCATCGTGATGGCACTCTGCACCCTCGTGGGCACCCCAGCCTTCTCCAGGGCGTCACGCAAGGCGAGGGCGTTGATCACGGTGGCCAGCATCCCCATGTAGTCGGCCGAGGCCGCATCCATGCCCTTGGCGGCCTGGGAGACACCTCGGAATATGTTGCCCCCGCCCACCACCACCGCGATCTGCACCGACCCGGCGTGGGCCTCGGCCACTTCTTCGGCCACCCGCACCACGGTGATCGGGTCGATGCCGTATCCGAGGGTGGGGTCGGCAAAGGCTTCGCCCGACAGCTTGAGGACCACTCTTCTCACCGGGGGATTGGACAAGACCTGCCTCCTAGTCGCCTACGGCCACGCGGGCCACCCTGCGCACGGAGATGTTCTCACCCATCTTGGACGCGAGGTTGGACACCATGTCGCCCACAGTGCCGTCGAACTTCTCGGCATTCACGAATTTCTGGTCGTAGAGGACGTTCTCGGCGAACCATGCCTCGATCTTGCCGTCGACGATCCGCTCCACCACGTTCTCCGGCTTGCCCTCGGCGGTTGCCTGCCGGGAGATCAGCTCGCGCTCCTTGGCCAGGGCATCATGGTCGACCTGATCACGGGTCACCCAGGTGGGCTTTCCCCAGCTGACATGCATCGCGATGTCGTCGGCCGTCTGGCGGAACTCATCGCTCTTGGCGACGAAGTCGGTCTCACAGGACAGTTCGACGAGCACACCCAGGACCGGGCGATCGTTCTGGACATGGATGTAGCTGCCGATCGTGCCTTCGTTCGCCTCGCGGTCCGTTCGCTTCGCCATCCTGGCCTGGCCCCGCTCCCGGAGCAGTTCGAAGGCCTTCTCCACGTCGCCGTCGGCATCGGTGAGGGCCTTCTTGGCATCCATCATCCCGACTCCGGCGTCCTGCCGGAGCTTTTGGATGTCTTTGACGCCGAACTCAGCCACTGGCACCCTCCGTCTGTGACACCGGCGCCCCGGTCGTTGTCTCCTGCTCGAAGTCGGGGCCTTCGTCGATCGCTATCCCGTCCTCTTCTGAGGACCCGTCACCTTTCGCCGCCTTGGCCCCGGCCATCCTTCTCCCCTCGAGGGCGGCATCGGCGATCGCACCGGCGATCAGATCGGCGGCACGAATCGCGTCGTCGTTGCCGGCGATGACGTAGTCCACCTTGTCGGGGTCGCTGTTCGAGTCGACCAGCGCGATGACCGGCATCCCCAGCCGTGAGGCTTCGATCACCGCGGTGGTCTCGGTGTTGACGTCGATGACGAAGACTGCATCCGGGGTCTTCTGCAGGTCGACCACACCGCCCAGGTTCTGCTCCAGCTTGGCGAGCTCACGACGGAGCTTGAGCCGCTCCTTCTTGGGCAGCGCGTTGATCTCGCCGCTGGCCTCGAGACGCCGCAGCTCGCGCATGTAGAAGATGCGCTTCTGGATGGTCTGGAAGTTGGTGAGCATGCCTCCCAGCCAGCGATAGTTGACGTATGGCATGCCCGATCTGGTGGCATGCTCTGCGATCGCCCCCTGAGCCTGTTTCTTCGTGCCCACGAAGAGGACGACCCCACCGTTGGCGGTGAGGTTCTTGACGTAATCGGCCGCGGCCGCGGTCTGTTCGACCGTCTGACGCAGGTCGATGATGTGGATCCCGTTGCGCTCCCCGTAGATGAACGGGCGCATCTTGGGATTCCAGCGCCGGGTCTGATGTCCGAAGTGGACGCCGGCCTCCAAGAGTTGCTTCATTGTGACAGCAGCCACAATTGCTCCTTTCTGGTTGTTTCCTCCGCTTGCCGGTGGATTCCCACCCGGTCAACCAGGTGACCCTCGTTCGGGACGCGCCCGACCAGTGAGGGTGAGCAAGCGTGCGTGATGCGGGAAATGGTACGGGTTCAGGAGGGAGAACGTAAACCGCTATTGCCAGGAGGGCTCGCCGAGCCGGTTGCGCAACGACATCATCGTCTTGGCATGGATCTGGCAGACCCGGGACTCGGTGACGCCGAGCACATCGCCGATCTCGGCCAGCGTCATCCCTTCGTAGTAATAGAGGGTGACCACGAGGCGCTCTCGCTGGGGGAGCCGGTTGATCGCATCCACCAGCCCGTGACGGGTCTCCTCCGCCTGGAAGGCGGTCTCGGGAGAGACACCGGTCGGGTCGGCAAGCATGTCCCCGACCGAGGTCGAGGAGTCGTTGCCGACGAACTCATCCAGGGCGGCGATTCCGGACCGGCCGATCTCGGCAAGGGCGCCCTGCAGGTCGGCGACCTCCATCTCGAGGTTCTCCGCCAGCTCCTGGTCGGTCGGCGCCCGTTGCAGCGAGTGCTCCAGCTCGGCGACAGCGGTCTCGATGAGCCGCGCCCGGGAGCGCACCGAGCGGGGCACCCAGTCGAGGGCGCGTAGCTCGTCGAGGATCGACCCCTTGATGCGGTTGATGGCGTAGGTCTCGAACTTGAAGCCGCGTTCCAGCTCGAACTTGTCTATCGCGTCGATCAGGCCGAATAGCCCATAGCTGGCCAGATCGTTCTGATCGACCGAACGTGGCAATCCCGAGCCAACCCGGCCCGCCACGTACTTGACCAGCGGTGAGTAATGGAGGATCAGCCGCTCACGGGCGTCGGCGTCGGCCGAGGACTTGAAGCGCTCCCATAGGGCATCGACCTGGTTGGCCTCAGGCCCTCGGGTGGCTTCGGTCATAGGTTCCTCTCAGGTGTTGCCGGGTGACGGCAGTGTAGATCTGGGTGGTGGCCAGATCGGTGTGACCGAGGAGATCCTGGACCGACCGCAGATCGGCCCCGCCTTCGAGGAGGTGGGTGGCGAAGCTGTGGCGCAGAGCGTGCGGGAACGTCGACATCCGCCTCCTGACCACGGCGCGCACGCCACGGGCGCCGAGCGGGCCGCCCCTGACCCCAACCCACAGCGCCCGCCCCGCCTCCGGCCCGGCCAGCTGCGGGCGGCCCTGCCCGAGATAGCGGCGCAC
>JBMDXS010000042.1:0-16320 GCA_048595045.1 Acidimicrobiia bacterium
CTCCATGACGTCGTCGTCGATGTCGTAGTTCGAGAACACGGCCTGCACGTCGTCGAGGTCATCCAGGGCGTCGATCAGACGCAGGAGTTTGCGCGCCTCGGTCTCGCCGACGGGGACGGTTGAGGACGGAAGCTGGGTCACATCGGCCGAGTCCACCTCGAGTCCCGCCTCGTCGAGGGCGGCGCGCACGTGCTGCACATCCCCCGGCGACGTGATCACCTCGAACCATCCGTCGCCGCTGTCGCGCACGTCTTCGGCGCCCGCGTCCAGGGCGGCCATCATGACCTCGTCTTCGAGCCCCTTGACGTCGATCAGGCCTCTCTGCGTGAACAGATATCCGACCGAGCCGGGCTCGCCCAGATTGCCCCCGCTCCTGGTGAAGGTGGAACGGACGTCGGAGGCGGCCCGGTTGCGATTGTCCGTGAGGATCTGCACATAGAGGGCCACACCGCCCGGCCCGTAGCCCTCGTACCAGATCTCCTCATAATGGGCCCCTGCGACCTCACCGGTGCCTCTCTTGATGGCGCGCTCGATGTTGTCGTTCGGCATCGAGGCCGACTTCGCCTTGAACACCGCCGTGGCCAGGGTCGGGTTGAAGTCGGGGTTGCCGCCGCCCTCCCGGGCCGCGATCTCGATCGCCTTGGCCAGCTTCCCGAACAGCTTGCCCCGCGCCGCGTCCTGGCGCCCTTTGCGGTGCTTGATGTTGGCCCATTTGGAATGACCGGCCACGAGCCCTCCTCAGACCATCTCGAGCAACATGTGATGGATGCGGTCGTCATCCGTGAGCTCGGGGTGAAAGGAGCTGGCAAGGATGTTGCCCTGACGCACCATGACCGGATGGGCCTCCACGTTGGCCAGGACCTCGACATCGCTCCCCACCTTCTCCACCCAGGGAGCTCGGATAAACACGGCGTGGAAAGTCTCGTCCAGCCCGTCGACGTCGAGATCAGCCTCGAAAGACTCGTTTTGACGGCCGAATGCGTTTCGCCGCACCAGCACATCGAGGCCGCCGATCAGCGGCTGGTGGTCCCCCTCGGTGACCGCCCCGGCAAGAAGGATCATCCCGGCGCACGTCCCAAACGTGGGCAGGCCCGACTCAATCGACTCCCTGAGCGGCTCGATGAGGCCGAACCGGGTCGCCATCTTCCCGATCGTGGTCGACTCTCCCCCCGGAATGATGAGCGCGTCGACTTCCCCGAGCTGCTCTGGCTTCTTGACAGTGACGGTGCTCACCCCCAGCGAGTCCAGGATGTGCAGGTGCTCCCGAAAGTCGCCCTGCAGGGCCAGGACACCGACGTAGGTCATCTCACCAGCCCCGGCCGGCGAGGCGCTCCGTGTCTCCCAGGGTCTCTAGTGCGATCCCGTGCATGGCCTCTCCCAGGCCACGAGAGACCTTGGCCACCACTTCCGGCTCGTTCCAGAACGTGGTCGCCTCGACGATGGCGCGGGCATATGCCTCGGGGCTGGAGCTCTTGAAGATCCCTGAGCCGACGAACACACCTTCGACGCCCAGCGACATCATCAGGGCCGCGTCTGCGGGTGTGGCGATGCCCCCCGCCGCGAAGTTGACCACTGGCAGCTTGCCGGTCGATGCCACCTCACGGATCAGATCGAAGGGGGCACCGTGGTCCCGGGCCGCGGACATCAGCTGTTCGTCGTCCATCGTGGTGAGGGCCCTCATCGCGTTGGTGACGGTCCGGATGTGACGGACTGCTTCCACGACGTTCCCGGTGCCGGCCTCGCCTTTGGTGCGCACCATGGCCGCCCCCTCGCCGATGCGCCGAAGGGCCTCACCCAGGTTCCGGGCGCCGCAGACGAAAGGCGTGGTGAAAGCCCATTTGTCGACATGGTGCTCCTCGTCGGCGGGCGTCAGCACCTCTGACTCGTCGATGTAGTCGACGCCCAGCGCCTGGAGCACGGCGGCCTCGGCAAAGTGTCCGATTCGGCACTTGGCCATCACCGGGATGGTGACCGAAGCCTGGATCTCCTCGATCTTGGTGGGATCGGCCATCCGGGCGACGCCCCCGTGCTTGCGAATGTCGGCAGGGACCCGTTCCAGGGCCATCACCGCAACCGCCCCGGCCTCTTCGGCGATCCTGGCCTCGTCGGCCGTCACGACGTCCATGATCACCCCGCCCTTCAGCATTTCGGCGAGGCCCCTCTTGACGCGATCTGTACCGGTTTGCACTTCTCTCGGCTCCATATGGGAAGGCTTCGATTCTACAGGGTCGCAGCCACTGCCCTAAGAGACCGCCTCTCGATACACCTCGCGGTAGGCCGCCCCGACGACGCTCCAATCGAAGATGCTTGCCCTCGCCCGGGCGGCACCGCCCAGGGCGCGCGCCTCCTGGGGCCGGGACAACAGCGAACAGACTGCGTCGGCAAGCATGTCGGGGTCACCGATCGGCACCAAGCGCCCCGCGTCGCCAAGGACGGCGCGGAAGGCAGGAAGGTCGGAGCAGACCACGGCGCATCCGGAGGCCATCGCCTCGGCGATCACTATCCCGAAGCTCTCGCCACCTGTGTTGGGTGCGGCATACACCAGGCTCGAAGCGAGAAGTCGCTTCTTCTCACCGCGACTCACCCGTCCCAGATATTCGACTCCATCCAGAGAGTCGGGTCGATTCGCCCCGATCACCTTCAGCTCGGCCTGCGGGATCCGCTCGGTTATCTGGGGCCAGGCTCGCAACAGGACTTCCAGACCCTTGCGCGGCTCGTCACGCCCGAGAAAGCAGACCCGGCGATCCACCCTGCCGACCGGGAGCGAATACGACGCGGTGTCGATGCCGTTGGGGATGATCCGCACCGAGCCCCACTCCGCAGGTATCGCCTCCGCAGCCGTCTCGCTGACGGCGGTCAGCAAGGCTCGCCGCATCCGCCGGCCCACATACGGAGCCTTTTCGTACAGACGCCGCGCCCATTTGGGGGGATCCGCATGAAAAGTCGCCACCGTCGGCTTGTCCGCACTGAGAGCGAGCCAACCCAGGGTCGGGACGAGCGGCTCGTGGACGTGAACCACATCGACGTCGGCCAGCGCTCGACGGACCCGACGCCAGGAGGGAGTCACGGTGAGCGGCACCAACGAATCGTTGGCCCGCACCCGAAGCGGGCGACCGGTCAAGACCGTCACCTCGTCCAGCCCGGGCCCACCGAGACTGGCCTTGTTGCCGGCACCGAGGAGGACCACTTCATCTCCGAGCCGTAGCAATTCCTCGGCGAGCTCCAGGGTGATCTGTTGCACGCCCCCGGGGACGGACATGTCGTACGGGCTGACCAGACCCACCCGCAGGCGGCTCATCGCTGCCTCGAGTCGCCCTCACCGACCCGGCTGTCGGACGGCCAGTTGGGCTGGACCAGGTGCCACTGCTCGGGTGCCGCCCGGATTAGCGATTCCATCTCATCGGCCAACGCCTGGGTCATCATCCGCACCTTCTCCGTGCGGGATCCTTCGGCCGGTATCGGTATCGCCGGCCTCACCACCACCCGGTACCCGTCGTCACCCTCGTAGTAGGAGGCCACGGGGAACAACGGCGCCCCGGTGCGGAGGGATAGGGTGGCCGGGCCAGGAGGCAGGGTGGTCTGCTCACCGAAGAAGGTCACAGCCACGCCCCGCCCCTTGAGGTCCCTGTCGGAGAGCAGGGCCACCGCCTTGTTGGCGCCCAGGGCCGCCTCCAGTGATCTCATCACCTCGGTACCTCCGGTGGCGAGGACGATCTCGATCCCGAAATCGGCGCGCATGTCGGTGAACCAATCGGTGATCCTGACATTGGGAAGCCTCTCCGCCACGGCAACGACGGGAACGCGCTCGGCGACCGCGACGGGGGCGGCCACTTCCCAGTTCCCGACGTGGGGCAGGCCGTAGATCATCCCCAGCCCCCGCTCCCGCGCCTCGATGATGTGCTGCAGGCCATCGACCTTCGTCTGCCGCTGCAGCTCCGCCACCCGGCTCCCCCGCACCCAGAGCGTCTCCGCGTAATAACGGCCATAGGACTTCATGACGGCTCGGCCCGCAGCGCGGGCATCGGAGCCATTGCCCAGGACCCTCCTCATGTGCCGCTCCGCCATCCGGCGGCGACCCGGGTCGGTGGCATGCCACACCCGCCCGACCAGTCTCCCCAGGGAACGAGCGGCGGAGGAGGGGAGCAACCCGATCAGGCCGGCCCCGGCCCTCAGGGCGAGATACCCGGGGAGGTCGCTCACTCGAACGAACGGTAGGTGTCGGTGAATCGCATCAGGGCGGTCAGCCACACCAGAACCACGAAGATCCACAACATCGGCTCGATGAAGCCGGTCATCAGCCCGACGGTGAACAGAAGCACCCGCTCGGCACGACCCATCAACCCGGCCTTGCCGTTGAACCCCTCGACCTCGGCTCGACTCCTGATGTAGGGGACCAGCATCGCCCCGCCGATGGCGAGGCTGATCAGGAGCAAGACCGCTTCGTCACCGGTCTCTCGGGCCACTGCCACTCCCAGGCCGGCGAATGCGGCGATCTCACCGACTCGATCGAACACCGAGTCGAGGAAGGCCCCTCGGGCCGTCACGGTCCCGGCGGCGCGCGCAACCGATCCGTCGAGCCCGTCCAGAATCGATCCCACCAGGACGATCACGGCGCCGGAGCGAACCGCCCCGGTCGAGATCACGATCGAGCCCACGATCACGATCACGAGCCCGATCGAGGTCATGAAGGTGGGTGTGACCCCTGCTGACGCCAGCGCCTTGCCTATGGGCTCGAGAAAGCGGGTAACCCGAGGTCGAACCCGTGTGTCGATCACGACGCAGGAAAGTAGCAGGCCGGCCTTAGTCGTCCGCTTCCGGGGCAGGGTTAGGATCGGCGTTTCAACGCAGCTGGAGGTCATGTTGTCAGCCGAGAAAGTCCGCAACGTCGCTCTCGTCGGCCACGGCGGGAGCGGCAAGACGACGCTGGCCGAGGCCCTGCTCTACGTGGCGGGAGCGACCACTCGCCGTGGCAGCGTCGAGCAGGGCACGACCATCCTCGACTACGAGCCCGAGGAGATCGAGCGTGGCATCTCCCTCGGGTTGTCCACCGCCACCTTTGCCTGGAACGACCATCAGATCAATCTCATGGACACCCCGGGGTCAAGCGACTTCTCGGGCGATGCGCGAGCCGCCCTTCGTGCCGCAGATCTCGCCCTCTTCGTGGTGTCCGGAGTCGACGGGGTCGAGGTCCAGACCGAGCAGCTGTGGAAGGTGGCAGAGGACGAGGGCATCCCCCGTGCCATCGTCGTGACCAAGCTCGACCGTGACCGATCCTCGTTCGAACGGGTCCTCGACCAACTCCGGGAGTCGTTCGGCAAGTCGATAGCGCCGATCCAGGTGCCGATCGGGAGCGAGGAAGGCCTGCGCGGCGTGGTCAGGGTCGCCTCGGAGCGAGCTTACGAATACGCCGAGGGCGAGAAGACGGGCAAGGAGGTCGACCTGCCTGCGGAGGTAGAGGATCTGGTACACGCGGCCCACACCTCGCTCGTCGAGACAGTGGTCGAGACCGACGACGAGATGATGGAGGCCTACTTCGAGGGCAAAGAGCCCACCAGGGAGCAGATCGTCTCCACTGTCCACCACGGCATCGTTTCCGGCGAAATCCACCCCGTCCTGGTCGCTTCGGCCGAGAAGATGATCGGCATCGACCTGCTCGCCGAGTTCATCGTCGACTACGGGCCCAACCCCTTGGAGCGCACCCTGCCGGCCTCGAACGGCGGCAGTGACCTCGCCCCTTCCACCGACGGGCCGACCATCGCCTACGTCTTCAAGTCCTTCTCCGACCCCTTCGTTGGCCGCATCTCCCTGTTCCGCATCTACTCCGGCGCGGTGAAGGCCGACCAGGAGCTCGAGGTCGCCCGAGGGGGCAAGGTGCGGTTGCACAACCTCTTCATGCTTCAGGGCAAGGAGCACAACGACGTGCCCGACCTGCCCACGGGGGGCATCGGCGCCGTGGCCAAGGTCGAGAACCTCCGGGTCGGTGACACCATGCGCAGCAGCGGGAGCGATGTGGCCATCGACGGGATCGCCTATCCCCGGCCGGTAGCCGAAGTCTCGATCACACCTCGATCCCACCACGACGAGGAGAAGCTGTCCACCGCCCTGCACCGAATCGAGGAGGAGGACCCCACCATAAGGATCGACCGACGGGCGGACACCGGAGAGACGATCCTGGCCGGGTTGGGCGACACCCACCTGGATGTGACTGTCGCCCGCATCCATCGCAAGTTCGGCGTGGACGTCGACACCGCCCTCCCGATCATCCCTTACCGGGAGACAATCACGGCATCGGCTCAGGCCGAGGGTAAGCACAAGAAGCAATCCGGGGGGCGCGGCCAGTTCGGCGTGGCGCTCGTCAAGTTCGCCCCTCTTCCCCGTGGCACGGGATACGAGTACATCGATTCGATCAAGGGAGGTTCGATCCCCCGCCAGTTCATCCCGGCGGTGGACAAGGGCATCCAGGAGGCCCTGACCAGGGGCATTCTGGCCGGATACCCGGTGATCGACATATCGGCCGAGGTGTACGACGGGAAATACCACACCGTCGACTCGGATGAGATGTCGTTCCGAATGGCGGGTATCCAGGCGGTGAAGGCTGCGACACAAGATCTGAAGCCGATCCTCCTCGAGCCGGTGATGAGGGTCACCGTGACGGTGCCCGAAGACCATCTCGGCGACGTCATGGGTGACATCAACTCCAAGCGGGGCAGAGTGCTGGGCATGGAGGGAGAAGGGACCCTTCGCTCCGTCGTCGCCGAAGTCCCGATGGCCGAGATACAGCAGTACGCCGCGGAGCTGCGATCATTGACCTCTGGAAGAGGGACCTTCGACGTGGAGTTCGATCACTACGCCGAGGTCCCCCACAACGAGGCGCAGCAGGTGATCTCCGCGGCTCGTTCGGCAGAAGACTGACCTGGGACAGGAAAGGATTGGGATGGCCGACGCCGTGATCCGTTTCGGGGACAAAGAGTCCCGGCTCGAGGTCGTCGAGAGTGTCGAGGGCCAGGTGGCAGTGGACATAAGCCGCCTCCGGACCGAGGTGGGGCTCACCACGATCGATCGAGGCTTCGCCAACACCGCCGAGAGCGAGTCGAGTGTGTCATACGTCGGTGGCGAGGAGGGCGTGCTCCATTACCGGGGCTACCTGATCGAGGAGCTGGCCGAACATGCCTCCTTCCTCGAAGTGGCCTACCTGCTCCAATACGGCGAGCTGCCCACCAAGACCGAGCTCGAGGCCTATCAGGAGTCGATCTCATTGCACACCCTCCTCAGGGAGGACATGAAACATCTCTTCGAGGCTTTCCCGCACAAGGCGCACCCGATGCAGATCCTCGCCTCGGCCACCTCAGCCCTGGCCACCTACTACCCCGATGCGCTGGACCCACATGACGAAGAGGCCGTGGACATCAGCGCGAGACGGCTCATCGCCAAGACCCCGACCATGACGGCCTGGTCGTACAAGTACTCGGTCCACCAGCCCTACATCTATCCCCAGAACGATCTGGGCTACCTGTCCAACTTCCTCCACTTGATGTTCTCGGTGCCGGCCGAGCCCTACACCGCCGATCCCGTTGTCGTCCGCGCCTTGAACATGCTCCTCGTCCTCCATGCCGACCATGGCCAGAACTGCTCGACCTCGGCGGTCCGCTTGGTCGGGTCCAGCCAGGCCAACATCTTCAGCTCGGTGGCCGCCGGGATTCATGCACTCTCCGGCCCTCTCCATGGTGGCGCCAACCAGGAGGTGCTGGAGATGTTGGAGGAGATCGTCGCCCACGGTGGCGACGTCGCTCCCTTCGTGGCCCGGGCCAAGGACAAGGAAGACCCGTTCCGCCTGATGGGGTTCGGCCATCGGGTGTACAAGAACTTCGACCCGAGGGCCAAGATCATCAAACGGGCCGCCGACGACGTGCTCGAGGCGCTGGGAATCGACGACGATCCATTGCTCGATGTCGCCCTTCAGCTCGAGGAGGTCGCCCTCTCCGACGATTACTTCGTGGAGCGAAAGCTCTACCCCAATGTCGACTTCTACTCTGGCATCATCTACCGGGCCATCGGGTTTCCCACCGAGATGTTCACGGTCCTCTTCGCCATCGGCCGCCTACCCGGGTGGATCGCCCAATGGCGCGAGCTCCTGGCCGATCCGACCACCAGGATCTTCAGGCCCACCCAGGTGTACGTCGGACCGGAGAGGCGTCCTTATGTCCCGATCGAGCAGAGGTCCTAGACCCCCTCGACGTCCTCCACGTACGGCTCGCCGCTGACTTCCCCGGACACCGCATCGACCACGACCAACGCCCGTTGATCGGGCGGCTCCTTCGCCGAGTAGAGGACCACACTCCACTGTGGCCGGGAGCGGAGGCCGCGGAAGGTGATCGCGGCCGAAGCATGGCCGATCGGAAAGTCGATCGCCGCCCCAGCAAGCGAGAGAGCACGCGACTCATCGACCGAGAGCGGCCAGGCCGAAGCGAAGTTCCAGGCGGCCAGGGAGAACAGGCCAATAGCGGGCAGCCATCCCCCGTCGATGACCACCATGGCAAGGACGGCCGCCACCACGAAGACCCACCCCGAGATGCGCCGACGGGTCGGTGAGGGAAACCGATACGGGCCCACCAAATTGGAGTCGAGCTCCTCCTCGATCGATAGCGATTCGGCCAGATTGCGCTCGATGTGAATTCCAGAGCGATCGACCCTGGGAGTCTCCGGTTCCGTCATCGCCCGGGAGGCCGCCTGGAGCGGTCTGGGGGTCGACCCCCAGGTTTGACAGCCATGTCGACCAGGCGATTGGTGGCCTCGATCAACGGCACCCCCCTCGTGTCTCGCTCCTCGCCGTAGAGACGCAGCCCCACGGTCGTGTCGGAGACGTCGTCGTCGCCAACCACGATCACGGCGGGATGCTTTTGGGTCAGGGCCTTGCGGATCTTGTCCCCGACGGTGTCGTCACCGCTCTCGACCTCGACGCGGAGCCCGCCGTCCCGCAGTCGGTTCGCCACCTGGTCCGCATACTCCTGGTGCCGGTCGGCTACTGGGATGATCGACACCTGGACCGGGGCCATCCACATCGGGAAGGCGCCGGCGTGGTGCTCGATGAGAACGCCCATGAATCGCTCCAGCGAACCGGCCTTGGCGCAGTGGATCATGTACGGCCGCTCGGCGACGTTGCCGGCGGCTGCGTAGTGGAGATCGAAGCGCTCGGGGAGTATCAGGTCGAGCTGGATGGTGGACAACTGCCAGCGACGACCTATTGCGTCCTTGACGTGCATATCGATCTTCGGTCCGTAGAAGGCGCCCTCGCCGACCGCCACCCGGAAGCCGACCCCAGAGTCCTCGAGACACTTGGCCAGGGTCTTCTCGGCGAATTCCCAGCGATCACGCTGACCCGGCGGAGCCTTGTCCGGCTGCGTGCTGAGATCGGCCTCGAACTCGGTGAACCCGGCGTCCTTGAGCCAGGTGATGACGAAATCGAGGTGCAGGGCGAGCTCGGAGGCAAGCTGGTCCTCGGTGCAGAAGGTGTGTGAATCGTCCTGGGTGAAGCCGCGGGCGCGGAGCAGACCGTGGATCACGCCGGATTTCTCATACCGGTAGACCGCGCCAAGCTCGGAGAGCCGCAGCGGCAGGTCTCGATACGACCTGGCCCGGCTTCGGTAGACCAAGATGTGAAACGGGCAGTTCATCGGCTTGACCCGATATTCCTGGTCGTTGTCCAGGGACATGCCGGGGTACATGTAGTCGGCGTAGTAGTCGAGATGGCCCGAGATCGACCACAGGTCCGACTTGGCGAGATGCGGGGTGGTGACGAAGTCGAAGCCAAAGCGCTGGTGGAGATCCCTGCTGTGGTCTTCGATGAGCTTGCGGAGCATCCCTCCCTTGGGATGCCAGACCACGAGCCCCGACCCGAGCTCCGGTGGGAAGCTGAACAGGTCGAGCTCGGCGCCGAGCCGCCGGTGATCACGCTTCTCGGCCTCTTCCAACTGGGTCAAATAGGAGTCCAGCTCCTTGGTCGAGGCCCACGCCGTCCCATAGATCCGCTGTAGCTGGTCTCGCTTCTCGTCACCACGCCAGTAGGCACCGGAGCTGCGCAGCAGCTTGACCGCCGGGATACGACCCGTCGACGGAAGGTGCGGGCCCCGGCACAGATCGATGAAATCCAGGTTCCGGTAGACGGTGACCTCTTCGCCGGCCGAGACCTCACTCGGCTCCACGCTTTCGATGATCTCGGTCTTGAAGGGGTGCGCGGCGAAAAGGGCCAGCGCGTCTGATCGTGACAGCGCCCCCCGTTCGAAAGGCTGGTCCTCAGAGATGATCTCCTTCATCCTGGCCTCGATCCGCTCCAGGTCTTCCGGAGTGAACGGCTCGGCCACCTTGAAGTCGTAGTAGAAGCCGTCCTCGATGGCCGGGCCGATGGCGAAGGTCGAGCCTTCGAACAGATCCAGCACGGCCTGGGCCAGGACATGGGCCGAAGAGTGCCTCAGAATGTCCAGACCTGGATCGCTGTCCAGCGTGACTACGGCGAATTCCCCCGACTCACCAAGGGGACGGGATAGATCCAGGAGCTGGCCATTCAGCTCGACCGCGACCGCAGACCGGGCGAGACCCGGCCCGATCGAACGGGCGACGTCGAGACCCGTCGAACCAACGGGATGCTCGACGACGGTTCCGTCGGGATAACGAAGCTCTAGTGACACAGGGTTATCTCGCTAGCCTGAGTGGACCGGCATGAGGCTAACTGGCCACAGGACGCAAGCCGCCACCAGGGGAAGCGACAGCTGATGGACGCAAGAGAGCTCGTAACGAAGCTTCATCCGGACGCGCTTGTGAGGGAGCTCTCCTCGGGCGCGAACAAGGTGTTCCGGGTCATCGACGGGGACCAGAGCACCGTCATCAAGGTCTACCCGGTCGCTTCCCGGGAGCGGCGCGAGCGTCATGCCCTGGAGGCACTCGCCGGCCTCCCCGCGGTGCCGAAGATCATCGATCACGGCACCCAGGACGAGATGGCTTGGCTGGAGATGAACGATGCCGGGCATTGGAGCCTGGCCAACCTCCCCAAGAACCTGGAGACTATCGAGGCCGCCGGGGCCGCGTTGCGCCAGATACACACCTCGAATGCGGACATCACCAACCTGGCCGCCGGGATCGACGCCGATTACGTGCTGAGCCATTACCGGTCCACCATCGAGCGTCTGGGCCGTTATCGACGCCGGTTCGGTATGGATCAGGCGGTGCTCGAACGGGCTCTTCAGCTCGAGCCACCCACGGCTACGTCCCCCGTCCCGGCCCACACCAAGCCCACTCTCTCCAAGTTCATAGTCGACGAATCGGGGACGATCACCATCGTCGACTGGGAGTGGGCCACGAAGGCCCCACCGGAATGGGACCAGACCCATGCCGTCTGGCGACTGGCCGCCAGGATCGGTGAAGATGCCGCCGCAGCGTTCCGCAGCGGCTACGGATCGGAGCTACCCGAGAGCAGCTACCGACCGTGGGTCGCCTACCACTCGGCGATGATGATGCTCGAAGCCGCCGAGTTGCGCGAGGGCAAGCTCGGAGATCTCAGCTATCTGGTCGACGACCTCACCGAGGCCGTACTCGGGGCCTGATCCGGTCCGGACGCCGGTGCGGCTCGCAAATCCCGGGTTCCCGGGGCCTCGTCTCTTAGCCTCATCGGGGCCGAAGCAAGGAGGACGGGCTGTGTTCGAGGTATTGGTCGCGGTCACAGCGACGAGTGGTCTGTTCGCCCTGGCCAAGGGGATAAAGGGCAACCAGCAGTACCGGGTCGACCCGCAACTGGTGGTCCCACGGGATGAGCGAGGCGACGACCTCCCATGCCCATGGTGCTATGCCCCAACCTTCGAGGAGGACACCCGCTGCTCGGGGTGCGGGCGCTCCTTCGGCTGAGCGGGGGTTGCGACCCTAGACCTCTGGAAAACGACGCCGGCGCATTTATGGTGTGGGTGTGAGCAGGGTAGGACTGGTGCTCGGAGGTGGGGGGATCACCGGTGCGGCCTACGAGATGGCCGCCCTGATGTCGCTCCGTCTTGCCACGGGGTGGGACCCGGACGAGGCCGAGGTGGTGGTGGGGACATCCGGTGGCGCATTCGTCACAGCCCTGGTGAGGAACGACGCCCTGTCACTCGACTCCTTGGTCCTGCCTCACGACGAACGAGCAGACGTGGCGGAACGGATCCGCAATCATGTCTACACCCGGAACGACGGTGTCAAGGTTCGCCACTGGGTGCGCCACGGGATCGTCCCCGGGATTCGTGATCCGGGACTCACCTTGTTTCTCGGATCGCCCGCCCCGTATCACGCCGCCGGGTTGACCGACTGGGTGAACAGTCACATCGGGGAGGACGCCGGGAACGGGTGGCCGACGAAGCCAACGGCAGTGGTTGCCTTCGATCTGGCCGCGAGGAAGCGCGAGGTGTTCGGATCAGAGTCTGCGCCGGAGGTAGGGATGGCCGACGCGGTGGCCGCCTCCTCCGCCATCCCGGTGTTGTTCTGCCCCTACCCGATCGATGATCGTCTGTACGTGGACGGGGGCGTGGTCTCCGGCACCCATGCCGACGTGGTGCTCGGCTCGGACCGCCCGCTCGATCTCGTGCTTGTGCTCGCCCCAATGGCTGCCGACGTGTCGCGCAAGCGGGCCCGCTTCTATGAGAAGATGTTCGACCGGGTCGGTCAACGCTCGCTCGGCGAGGAGTTGGGGTCGATCCGCGGGTCCTGGCCGGACTGCGAGATCGTGGTGCTGAGCCCACCCCCTTCGGTCCAGAACGCGATGCGTCCCAACCCGATGGATGCGGGAAGGTCCGTGGCCACCTTCATGCGGACCCTCATCTCCATGAAGCGAACCCTTGCCCAGCCCGAGATCTGGGAGCTCCTCGACCATCACCTCGTCGCCCGACCTCGATCCAAGAGGGCGGCCGCCCGATAGCGCTGTCCGGCTCCTGCGTGCGCCGGGACTACGTTGTGCGGAAGCGAGGAGCCCCAAGAGAGGTGCCCAGTGGCAGTCAGACCAACCCATTTCGAGTTCTATTCGTCCGACCCCGAGGCCACCGTCGAGTTCCTCGCCAAGGTCTTCGGCTGGAGAGCCGAGCGTTGGGGTGACCAGGAGTACTGGCTAATCGACACCGGGGACGGCCCCGGCATCAACGGGGCTGTCGCCCCAGCGGGTGACGAGGGCCCGAGGACGCTCAATACTTGCGATGTGGAGGACCTGGACGCAGCCATCGAGGCCGTCCAGATCGGTGGGGGCAAGCTCCTCACCGACGTGATGGAGGTCGAGGGCGTCGGTAGATGGGTTCAGGTCGAGGGCCCGGGCGGGGAGGAGTTCGGGCTCATGGAGCCGATTCCGGAGTGAGCTGAGGTCCCCGGGTGTTAGCCCCGGAAACCACCGCCACCACGATCTCACCCGGTGCCGGGCGAAAAGCTCCCGTCGCCAGTGCGGCAACCGGAGCGCACGCCGCCGGCTCGGCCAGGATCCGGCAGACATCCCAGAGCCACTCCTGCGCATCGAGGATCGCCTGATCTGAGACGAGGACGTCGTCATCGATCCAGGGGTGGGCTTCCCATGCGATCTGGCCGACCCGGGTCGCCCCCAAGGATGACACCGCCACTCCCCCGACAGGGACATCCACCGGTACCCCGGCCGCCCTCGCCGCATACAGTGTCGGGCAGGCCTCCGGCTCGACTCCGATGACCCTTAGATCGTGGCGTGCCCAGCTTGCGATCCCCCCGATCAGCCCCCCACCCCCGACCGCCACCAGTATCGACGTGGCGGTGGGAACCTGATCCATGATCTCCCTACCGCATGTTCCCTGCCCGGCCACCACGTCGGCCTGGTCATAGGCGTGAAGCTGTTGGGCGCCAGATTCGTTCGCCCAGCTCGTCGAAGCAGCCAGGGCGTCTGCGTAGTGACCTGGGATGACTGCCACCTCGGCTCCGAGCTGCGAGATGCGGCCGATCTTCTCGGGGGGTGAGGTGTCGGGAACGAAGATCCTGGCGGTGACTCCGAGGGTTTGCGTCGCGTGTGCCACGGCGAGCCCGAAGTTGCCTCCTGACGCGGCCACCACCCCGGCATCTGGCGGTGACGTCGCCGTCAGCGCAGAAAAAGCGCCCCGCACCTTGAAGGAGCCGGTGGGCTGGGTGGAGTCGAGCTTGAGAAGGAGCCGGTAGTCGGGTGACATGGCGCTGCCGAGATCGAGGACCGGTGTCCGCCGGGTGTATTTGGAGATCCGTCCCGCCGCCGCCGCGATGTCGGCCCTGGTTATCTCTCCCATGGTCGAAGGGTATGTGGCCCCGCAACGACTCGGGCCGTAGCCTTTCGCCGTGACCGGATTCGACCTCGGCCCCTTTCCGGATGCCACCGGCTTCTCCGAGGCGGTCGGGCTCGATGAAGCCGATCCCATTCTCGATTTCAGACAGCGATACCACGTGGCCGACCCGGCCCTCATCTACCTCGACGGCAACTCACTCGGCCGTCTTCCCCGCGCAGTCCTCCCGCGCCTCGAGGAGCTGGTGGTCGATCAGTGGGGAGATGGCCTGATCAGGTCGTGGAATGAGACGTGGTGGGACCTCCAGATCGCCATCGGAGATCGTCTGGCCCCGCTGATCGGCGCCCTTCCCGGCGAAGTCATCATCTCTGACTCCACGTCGGTGAATCTCTACAAGCTGGCCACGGCAGCGCTGGGGATCTCTGAGAGCAGAGGCAAGATCGTCACCGACGACGCCAATTTCCCCACCGACCTCTACGTGCTACGGGGGGTGGCAGCCGCCGTGGGCGGCTCTGTCGAGATGGTGAGGACAGAGGGCTCGAGCTCACCGGTGGCGAGCCTCGAAGCAGCCCTCGACGAAAAGGCTGCCCTCCTCTCCTTGTCTTCTACCGCGTTCAAGAGTGGCTACACCTATGACATCGCCGGTGTGACTGCGTTGGCTCATGGCGCGGGAGCGTCGGTGCTCTGGGACCTGAGCCATTCCGCCGGTGTCATGCCCATCGACCTCGAGGCCTCGGGAGCCGACATGGCGGTGGGTTGCACCTACAAGTACCTGAACGGAGGGCCGGGAGCGCCGGCATTCCTCTACGTGAGACGGGACCTGCAGGGATCGCTGACCAGCCCGATCCCGGGCTGGTGGGGCCACGCCGAGCCCTTTGCCTTCGATCTCGACTACCAGCCTGCGGAGGGGATCCGCAGTTTTCACAGCGGCACCATGCCGATCCTGTCGCTGGCTGCGATGGAAGCGGGGATCACAGACGTGGCCGAGGCAGGGATCGACCGAATCAGGGCCAAGTCGGTGTCGCTCACGGAGTTCTTCATCAGACAGTGGGAGGAGCATCTCGCCCCCCTCGGCTTCGCCCTGGCGTCCCCGCTCGACCCCGAGCGGAGAGGCTCTCACGTCTCGCTCTCCCATCCGGAGGCATGGCCCCTCGATCGGGCACTGATCGAGATCGGGATGGTGATTCCCGACTTCCGGGCACCGGACAACCTCCGGTTCGGGCTCGCTCCCCTCTACAACACCCACCTGGAGGTGCATACCGCCGTGCAGCGGATGAGGGCCATCGCCATGACCGGAGCGCACGCTCCATTCGCGGGAGAGAAGCTCAAAGTCACCTGAACCTGTCGTCGTCGAATTCGTGATTGGGGGATCCTTCTTGGTGATGTTGCTGCTTGCATTCATGGCTTACCTGATCGGATTGGAGTAGATGGCACGGCGGAACCCACGGAACGAGCGGGATGTCGCGGTGGCAGACCAGAACAACAAGATTTGGGGAGCGCTCTCGATCGCCATGGGAATCCTGGCATGTGCAGGGGTCACCGCCATCTGGGCGGTCTCGACGCCCGACGTGAACATGCCGGACTGGTTACGGATCGCCAGCGCATGGTCGTTCCCGATAGGTGCACTTTCAGCAATCGGACTCGGCATAGCTGCGCGTCTCAGACCGTCTGGCGCAACGTTGGGGACCATCGGCATCGGACTCGCCGTGGTGTCCGTGATCGAGTTCGCCGTGATGATCGCAGCGAACCCCTACTAGCCAACCCCAGAAGTAGAACAAGCCACTTCGAAGAGCACCATCACTAAGAGAAGAGCACGCCAATGGAACCTAGAGGAGTTCTTGGATGCGGCTCCGCTGTGCGCTGAGGCGATAGACACCGGATAGGAACCCTGGTCTCCGTCGATTCCCCAAAACCTTGTGGGCGATACTGGACTTGAACCAGTGACCTCTCGCGTGTGAGGCGAGCGCTCTAGCCGGACTGAGCTAATCGCCCTGGGTGAGCAAGGATACCGATTCGCCCTCTCTCTACACACTCGACGCGAGGCGGATGCGAA
>JBMDXS010000043.1:0-13594 GCA_048595045.1 Acidimicrobiia bacterium
GCCCGCAACACGAGTCGGTCGTCGTTGGAGAGCTTCCCATCGAGGATGACCAGGACCGCGCCGTTGGTGAGGTCGATCGTCTCGGTTCCCTTTTGCGGAGCGTCGAGGACCACGCTCCCGTCCCAGGCCAGTGTCTCCCAGCCCGCCTCGTCCCGGCGGAGAACACTGACAGCCTCCAGCCCGAATGTCTCCCTGATCCGACTCACCAGGCCCGTCTCGTCGCTCGCGAAGACCGGGTGGCCCGGTCCCGCCGTGGCGGCCAGTGCCTCGGCCTGGGCCCGCGCCCGTCGCGCTTCGGCCGCACCACGTCTCGAGATCCCGACCAGAAGCCCCACCAGCAGGGAGACGAAGAGGAAGGCGAACAACGAGAACAGGTTGTCGGCGCTGTTGATGGTCCAGGAGCGCACCGGCGGCGTGAAGTACCAGTTGGCCAGGAAGAATCCCAGCACCGCGGTGGCCGCGGCGGGCAGGGCGCCGCCGACAACGCCGACTCCGACCGCGGCGAGGAGATAGACGAGGAGGACGTTGTGCAGCGGAGCGTCGAACCAGGTGAGGAGGGCCCAGGTGATCACGGGTGGGCCGAAAAGGGCCAGACCCCACGCCCAAGCCCGCCGCACCGGGCTCAACACGTCACGCGAGGGCCGTCGGCGGTCGGGCCGGGGCCTGGCACCCTCATACGAGATGACGTGTATGTCTATGTCGCCTGCCATTCGGACCACACGGGGCACCGGTGAGCCGAGCAGGAGCTCCTGCCAGCGGGAGCGCCGCGAGGCCCCCAGGACGAGCTGGGTGGCATTCTCCCCCTTGGCGAATCCGATCAAAGACGAGGCCACATCGTCTCCGACCACCTCGTGATACCGGCCTCCCAGGCTCTGCAACAGTCCGACCTGCCCGGTGAGTGCCGTGCTGGTCTCGTCGGTCAGCCCGTCGGTGGGTCGGACGAAGACTCCGAGCAGGTCGGCGCGTGATCTCATGGCGAGCCTGGCGGCACGTCTGACGATGTCGTCGCCGCCAATCGCACCGGCGATCGCCACAACCACCCTCTCCTTGGTCTCCCACTGGTGCTGGATGCCATGGGCACTCCGATAGCGTGCCAGAGCCTCGTCCACCCGATCAGCTGTCCACGAGAGGGCGAGCTCGCGCAGGGCTCCCAGGTTGCCGGGCCGGAAGTAGTTGCCGAGTGCGGCGTCGATTCGCTCCGCCGGGTAGATCTTGCCCGACGCCATCCGCTCCCTGATCCCCTCCTGTGTGAGGTCGACCAACTCGATCTCGTCCGCCCGGCGGACGACGGCGTCAGGGATCGTCTCACGCTGGACAATGTCGGTTATCTCGTATACGACGTCGTTCAGGGACTCGAGATGCTGAATGTTGAGTGTCGTCAGAACGTCGATCCCGGCCTCGAGAAGCGCGTCGACGTCCTGCCATCGCTTGGGGTTGGCCGATCCCGGTATGTTGGTGTGAGCCAGCTCGTCGACGAGGGCGACCTCGGGCGCCCTGCGCAGCAGCGCGTCCAGGTCCATCTCCTCGAAGGCGGAGCCGCGGTACTCCATCGTGCGACGGGGGATGGTTTCGAGGTCCCCGATCATGGCTTCGGTGTCGGCCCGGGCGTGGGGCTCTACGTAGCCGATTACGACGTCGCGGCCCGCAGCTCGAAGACGATGGCCCTCCTCGAGCATGGCGTACGTCTTGCCGACCCCGGGGGCGGCACCGAGATATACCCTGAGCCTGCCGGTGCTCACCTCACTACGGTATCGCCACGCCGGCTTCGTAGGTTCTTTCGGGCATGGGCCAGCTCACTGGCGAGAACCCCTACCACCAGGACTGCCAGAGTGAGGATCACGTCGGCCCTCTCGTAGATCTCCCAATGGAAATGGGGCTCGGTATGGGCATAGCCGAACCAGATCGCTCCGGAGACCGCGGCCACCGCTCCCACCTCTCGGCCTCCATACCATGACGCGATGGCGGCCACGATGGGTAGGGCCACGGCGATCACCGCCTGTGCCGTCTCGGCCGGCACGAAAACCCAGGCCGCGGCGGTGCCGATCGCGGCACCGAGGAGTGCCCTACCGGTGAGCTTCAGCACACTCGGCTCCATCGCAGGTGCCGACTCCGCCGGCCTCATTCGAACAACCCCAGGAACAAGAACACGATCCCGATCAGCCCCAGGGCAACCACCAGGGTGAGTCGTGCCGTTATGGCCAGATCGGTCTCGCTGCTCGGCTCCCGGTTGGCCCTCCGGATCAGGACCACCGCCATCGACGTCGCAATCGAGACCAGCGTGATGCCGATGCTGAGCGGAATCAAATCCAAACGCAGCGAGAGTGAATCGCTCACCCCATCACCGTACGTCTCGCCCCGGCCAGGGTCATCGGAACTAACGCTTTCCTAGCGGGCCGGCGCAGGTTCCGAACGCGTCGCTGAGGCTGGGTCGACCGCGCTAAGGCCCGGTCAATCCACACCGACCGGGCGACAGGAAGCCGTCAAGATGGGCTCGACGCACTCGCCCTCGCGGTACAAGAGAGGCATGGCCGATTTCGGATATCTCGTCCTGGCGATCGTCTTCTTCGCTCTGTGTGTCGCCTACATCCGTGGGCTGGATCGCTTCGTCCGTGCCTCGGAGGAGGTAGAGCGCGCCGCCGAGCAGAAGACCCGATGATCGTCGACAACATCATCGGGCTGGTCCTTGCGATCTTGCTGGCCGGCTTTCTCGTGGCCGCCCTCCTGTTCCCGGAGAAGTTCTGAGGTGGATTCCTGATGTCTGTCGCCTCCTGGCTCCAGTTCGCCCTGCTCATTGCCCTCGTGCTGATCACCGGGGTCCCGCTCGGGCGCTACATGGCCAGGGTGTACGGCGATGGTCCTGCCCCTGGCGACCGCGTGTTCCTGCCCGTCGAGCGGTTCATCTATCGGCTGTGCCGGATCGACCCCGCCACCGAGCAGCGCTGGACAACATATGCCTACGCACTGTTGGGGTTCAGCATCTTCTCGTTCCTGGCGGTGTATGTGCTGCAACGCATCCAGGGATCCCTGCCGGTCAACCCGGCTGGGCTGGGCTCGGTGGTGCCTCATCTCTCCTTCAACACCGCGGTCAGTTTCATGACCAACACCAACTGGCAGTCCTACGGGGGCGAGTCGACGATGAGCCACCTGACCCAGATGCTGGGCCTCACGGTGCAGAACTTCGTCTCCGCTGCGGCCGGCATGGCCACTGTGGCGGCCCTGATCCGCGGCCTGAGCCGGCGGCGGGCGGGCACCATTGGCAACTTCTGGGTGGACCTCACCCGAACCACGATTCGGATCCTGCTTCCTTTGTCCTTCGTTGTCGCCATGGTCCTGGTCAGCCAGGGGGTCATCCAGAACTTGAACGGTTTCACCGAGGTCACCACGGTGGAGGGGGCAACCCAGCTCATCCCCGGCGGCCCGGCCGCCAGCCAGGTGGCCATCAAGCAGCTGGGCACCAACGGGGGCGGTTTCTTCAACATGAACTCCGCCCACCCCTTCGAGAACACGGGACCCTTGAACAACCTGGTCGAAACCTGGGCCATCCTGATCATCCCCTTCGCCTTCCCGTTCACATTTGGCCGCATGGTGGGCGATCGGCGTCAGGGCCGGGCCGTGTTCGTGATCATGGGCATCGTCTGGCTGATCATGTCTCTCTTCGCCATGGGATTGGAGACGAACGGCAACCCCCTTCTCGAGGCGCTTGGCGCAGACCAGGCGACGACCTCTGAACAGTCCGGCGGCAGCATGGAGGGTAAGGAAGTCCGCTTCGGCCCGGCCGCCTCGGGTCTGTGGGCTGCCTCGACCACGGGCACTTCCAACGGCTCGGTCAACTCGATGCACGACAGCATGTCCCCGCTGGGCGGTGGCGTGGCCCTGACCCACATGATGCTCGGCGAGGTGAGTCCCGGTGGGGTCGGGGTCGGCTTGAGCGGTCTGCTCATCATGGCCTTGCTCGCGGTGTTCATCGCCGGCTTGATGGTGGGCAGGACGCCGGAGTACCTGGGGAAGAAGATCGAGTCCGGGGAGATGAAGATGGTCGCCCTCTACATCCTGGCCATGCCCACAGTGCTGCTCGGCTTCACCGCCGCGTCGATGTTCGTCGACTCCGTGACGGACGTGACGATGTGGAACTCGGGCGCCCATGGCTTCTCCGAGATCCTCTACGCCTTCACCTCGGCCTCCAACAACAACGGGTCCGCCTTCGCCGGGATCACCGCGGCGACGCCCTGGATGGACACCACGATGGGTCTGGCAATGCTCGTGGGCCGGTTCCTCCTGATCATCCCGGTGCTCGCCATCGCAGGGTCGATGGCGCCAAAGCAGGTGATGCCCGCCACCACCGGCACCTTCCCCACGCACACCCCGCTGTTCGTCGGTCTGGTCATAGGTGTCGTGATCATCGTCGCCGGGCTCACCTTCTTCCCGGCCCTGGCCCTCGGCCCGATCATCGAGCACCTCTCCCTCTGACAAGAATGAACAAGCAGACAAACACCGATCGTCCTCAGTCAAAGGTCGTGACCGAGCGTCGCTCGCTCTTCGATCGGTCGATCCTCGGGCCGGCAGTTGCCGACAGCTTCCGCAAGATCGACCCGAGGGTGCAGGCACGCAACCCGGTCATGTTCGTTGTGCTCGTGGGCAGCGTCCTCACCACCATCCTCTTCGTGCGAGACCTGGGCAGCGCCACCACGGCGGAGAGTGTCTTCGCCGGTCTCATCGCCGGCTGGCTCTGGTTCACCGTTCTCTTCGCCAACTTCGCCGAGGCGATGGCCGAGGGCCGGGGCAAGGCCCAGGCGGCCACCCTGCGCAGGACCAGGGAAGAGACCATCGCCAACCGACGACGGAAGGACGGCACCCTGGAGCAGGTGCCCTCCTCCCAGCTGGGTGTCGACGACGTGGTGGTGGTCTCGGCGGGTGAGATGATCCCTTCCGACGGCGAGATCATCGAGGGAATCGCCTCGGTGGACGAATCCGCCATCACGGGCGAGTCGGCCCCGGTGATCCGGGAGGCGGGTGGCGACCGTTCTGCGGTCACAGGCGGGACAAGGGTGCTCTCCGATCTGATCGTGGTTCGAATCACGGCGCGGCCGGGCGAGACCTTCCTCGACCGCATGATCGCCCTGGTCGAAGGGGCCAGCCGTCAGAAAACCCCGAACGAGATCGCACTCAACACCCTGCTGGCGGTGCTGACCATCATCTTCCTACTGGCGACGGTGACATTGCAGCCCTTCGCCATGTACGCCGGAGCAGAGCAGAGCGTGGTCGTGCTGGTGGCGTTGCTGGTCTGCCTAATCCCCACCACGATCGGTGCGCTTCTCTCCGCCATCGGCATCGCCGGCATGGACCGCCTGGTGCAGCACAACGTCCTAGCCCTGTCGGGCAGGGCCGTGGAGGCGGCCGGGGACTGCTCGACCCTCCTCCTCGACAAGACCGGGACCATCACCCTGGGCAACCGCCAAGCCGCCGAGTTTCTCCCGCTCCCCGGGGTCGAGAAGGATCAGCTCGCCGCCGCGGCCCAGCTGGCCAGTCTCGCCGACGACACGCCGGAGGGTCGCTCGATCGTGGTCCTGGCCAAGGAGCAGTTCGATATCCGCGAGCGCGATCTGTCCCATGCCCAGCTCGTCCCCTTCAGCGCCCAGACCAGGATGAGCGGCGTCGATCTCGACGGCCATTCGGTCCGCAAGGGCGCTGCTGAGGCGGTGAAGGGCTGGGTCAGCGGGCTCGGTGGCACCATCCCGGCCGGTCTCGACGACCTAGTCGAAGGAGTTGCGACCTCCGGGGGGACGCCACTCGTCGTGGCCGAAGGTGTCGACGTCCTCGGCGTGGTCCATCTCAAGGACGTGGTCAAGGAGGGCATCAGCATGCGCTTCGATCAACTCCGCAGGATGGGAATCCGCACGGTGATGATCACCGGTGACAACCCGCTCACGGCTCAGGCGATCGCCACCGAGGCGGGGGTCGATGACTTCCTCGCCGAGGCCACCCCCGAGGACAAGATGAGGCTGATCCGTGGCGAGCAAGCCGGCGGGCGTCTGGTGGCGATGACCGGGGACGGGACGAATGACGCCCCGGCGCTGGCTCAGGCCGACGTCGGCGTCGCCATGAACACCGGAACCCAAGCGGCCAAGGAGGCGGGGAACATGGTCGACCTCGACTCCAACCCGACCAAGCTGATCGAGATCGTCGAGATCGGCAAGCAACTGCTGATCACACGCGGTGCGTTGACCACGTTCTCGATCGCCAATGACGTGGCCAAGTACTTCGCCATCATCCCGGCCATGTTCGTCGGAGTGCTCCCCGCCCTCGACGCACTGAATGTCATGGATCTGGCGACGCCGCGTTCGGCGATCCTGTCTGCTGTCATCTTCAACGCCCTCATCATCATCGCCTTGATCCCTCTCGCTCTGCGCGGGGTCCGCTTCCGGGCCCAGGAGGCGTCGACGATGTTGCGTCGCAACCTGTTGATCTACGGGCTGGGCGGGATTGCCGCCCCGTTCGCCGGCATCAAGGCAATCGACCTCATCATCTCTGCCCTGGGTGTCTCCTGATGCGACGCCAATTGCTCCCCGCCCTGATCATGTTGATCCTGTTCACCGTCCTCACCGGGTTGATCTACCCGCTCGCCGTGACCGGCATCGCCCAGACCGTGTTCGGAGACCAGGCCAACGGCTCAATGGTGGAGCGAGACGATGAGCCGGTCGGCTCCCGGTGGATCGGCCAGCAGTTCTCCGGCGAGGAGTATTTCCATCCACGCCCGTCTGCCACTGGTTACTCACCTGGCCCGGACTACGCCTACGGATCGAACGAAGGGCCGACGAGCGATCGCTGGCTGTTCGGAGAGGACGACCCGGAAACCACAGACGTCGACGAGTCGGAGACGACCGGGGTCGACGACCTGATCCGGCTCTACCGCGAAGAGAATCGACTTGACGAGTCGACGCCGGTGCCTGTCGACGCCGTGACCGGGTCGTCGAGCAGTCTCGACCCCCACATCTCCATCGCCAACGCCCGAATCCAGGCGGAGCGGGTGGCCGAGACGAGAGGTCTCGACATCGCCCAGGTGATGACCCTTGTCGAGGACAGCACCGACGAACGCGGGCTCGGCTTCCTCGGCGAGGCCGGGGTGAACGTCCTCCTCCTCAATCTCGCCCTCGATCAACGCGACTCACCCGGAACCTGACCATTCGCAGTCCATCCCAGTGATGACCCGGATCAAGACTTCGTAAGATTCGTCGCGCCCAGCGTCAACAACGCGTCAAGACGGGCCCGCAACCGCGTGGACGAGGATAAGAAGTCTTGAGGGCCGTCGCTAGGTCGGCCTGTTCTTCGCGTCCTGACATGGATGCCGAGAGAGCTGAAAGGCATGGCCAGGTCGGGGATGAGTCTCAAGCAGAGCGTGTTTGGCAGGCCCTTTGCCTCACACGAGGAACAGCACCAACTCCTGCCCAAGCGGCTCGCTCTTCCGGTGTTCGCCTCCGACCCATTGTCGTCGGTGGCATATGCGACCGAGGAAGCGATGCTGGTCCTCGCTCTTGCCGGCACGGCTGCGTTCACGCTGCTGACCCCGATCTCATTCGCCATCGCCGGGCTCTTGCTGATCGTCGTCGTCTCCTATCGGCAGACGATCAAGGCATATCCGGACGGAGGTGGGGCATTCATCGTGTCCAACGACAACCTCGGCATCAAGACCGGGGCGGTGGCGGCCTCGGCGCTCCTGGTGGACTACGTGCTGACGGTGTCGGTCTCGGTGGCGGCCGGTGTGGCGGCCATCACGTCGGCGGCGCCTGGGCTGATCGCATGGCGTGTCTGGATCGCGCTCGGCTTCGTCGTGCTACTGACCGTGGCCAACCTGCGCGGAGTGAAAGAGGCCTCCACCCTGTTCGCCTTGCCCACTTATCTCTTCGTGTTCACGGTGGGGGCAATGCTCGTCGTGGGGTTTGCCCGGTGCTCTGACGGGACCTGTCCGACTGCCATCTCCTCGGGGCTCGACATCGAAGCCGAGGTGGGTGCGGTGACCCTATTCCTCGTCCTGCGCGCCTTCGCATCCGGGTCCACCGCCCTGACCGGTGTCGAGGCTGTCGCCAATGGTGTGCAGGCGTTCCGAGAGCCCAAGGCACACAACGCAGCTACCACGCTCGGGGTGATGGGGGCGATATCGATCTCGATGTTTCTCGGGATCTCGACACTCGCCCGTTGGTTCGATGTCCGGATCTCGGAGAGCACCATCGACGAATACGGCACGGTGACCTCGCAGATCGGTCGCGCCGCGTTCAACGGAGGATTTGGCTTCTACGTGTTGCAGGTGTTCACCGCTGCCATCTTGATCCTGGCGGCGAACACCGCATATCAGGATTTCCCACGCCTCTCGGCCATCCTCGCCAGACACAAGCTGATGCCCCGGCAGTACATCAATCGAGGTGACCGATTGGTCTTCTCGAACGGGATCGTGACTCTCGCCGTGATCGCCGCTGCCCTTCTGGTGGTGTTCCAAGCGGAGGTGAGTCGTCTGATCCAACTCTACGTCGTGGGCGTCTTCACGGCTTTCACGCTCAGCCAGACAGGGATGGTCCGCCACTGGTTGCGACTGCGGGAGCCGGGCTGGAGACGATCCGTCGTCATCAATGCTGTCGGCGCCGTGACGACCGGGGTCGTCCTGATCGTCGTCGCCATCGTCAAGTTCAGTCATGGTGCATGGATTGTGATCCTGGCCATCCCGGTCCTCGTGGGGCTCATGCTGGGTGCTCGTCGGCACTACCGGTGGATTGCGGCCCAACTGAAGGAGATCCCGGTGGAAGCCGAGTCGCGTCCGACCCGGATCCTGGTCATGGTCGCCCACCACGACGCCGGAACCGACCGGGCTCTGCGTTACGCCCAGTTGATCCGGGCCGATGCGGTGACCTGTGTCCATGCCGAGGAGTCGAGGTCCGACGATCTCATCTACACCTGGGACGCCGCTCACCCGGGCCACGCCCTCGAGGTCCTACCGGGCGAAGACGAATCGATCTCCCGAAGGGTCGTCGAGCGGGTCCGTCGGGAGCGTGACCTGCATCAGAACGCCATGGTCACGGTGATCCTCGCCGATCGCGTATTCAGGAGGTCGGTGCTCGCTCCGTTCGCCCACCGTCACAGCCTCGCCATCAAGTCGCGACTTCTGTTCGAGCCAGGGGTCGTCGTGACTGACCTCAATGTGCTTCGCCGTTCCAGGCGTAGCGGGTTGCCGCGGGTGCCGATGAACCGCATCGAACAGGTGGTCCTGGTGTCCGACATGACCAGGCCGATCCGAGAGGCCCTGACCTACGCCGAGCGTCTTGGTCCCGGAGTCACCGCCATCCACATCGATGTCGACACCGCCCAGCGGGAGCGACTGGAGAGTCAGTGGGAGGAATCCGGATACCAGTTCCCACTGGTGATCATCCCGAGCCCATTCCGAAGCATCGTCGACCCGATGGTTACGTATTTGCGTCAACGAAGACGGGCTGCGATCCCCGGAACGCTCATCTCGGCGATCATCCCCGAGTTCATCGTGCCCGGTCGTGTCACCCAACTGCTCCACAACCAGACGGGGCTGGCCATCAAGGGAGTCCTTGGCGGTGAGCCGAATATCGCCGTGACCAGTGTCCCCTTCCACCTGCGCCCCGGGAGCAATCCGACGTCTTCGGAGGACGAGCGCTGACATCCGTCCCCGAGGACGATCCGGGTAGCTTGGGCTCGACGTCAGCGAAAGGAGCTCGCATGACCGATCCAACTCCACCGATGGAGCCATCGCCGGCACCGACGGGAAGGAACACCTGGATCGTGGTTGTCCTTGTGGTGATCCTCGCCATCGTCTTGATCGTCTACCTCGGGGGAGATGACGACACCGACGGGACGACAGCTGACACATCGGCGCCGGCAACCACGACGGCGACCACCGTGGTGGCGACGACAGCCGCCCCGACGACAGTGGCCACCACCGCCGCGGGTTGACGCGCTCCGGCCGGAGTCAGCCGCCCAGGATGCCTTCGACCCCGGCCGAAGGCGTGACATCCGGAAGTTTCATCATCCGGAACGAATTGAGGAATCCGATCAGTCCGGCGACCAGAGGCACCAGCAACGCCACCTGGAGGGCGAAGGGCCGGGCCTCGGTGTTGATGCGGATCACCTCCTCGCGGATGGGCTCCGGTTGCGACGCGAGCATCGCCTCGACTGTGCTGTTGCTCATGATCTGGGCGTCCTCTTCGAGAACCGCCGCCACCTGCGCCTTATCCTCTGGCGGCAGGACCGGGCTGGCATCGCTCATGCTGATGAAAGCCGCCGACAGCGTCGCCAGCATCACCCCTCCGGCGAAGGCGAGCCCGAAGGACAACCCGAATGACCCGGCCGCGGAGTTGACACCGGCTGCCTCGCTGATCCTCTCCTCGGATATCGGAGCCAGGGCGTAGTTGTTCAACTGGGAGACCAACAAGCCCAGCCCGATGCCCATGATGAACAGCGGCAGGGCCAGCCACCACCCGGAGTCCGTGCGCGGGACTATCGGGATCATGACGAGGATCCCGATGCTGAGCAGGGCGAAGCCGGCCCGGATCACCGTCGGAGGGCGTCTCTTTCCAGCTCTCTTCCCGGCCAGGATCGACACCGCGAACATGGTCAGGGAAAGGGGAGCGATGGTGATCCCCGTCTCCAGCGCGTTGTACTCGAGCACCATCTGGAGGAAGATCGGGACGACGATCATCGATCCGCCGAGGGCGATCTGCTGGAGCATCTGACCAGATATCCCGAGGCGGAACATCTTCGAGCGCAACAGATCGGGATCGAGGAGCGTCACGTTCCCTTCCTTCTTGCGCTTGACCAGCCACCAAGCAAGAAGCGACAACCCAACCACGCCAAGGCCGATCAGGAGACCCACCGCCTCCCCCCCTTCCTGCCAGACCAGGATCCCTAGCACCAGGCCCCCCATGCCGACCACCGAGAAGAGCGCTCCGACGAGGTCGAGACGCCTGTCGCCCGTGTAGGGCACGTCGCGGACCAACCCGATACCGAGCAGGACTATGGCGATGACGACGACCTCGAGCAGGAAACCGACGCGCCACGAGAGGAATGTCGTGACAAAGCCTCCGAGTAGCGGTCCGATCGCGGCTGCAATCGCTGCAGAGGCTCCCACCAACGCATAGACCCGCTTCTGGGCTTCCCCCGAGAAGTTGCCGTGGATCAGCGACTGCATCGCAGGCAAGAGCAGCGAAGCGCCCAGACCACCGAACACTGCCCAGAAGATGATCATCGGACGGAGGGTGTCGGTGAGGGTCATCGTCAGTGCGCCGGCGGCGTAGCCGAGCAGACCGAGCACGTAGGCCCGTTTCCTCCCGATCAAGTCGCCCACCTTGCTGCTGATCAGGATGAACGCGGCCGAGACCAACGCCTCGAGGGCAATGGCCGCCTGAACACTGCTGACCGTCGTTCCAAGATCCTCCACGACCGCCGATATCGAGACGTTCATCAGCGTGGTGTCGACGACGAGCACGAACATCGCCATCGCGAGGAGGATCGCCAGTCGAGGATTCCAGGCTGCCTCTTCTGTGACGGACGAATTGAGTTGATCCGTCATCTCCCACCTCGATCCGAAGCACCGCGACCCTGCCGAGCCGGCGCGAATGTAATAGGTCTCCGGTGCTCCCGAGCGGCCAGGCGACGATGAGGAGCAGACGGCGGAAGAGGGCGCGTTGGGCGAAATGCCTCGAATCCCCGGGCTCTACCCCGTCGCAACCGGATCTCGTGTCTACCATCCGGCTCCCGTCTGATGCCTCAACACCTGGATAGAGGTGGCCCTGTGCGGTCACAGCGAGAGCGCCGGTTCACCCCTGAGCCGAAATCCGTTTCACACGCCCGACAATTCGTGCTCGCCGATGGTTGGGCCGAGGACGACAGATCGCGACTCCGTCTGGCCACCGTGGTCTCCGAACTGGTGACCAATGTGATCCTCCACGCTCGAACTTCGTTCGTCGTATCCGTCAGGAATCATGGGGATTCGATTCGTGTCGAGGTGACCGACCTCTCGGAGGACATGCCAGAGAAGCGGTCCTATGGGGTTTTGAGCGTCACCGGGCGGGGCCTGCACCTCGTCGAGGCATTCGCGGACAGCTGGGGGTTCTCGCCGAACTCCCCCGGCAAGACCGTCTGGGCCGAACTGGAGCGAGAGCGGGTGGCCAGTTGAACGACACGGGGGACCATGTTCGGGTGACCCTGCTCGACCTTCCGGTCGAAGTCTGGCAAAGGGCATCGGCCCACCAGGAAGCGATCCAGCGCGAATTCGACATTCTGAGCGCGAATCTGGCCCAGGACTCGGTCCCTCACCAGCTGGCGGATCTGGTCAGCTCTCTGTCTGTGAGTTTCGCCGGTATCGGTGACGAGACCTGGGCCGAGCTGTATCGAGCGGCTGAGGAGGGCAGACGAAAGATCGATCTCGTCTACACAGTGCCGCGGTCCGCCGCCGCCGCTTCCAGAGAGCTCGCCTCCATGCTGGATAGGGCGGACCGGTTCTGCCGGGAAGGTGAGGAAATGCTGACCCTTGTCACCCCGCCCGAGCTGGTGGCGTTTCGTCGTTGGTTCCTCTCCGAGTTCAGCCGTCAGATCGATGCTGGTCGGGACCCTCTCAGCTGGCCGGAGTACGAGCGCGCCCAGGTCGAAGCCGACCAAGACGTTTCGGACAGGTCTGTCGTTTCCGGCACCGACTCGGTCGTCTTCGAAGGTGAGCTGGATCTGATGACGGCGGGAGTGCTACGGGATCGGATCCTCCAGTCACGGAGCGAGGAGGGCTCGGCCGTCCTCGAGCTTGACCTGAGCGGTGTCACCTTCGTCGACTCGGTGGGGATCAGCCTGCTGGTCACTGCCTACAAACGCATGCAGGACGACGGGGGCGACATCCGGTTCATCCTTCCCGAGCGCTTGCGCCCGCTCTTCGAGATCAGTGGCTTGGTCGATCTCCTCGCGCCCCGGTTCGTGACCGTCGAGGAGACGACGGACTCTTAGTCCAGCATGCGCTGACGCCGTCCCTCCGTGGCGGGCTCGGTTCGCGGCTGCGGGTTACCTTCTTCCCGTGCACCCCAAGCAGAATGTGGTGTTGACCGGGTTCATGGGCACCGGGAAGACGACTGTCGGGCGCCGGCTGGCCCTGAAGCTGGAGATGGAGTTCGTCGACACCGACGAGCTCATCGAGTCACGTCACGGCCCGATCCCACGTATTTTCGCCGAGCGTGGGGAGGCAGGGTTCCGTGCCATCGAACGAGAGGTGGCGCGCGAGTTGGGGACCAGGTCCGGTTTGGTCATAGCAACCGGCGGCCGGATGATCCTCGACCAGGAGAGCTTCCGCTCTTTGAGCCGCAACGGCCGCATCTTCAGCCTGGTCGCCACGCCGGAGGTGATCTATCAGCGGATCATCGAGGACAAGACGCCTCGAGATCGTCCACTTCTCCAGGTCGACGATCCACGCCAGCGCATCGTCGAGTTGTTGGCGGAGCGTGATCACGAGTACGCCCGCTTCCAGCAAGTGCCCACCGACGACGCCGACCCTGGCCAGATCGCCGACGAGATCGCCCGGCTCTGGCGCCGCCCCGACAGCTGAGTG
>JBMDXS010000044.1:0-6131 GCA_048595045.1 Acidimicrobiia bacterium
GCTTGGGGGGGGCGGGGGGGCCCCCCCCCCCCCTCGCCGGGGGGGGGGGGGGGGCCCCCCCCCCCCCTGGTCTCATGGGGGGGGGGGGGGTCCCCCCCCAGATTTCACAGTCCACCGAGGTGACGAGGAGGAAGGTCATCGAATCATTCGGCGGATGCCTTCCCGGCCGGCTCAGGTCGTGAGGATGGGAGCAAAACCCGGGAGCGATCCCGGAACAGAGACCCACCCGTGAGCGCCGATCTTCGGCCCCCGCACGCAACCGCTTGACGTAATTGGGTTGCGCAGTTCCGCATACCGCACCTGCTTGTCCCAATTACATGGAGAGAAGGAAGGGTTATGTGCGGAATCGTGGGATATGTCGGGCCGAAGCCCGTGATCGATGTGTTGATGCCGGGATTGGCCCGGCTCGAGTACCGGGGTTATGACTCGGCAGGGGTCGCTCTCAACCATGGCGGGTCGCTCACCGTCCTCAAGCAGGCCGGTCGAATCGCCGACCTGCAGGGTCTGGTCGATCGGGAGGGCCCGGCCGAGGCCCACACCGGGATCGGGCATACCCGTTGGGCCACCCATGGCGCCCCCAACACCGGGAACGCCCACCCCCATATGGACTGCAGACGCGACGTCGTCGTGGTCCACAACGGGATCATCGAGAACTGGGTGGATCTCAAGGCGAAACTGGTCGAGAACGGGCACGACTTCGACAGCGACACCGACACCGAGGTCGTGGCGCACCTGATCGAGGAGATGGCCGATCTCTCCCTTGCCGACGCCGTTCGCGAGGTCATGAACCAGGCCGATGGGGCTCTGGCATTGGTGGTGATGAGGAAGTCCGAGCCCGACGTCCTGGTTGGGGCGAGGAGAGGCTCACCGCTGGTCGTGGGCCGTGGCAAGGGGGAGAACTTCCTCGCCTCGGACATCCCTGCCTTTCTCGAGCACACCCGTCACATGGTGATCGTGGAGGATGACCGGGTCGTGGAGATCCGGCCGGACGAGATCGTGCTCACCGATCTCGAGGGGAACAGCATGCCCCTCGATGAGAGGATGGTGGAGTGGGACTTCGAGGCGGCGGAAAAGGGCGGCTTCGACACCTTCATGCTCAAGGAGATCTTCGAGCAGCCCCATGCCATCGCCGACACCCTGGCCGGCCGGATCGAGTCCCCCGGAAGGGTCGTGCTCGACGAGCTGACCATCGACTCCGAGATCCTGCGTGAGGTCGACAAGGTGTTCGTGGTCGCCTGTGGCACCTCCTACCACGCGGCGATGATGGCCAAGTACGCCATCGAGCGTTGGGCGAGGCTCCCGGTCGAGATCGACATCGCCTCCGAGTTTCGATACCGCGACCCGGTGCTCGACCACCGATCGCTCGTGATCGGCATCAGCCAATCGGGGGAGACCATCGACACGCTGGCCGCAGTGCGCTACGCCAAGGCACAGGGATCGGTCGTGATCGGTGTGTCCAACGTCGTCGAGTCGGCGCTGGCCCGTGAGTCCGATGCCGTCCTCTACACCAGGGCCGGCCCCGAGATCGGTGTGGCCGCCACCAAGACGTTCACCACTCAGCTGGTGGCGATGCAGTTGCTCGGCCTCTACCTGGCCCAGGTGCGCGGTGCCCTGGATCCGGGTGCGATCGAGCTCCAGGTGAAGGAGCTGCTTCGTCTACCGGATCAGGTCGAGGCGGTCCTGGCTCGTGCCGACGATGTCAAGGAGCTGAGCTCGGCATGGGTGGACACCCGGGACTGGTTCTTCTTGGGCCGATCCGGTGACTTCCCGGTAGCCATGGAAGGGGCGCTCAAGCTCAAGGAGATCGCCTACGTCCGGGCCGAGGGTTATGCGGCTGGGGAGATGAAACACGGCCCGATAGCGCTCATCGAGCCCGGTGTGGTGGTGGTTGGTGTGGCCACCGATAGCCATGTCCAGGCCAAGACACTCTCCAACATGGAGGAGATGAAGGCCCGAGGGGGCACCATCGTTCTCGTGGCCGAGGAGGGCGATGATGTGGGGCATGTCGCCGACCACGTGATCAGGGTTCCCTCTGGCCCCGACCTGCTCTGTACGGTGACCGCGGTGGTCCCGCTCCAGCTCCTCGCCTACTACGTGGCGACGGCTCGGGGCATGGACGTGGACAAGCCACGCAACCTGGCCAAGACTGTGACTGTCGAGTAGCCGGGAGGGTGCACGGGATGTTGGAAGGCGGCGGGCTTTGACACTACGACTGGAGCTCCCGGGGGATCGCCCGGTGGTGGCATTGGGGGCGCACGCCGACGACATCGAGATCGGCGCGGGCGGCACGCTCCTGCAGCTGTCCCGAGACCATCCCGAGACCCGGTTCTTGTTCGCCGTGGCCGCAGGCGACACCGATCGGGCGACCGAGGCACTCGCCAGTGCCCGGGAGCTCCTGGATGATCGAGCAGTGGTGCACGTCGGCGGTTTCGAGGATGGCTTCCTCCCCTACCTGGACCCCGGTGTGGTCAAGCGCTGGCTGCGGTCCGTGGTCGAGTCGATTCGGCCCTCGCTGGTGCTGGCCCCGTGGACGGGCGACGAGCATCAGGACCATCGAATGATGGGTCAGCTGGCCTGGCAGGTCTTTCGTGGGGTCACGGTCCTGGAATACGAGATCCCGAAATGGGAGACCGAGTCATTCGCCCCGAATCTGCTGCTACCGCTGAGTGACGACGCGGCGCAAGCCAAACTCGACCACCTCGCCAAATCGTTCCCAAGCCAACATGGCAAGCCCTGGTACGACAGCACCCTCTTCACCTCCACGCTTCGGATAAGGGGTGTTCAGCACGGCTCCAGCAGGTATGCCGAAGGATTCGTCGCCCGTAAGCTCGCTGTGGAGCTGGGCACCGGAGAAGATTAGATGCACCCCGATCAGGGGGATGCGGTTCGGGACCGCTCGGGGCTTGGGGGCTTCATGAATGACGACCGGACGGTCGCGCAGCCGGGCCCGAGTGCTCAGGGTGTTCCTGGCAGGATGGGATCAGGCTCGAGTACTAGCCCCTTATCGGCGTCGGACCGAGATCAAGCGCCTCATCGCCGCTGGGGAGGCTCGAAGAGTCGCTGACCTGGACTCGATCAGGGAAGTGGAGTGGGACTCTCGCCGAGACCAGGGATCGCGCCGCTCCGCCAGACCTGCCACGGCGCCGCGCCCGCCTCGTAGATCTCGTCGAGCAGTTGCTTCTCCTTGAAGGTGTCCATACAGGCCCAGAATCCGTCGTGCACGTAAGCCCCCAGGCGGGACTCCTCGATCATGCGCCCAAAAGGCTCCTCGACGAGCTCCTCGCCTTCCTCCATGAACTCGAAGACCTTGTTCTGCATGACGAAGAACCCTCCGTTGATCCTCGTGTCCTCGGCTCGAGCGCTGCGTATGCCTGATACCCGGCCGTCGTCCTCGATGTCCACTGTATGGAAGGAGACGTTGGGCTTGACGGCGAGGAAGGACGCGATGTGATTCTGGCTCCGGCCGAACTCGATCATTGCGTTGAGGTCGAGATCGGTGAGGCCGTCGGTGTAGTTCGCCAGAAACCAATCCTCGTCTTCGAGGAGGTATTTGACTGCCATCAGGCGCTCACCCACAGATGACTTGAGCCCCGTGTCGACGAACGTGATTCGCCAGTCGGAGATGTCGGAGTTGAGCAGCGTGACCTCACGACCGCCGTTGCTCATGACGAAGTCGTTGGACTCGTACTCGCTGTAGTTCAAGAAGTAGTTCTTGATGGCGGTCGCCTGATGACCCAGGGCGAGGATGAAATCCTTGTGCCCGTAGTGGGCGTAGTACTTCATGACGTGCCAGATGATGGGTCTGTTCCCGATCTTGACCAGAGGCTTGGGCACATTGTCGTCGTGCTCACGCAACCTCATCCCCAGGCCGCCGCAGAAGAGCACCACCTTCATGTCATCTCACCGGTGCGGCCAATAGGTCGGCGAGCCAGGTCTCACCTCGGAACTCTTCGTACTGCTCGGACCTCAGCCGGTCGGCCAGTCGGCCTTCGGGGAGGACGACGTCGTGGTAGCCGATGACCTGGTCTTTGCCCACGTCGTTGACCAGGCGACAGCCCGACACCAGACCTTCCGGCAGGTAGCGGCCGGCTGACATCTCATCGGCATTGACGGCCTCGCCGTACGTCATGTACATGCCGTAGTCGTCGAGAACCTCACCTACCTTCAGGTCCCTCTTGGCCACTGCACAGACCTCGACGACGGGCCCTGCTATTGGAGGAGCGACCTCGTCCCGAAACAGCACGACTCGCGCAATCGAGTTGTGGACCTCGAGTTGCACCAAATGGTAGGGAGTGAAGAAGGAGTACAGCGGGCCGTCTCCCATCTTGTAGAGCTTCAGGTAGTGCTGCTGTTTGGGATCCGGATGTTCGGCCAGGACGTACACCTTGGTGTGTGGTGTGCCCACCACGTAGTCGACGATACCCCCGACCTCCCTCAACTCGTCGATGTCATACAGCTCCCCGATTGTCATGATGTCACCGCGATACTCGAGACCTCTCGACATCCCCCGGGTGCGCACGCGAAACCCGGTGGCATTGGCGACGATCGATTGCTCGAAGCTGACCTTGGTGCCGTCGGCGAAGCTGGTCACCATCGTCGGGTTCTGCCCCCATTGCTCGGCGAAGCCTTGCTGAGTAGTCGGGTTCCGATAGGGGTCTTGCAGTCCTTTGACGTTGCCGACCACCCTCGGGATCAAGCCCAGCCCGACCACCCATCGCACGAGGTCCATCTGAACTCCCGGCTCGTCACCGTTACATGCGGACAGCAGACGTCCGGCTCGAGCCGAGTACTTGCGTAGGACCGGGCCAATTGTGCCGTCCAGCTCGGCGTTCATGAGGACGACGTCCTTTGCGTTCTCGAAGGCGTCGAGGGCGACACGAGCTCCGAACTCGACAGAACCGGTCACGTCGACGATCACGTCGATGTTGTCGGAGCGGGTGATGGCAAATGCGTCGTCGGTGACGACTGGGCGGCCAGAGAGGATGGCATCTTCCAGCGCGCCCGGACTGCTGGCTTCGACGACATCCGGTCGCCCGGCGTACTCGTAGACCCGGGCCGCGCGATCGGGGGCACGGTTGAAGATGGCGGAAATCTCCATGCCCGGGACACTGTTGGTGACCTGGTTGGTCAGACCTTGGGCCATGAACCCGGCACCGATCAGACCCACACGTATCGGTTTGGAAGCGCGCTCTCGTGCCTTGAGCGCCTCATCGACGATAATCATCGTCCCCAACCCCCATCTGCCTGTCCCTTCATCAGCCTAACTTCATCCTCTCCTCTAGCCCAGCCCGAATCTCTCCGATTTTGGGCCACGCCTCGTCTTTCGGTGACATGACCGAGACGGGCAGCGGCCAAACCAGGCCAAGCTCAGGATCGTCGTACATGAGGCCGCCCTCCGTCCCTGGTGTGTAGAACTCACCGGCCTGATAACTGGTCTCGGTGTTGTCGCGAAGCGTCTGGTAACCGTGGGCGAACCTCTCGGGCACATAGAGCGCCCGGTAGTTCTCTTCGTTGAGCTCGACCGAGAAATGCTCGAGGAAGGTGGGGCTCTCCGGTCTGAGGTCGACGATGACGTCCACGATTGCCCCCCGAGAGCAGCGGACGAGCTTCGACTCGGCTGCAGGGGGATACTGGAAATGCATCCCGCGCAGCGTGCCTTTGACCAGGTTGTAGGCGATGTTTGCTTGCGCGATGACCGGGTTCAGACCGTGCTCTTCGAACTCGTCCTGGCTGAAGGCACGGGCGAAGAAACCCCGGTCGTCCTCCATTTTCTGGAGATCGATGACGTAGGCCCCGGCAAGGTTGGTCTCGGTGAAGATCACTGCGATCCGAGCCCTTTCGCTGTGCCGCCGCCACGTGTGCCCGTGGCCATCGGATTCGCACCGGCCACAGTGCGTGGTCGCGGCGAGGTTAGGATCGAGTGGTTGATCAGTGCCCCCGTCGACCGACCATGGCCATCGGAGTCCTGGCGAGGATCCTGATGTCCAGGACGAAACTGATCTCCTCGAGATAGGCGAGGTCGATGTCGGTGTGCTCGAACATCAGGTCGCCGTTGCGGTCGGAGATCTGCCATGGGCCGGTGACTCCTGGCCTGACCAGATGCCGTTGGTGCTGCCAGGGCTCGTAGCGCT
>JBMDXS010000045.1:0-7260 GCA_048595045.1 Acidimicrobiia bacterium
TCACCCTGTCCGCCAGGAACCGGCGCGACCCTTTGCGAGCCAGGGAAGGGGAGGTGAACATGCCAGCGATGGTGAAGAAGAGGCCCATCCCGAACAGCCCGCCGCTGAGCACGAGCAGCGCCACCAGGCTGAACCACGGCTCGCCGAGCTCCGGCTCGTATAGGACCCAACTTGCGATCCCGGTCCAGGCGATGCTGGTGTGGGCCACGATCACACCCGTCACCAGAGCCACCTTCAGGTTGTCCACGTAGCCCCGGCGACCTGGCGTGGCAGCGGGCTCGACCAGAACTGGCGGTTGGATGGTTGTCTCTTCCACCATCGACCCAGCCGTACACCTGGAGACGGGCGGCTTCTAGGGGCTTACGCCCGTTTTCGTTCCATGACGACCCTGCCTTCGGGAGGAGGGGCGCGATTTCTGTGGAGGGGGGTGCCGAGCAGCCCCGCTGGTTCTGGTGGCGTCGTTCCTTGCCGACACGGGAGGGGGCGGTCCATGTCGGCGAACGGGGCGGACGCAGACGATTCGCCGCGGCGAGCCTCCGCTCCTGAGGACTTTTGGCCCTGGGACACGAGAGCGCTTCGTGGAGACTGATTGTCATGAGCAACAATGCGGGCGCTGTTGGCGGTGGAGCGATCTACGGCCTGGGGATCTTCGGGGCTCTCGTCTACTACTGGCAGCAAGCAGATGTCTTCTGGGAGTATCTCCTGGCAATCGTGCAGGGGCTCTTCTGGCCGGCCTGGATGGTCTACGAGGTGTTTGCGGCACTCGGGGGCTGACCCCCGCCGGTAACCGGCCGCCCTCCGTCAGGGCGCGCTTCCATCCTCGGCCCACCGGGATGTTTGGCGGTGGAGCCGAGCTGAACCGCATTTGATCCAACGGCACGAGGACGTGGCGTAGGCTGATGCTGCCTGCCGGACAGGGGGACATGACCGGAAGCACATCGCTTTGGGGGGCGACCTATTTCCTGGCGCTGTTCGCCGCGCTCCTGGCCCTGCCCACCAGCTGGCTTCTACTCCGTCGTTACCGACGGTCGATTCTCCGACTCATGAGCGAGCGATCCTCGAGCGCTGAGGAGATAGAGCGGTTTGGCCCGGTCCCGGACCACCCCCCGCCATCGCCATCGCCAGATACCGACGCTGTCAGGGTGGGGATGCGGCGGAACGTGCTCGTGGTCGTCATCGTCGCATTGGTCTCAGCGTTTGCGTTCGCCACCCTGTTCCTGGTCTGGACCGAGGTCGGCCTCTCAGTCTGGCGGCTCGCCACATTCACGATCCTCTACTCATGGCCTGCGGTGATCGGCACCTGGATCGTCACCTCCGGGCGTCGGCGGTGGGTGCTCACCGCGCTGGCGGTCTACTTCCTCGCGCTGGCCATCGCCGTGATCATCGGGGGCGGATCATGGCGTGTGCCGGCGCAGTTGTTCCTGTTCAGCCTGGTCCCCACCGCGGCCATAATCGGTTTCCTATCCCGTCGCTTTCGAGGCGTGGGCGCCCTCATGCTCGGCACAATGATGGTGGCCCTCGCCGGTTCTCAGGTCTTCGCCTTCGCCGTCCTCGGTAACGAGACATTGATCACGGCCTGGGCCGATGTCCTCACCGGGCTCGGTGTCACCGACGGCATGGTGGCCTGGTTGGCTCTGGTCGGGGTGGGATTCGTCTTGTCCCTCCTAGTCGGAGTCCTGGCCACCAGGCTGCTGGCCGATTGGTATACGCGATATGGCTTCTCGGATGAGATGCTCCTCATCGGAGCGACCTTTCTGGTCTTCGCCATCGATCAATCCGGATCGGCGAGCACGACCGAGGCAGCGCCCTTCGGCACCGGGCTGATCATCTATCTGCTTGCCGGGGTGGTCGCCTTCGGCCTGTATCGCCTCATCCAGCCCCGACCCGTCGACCCGACCTGTCTGCTGGTACTCAGGGTGTTCTCCGCCGACCCAGCCCGTCAGCGGCTCCTCGACCGGATCGCCTCCAGCTGGCGTTATCTCGGCCCGGTCAGGATGATCGGTGGCCCCGACCTGGCGATCAGCAACGTCGAGCCGGACGAATTCCTCACCTTTGTGAGCGGCAGGACGCGGAGACTCTTCGTCACGGGCCCTGCCGACCTCGCCAAACGGATACAGGCCCTGGATACACGGACCGACCGGGACGCCCGCCACCGGATCGATGAGTTCTTCTGTTTCGACGACACCTGGCGACCTACGGTCGATGAGCTTCTCGGCCAAAGTGACGTCGTGCTGATGGACCTTCGTTCGTTTGGAGCCGATCATGAGGGTTCGGCCCACGAGCTCCAACTGCTCGCCTCACGTGGAGCATTGAGCCGGACCGTCCTCCTCGTCGATTCGAGCACAGATCGTGCGCTGCTCGACTCGATACTCGGTCCCGAGACCCACGGTGGCGCGATCTTGCTCGAATCGGACGACGACGATCCCGACGAGGCGTTGAGGGCCCTCGCTGCTGCTCGCGCCGTGGTCCTCCCGGTCTCCGAAAGCAGGTCGCGCTCATCGGACTGAGAGACTGGATCAAGCGTGGTCTGGCCAGCCCGAGGATCTTCATCAGCTATCGCCGGAGCGATACCGGTGGCCATGCGTTGGCGCTCACGAATGAGCTCAGCGACTACTACGGCCCCCGTGCCGCCTGGCTGGATCACGACAAGATCAAGCCTGGTGAAGAGTTCGCCAAGGCCCTGGCCGATGCCCTGGCCCAAAGCGACGTTCTCCTCGCTGTCATCGGACCTGACTGGCTGACCGCCGAGAAGGATGGTGGTCGCCGACTCGATGATCCGGAGGATTGGGTGCGGCGCGAGATCACTGCCGGCCTTTCCGGTCGTGCCGTGGTGACCCCGGTCCTCGTCGGTCACGCCAAGTTGCCTGCGGCCGAGGAATTGCCTGAACCGTTGCGGGCGCTCCCGGGCCGCCAGGCCATCGAGGTCAGGCCAGAACGGTTCGACGACGACGTCAAGGAACTGGTCCGCCGAATCGGAGGTTGGCGTCGACGCTGGCGCGGGTTTCCTCTTTGGGCTTGGGCCGTCGCGATCACCGCGGTGGCCGGGCTCCTGTTAGTCGCCTTCCTGGTGAGGAGGAACATGGCCCCTTTGATCGATCCCGTGCGGATAGAGGCGGTGGCCGGGGTGCCGACAGAGATAAACCTCCTCTCCTGGGTGAAGGACGACCGCGAAGGGGTCCTCACGGTCCTTCCCGAATCGGCTTCGGAGAACAAGGGTTCTGTCGAGGATCTCGGCAACGGGCGGGTGCTCTACACGGCGCCACGAGGCTTCTATGGCGACGACTCGTTCGATTTCCGGGTGAGGGACGCCGGCCGACTGGAATCCCCGGGGACGGCTCATGTCGATGTGTTACTCGGCGCCATGGATGGGGCGTTCAACGTGGCGGTGGCAGAGCTGGCCGTGTCCGGCGCCGCACAGGAGGTGGGTTTGGGTCTCTCGGGGGCGATATACGACCAGATCGTCGATGGTTTCCCCGAGCAGACGGACGTGAAGATCCGGGTGGCCGGACCTCGTGAGGTGAAAGCCCTCTCTGGCGAGACACCCGAAGCACGTGCCGAGGCTGCCGGCCTGCTTGCAGACAGACTCGAAGCCGACGTGGTGGTGTTCGGGACCGTGATGATGTCCGGCGGCCTGACCGATGTCGCCGCCGAGTTCTTGGTCACGGACCGGGGCCTCACTGGAGCGGAAGAGCTTGCTGGCGTCTATCCCCTCGACACTGTCTCACTCGCTACCACCGACCCGATTGCGGTCCAGAGCAGCACCGCCCAGCATCTCCAGCCCAGGATCCTCGCCCTCACCCAGCTTGCGCTCGGCCTCAGCCACTATCAGCTCAACGAGTATCCCGATGCCGAAGCACTCTTCGACCAGGCCCTGGCCTCCTGGCCCGGAGGTTACGGACGAGAGGTGATCCTCAGCCTTCTCGGCAATGTCAATGGTCTTCAGGACGATCTCGATGCTGCGGAGGGGTATTTCTCCGATGCCCTGAGTCTCGACCCGGACTTTGCCCGTGCCCGTTTCGGAGCGGCCGAGGTGACATATCAGAGATCGAGAGGACCTTTGTGTGGCAGCAGCGGCGAGGCAGACCTGGCCGGTCTCGAGGATGCGGTAATGCAGTTCGAGGAAGTCATCGAACTGTCCGGTCCGCCCCTTGCTTTCATCCCCGAACGGGCCCGGGTCGAGATCGGGAAGATCTACCAGTGCCTCTATTTGAACGGGGGCGGTCATCTGGACGAGGCGCGGGAGATACTCGCGGGGATCATCCACGACATCTCGGATGAGACCAGACTGGTCGACCTCACTGCCGACGCTCACTTCTCCCTGGGTATCTACCACCTGCTCGAAGGGGACCAGCAAGCGGCGCTTGCCGAGTTCGAGACGGCGATCGCGACGACCCGCAACGACATCCGAAAACGTGGCTTCTATCACTCGATGGCTGTCATATACCTCTGCCAGCTCGGCCAGCCAGACGTGGCCGAGAGCTACTACCGGGAGGCCGAGGCGATCTCCGGGCCTCCCCTCGACCCTCTGCAGTGCACCCCTCCGTGATCGTGGCCTAGGGTTCCGAAGCGGTCGGCAGGAAGACGGGGGGATGAAGTACACCGCGGCCGTTGGGGTGCTCGCACTATTCGTAGCCGCCTGCAGCGGCGATACCGGGACGACAACCACGACCAGTGGCTCGACCACGTCCACATCGCTACCGACCACGACGACCTCGATCCCCGGTGCGACGACCACAGAAGCAGCCAATTCGACCACTGACCCGAAAGGGACGGTGCCCCCGGTGGTCGCCCAGGTCGCATTCGCCTTTGCCACAGGCGACGACCCCCGGGTGCTGGTCAAGGTCTCTGTCGGCGAGAGCCCCGATGGGCCCTGGTCGCCCGCTGGATTCTCGGATGAGACGCCGACGCTCACCGGGCCGAGCTATTGGGTCAGATTCGACATCACCAACACCGACCAACTCGGTGCAACGCTGACCGATCTCGACATCTCCGGTTTCGACGCCGGCTCGTTCTTGGGGGAGGACATTTGCGAGCTCGACGCTCCGTTACTGCGGGACGGGCAGACTGTGTGCATCATCGGCGGATTCCCGGTGCAGCTCGGAGGTAACCAGGTCGACTTCGTCGCAGGCGGCTTCGGTCCCAGACAGGGCGAGCCCGATCGGTGGTTTGACCCACCCATCCCGACCAGTCTGGAGTATGGCGGTGCCCGAAGCAGCTTGCTCCTGGTGTTCGACACAGCCGAGGGATTCGCAGTCGGAGGCACTGCCGACGGATCCGAAGTGGAGGTAGACATCGACGGGGTCTCGGGGTCGGTGAGACTTGACTGCACTGGGAGTCCTTTCGAAGGGGAGCCCGCCCTCGAGGCCTATGTGATCGAGAACTTCTCGGATGACGGGAGCCGGGTGGGTGGCTGTGCGGATATCCCGACCGCGGTACTCGAGTTCTTGGCCGACTTCGACAGCGACAACGCATACCTCTACTTTGGGGCTGAGACCACCACGACCATCCCGGCCACTACGACGACTCTCTTGGGCTGAGCCCTCCGCGTAGGCTCGCACCCGAAAGGGGACTCAATGGGGCACATCACCTTCGTTCACGGAATCATGAACCAGCCGTCGCCCGCCCGTCTGCTCAGGGATTGGAAGCGGGACCTGGCTGACGGCGGGGACGGGGTCGATCTCGACGTCTACGGAGTGACCTCGTCGATGGTGTACTGGGCCGACGTCATGTATGCGGCCGCCACCGATGCGGGTGGCGGCGCCCAGGAGTCGATCGAGTACGAGGGCATCGAGTCGGGCGCCCTCTCCGAGGTCGATGAGTCGTACATCGCCGAGGCAACCGGGGGCGAGAGGGACTTCATCGAGTCGATGATCGAGAACTACGACCTCGACCATCCGGATGAGCCGGAAGGCGCGGCGGAGCCCGCACCCGATGTGGCGGCTCAAGCCAAAGTGGCCGCGGCGTCGGCGCTGGAGGCGGTTCCGCTGCCCTGGTTCGTGAAGCGGCCGTTGATGCGGCTCCTCCTCCGTGATGTCCACCACTATCTCTTCAACACCAGCCATTCGCCACGAGCGGGTTCCAGCTACAAGGTTCGTGATGAAGTCAGGAAGCGCTTCGGCGATGACCTCGGGGCTGTCGACGGCGGTCCTCACGTGGTGGTGGCGCACAGTCTCGGCTCGGTGATCGCCTACGACTGTCTCAAGCGAGTCGCCGGCACCAAGAAGGTGGACATGCTGATCACGTTGGGCACCCCGCTCGGCATGTCCGAGATCCAGCACAACATGAGGCCGGAATGGTCGAAGGACGACGGCTATCCCGGCGAATTGCCGCGCTGGGTGAACGTGGTCGACCGCCTCGACCCGGTATGTGTGGCCGATCCGATCATCGCCAACGACTACATGCGCAAGAAGGCTGCGGTGGTGGTCGATGAGGTCGTGTCCAACGGTGGGGTGATGCGGCATCCATCCGGGAAGTACTTCCGACAGACGGTGGTGCAAGATGCCGTGCGCGAAGGATTGGGTCTGTGAGGGATGTCGTTCTTCGACTCGCCACTTGGTGAGCGACTCCTCACCAGTCTCGAAACAGGCAAACCTGAAGATATCGCCGACGCGGTAGAGGCAGTCGAGGCGAAGGTGTGGACGGGCTCGGTGCAGCCCGACCAGGTCGACGAGGTACTGGGAGAGCTACAGCGAAACCGGCAGGTTCAGCACGTCATCGACATAGCCGACGCCGCCACCGCGGTCGGCTCGATCACCACCGCCGGCCGTCGCCGCTACTGCCAGATGCTGATCGAGTCGGGTGCCCTCCATGCCGCCGAGCTCGCCTGTGCCGAGCTCCTCGATCTCGCCGAGGATCCGAAGGAACGGGGAGAGGCTTTGGGTCTGCTCGGCCGGATCCGCAAGCAGCGATACGTGACCAGCCGCCGGCCCGAGGACCTGATCGGGGCCGTGGCGGCCTATCAGTTCGCCTACGCGGGGGGAGGTGACCGGCTCTGGCACGGCGTGAACCTGCTCGCTCTGACCACGCGTGCCGATCGCGACGGGATCTCGGTTCCCGAGCCGGTCGACACGGGCTCTCTGACTCGAACGCTTCTCGACGAAGTCAGGCAGACGGAACCCGAGATACGGGAGATCTGGGAGCGGACCACCGAAATCGAGGCCCTGGTCGCGCTGGGGGACAAAGCGTCCGTGGACGAAGCCGTGTCGGTGGCGCAACAGCTCGCCGGTAGCAAGAGTGTCCGGCCCTTCGAGCTGGAAAGCC
>JBMDXS010000046.1:0-4404 GCA_048595045.1 Acidimicrobiia bacterium
AGCGCACCCGGTCGAGACCCTCGACAGAGACGAATCTGCCGGATCGGGGGATCGGGACCATGAGCACCCCGCTCGCCGTCTGCTCTCGTCTCAATTCGGGCTTTTCCAGCCCGATCGCGTTGCGAAGGATCAACGTCTCCAAAGTCGTCCCCAGAAGCCCGAAGTTGAGGCTCCGAGAGCAAAGGCCGCCGATCGACCTCGCCGCCACCTCGATGACACTTGCCCGATCCCCGTCGACCTTCATCTCCACGTGGACCGGACCGTGACTGATCCCCATCGCGCTCAGGGCTGCAGCCGCCACCCGACTGCACTCTGCCTGGGAAGTGTCGGTGAGCCGGGTCGGCGTCACCAGGATCGTCTCCGGGAAGTATGGGCCCTCCGGCGCTCCCGGTTTGTCGAAGATCGCCAGCGTGGTGAGCTCGCCTTCCCTGACCAACCCCTCGAGGGCGATCTCGTCGCCGGTCATGAACTCCTCGACCAGGAGCGTGCTCGTCTCGCCGACGATCGAACGCACCCTGGCCACGGCCTGTCCCAGTTGCTCCGGCCGGTCCACCCGGATCACCCCTTGACCGGCTGACCGATCGAGGGGCTTGAGCACGAGGGGGTAGCCCACCAGCGCGGCCGCGCCTTTCCCGTCGTTCGAAGGCGGCACCACGGCGAACCCGGGCTGTGGGACCTCGGCCCTGGCCAGGAGCGAGCGTTGCAGCCCCTTGTCCCGGGTGGCGGCGGCCGCATCGGGGTCGTTCGCCCGAACCCCGAGCTTCTGTCCCGCGATCGCCGCGGCCACCACTCCGGCGTCGTCCGCGGCGACGACACCATCGATGGGGACCTGGTCACCGAGTGCGACGATGGCCTCGGCCGCCACGATGGGATCGGAGCAGTCGACCTGGAGATAACGATCTCCCATGTCGAAGGGAGGCGGGTTCTCCGAGGCCACCACCAGGTCGACACCGAGACCTTCGGCCGCCCGGAGGAAGTCAGACGCTCGGTAGGTGGTGCTGGGTAGGAGGACTACGGCTGTAGGCATTGCAGGGTGGGCATGGGCTTGGGTCGTGGACCCGTTACCATCTTTACAGATGTCGGAACAGACCGTCCTCAGCATCGCGTCGGACGCATTGGACATGATCCTTCAGCTCAGGGATCAGGAGCCCGGCGAAGGCGAGTTCGCCCTGTCCATTGAGGTGACCGGGTTTCGCGGCCCCCAGTTCACCTACGAATTGGCATTCGTCGCCCTGGCCGACAAGAAGGACGACTGGGCCGAGGAGCGACATGGCGACCTGGCGGTGATCTTCCCCGAGATCGACCGTGAGAAGCTCGATGGCGCCGCCCTGGAGCTGAGCGAGCAGGGTCTCTCGATGAACAACCCGAACAGCCCGGCCCCGCCCCCGATCAGCGCGCCGGCCGGCGACCTCAGCGGTCCGCTGGTCGACCAGGTCGAGCAGGTGCTGGTGGAACAGGTCAATCCCGCCATCGCCGCTCATGGTGGCGGCGCCGAATTGGTCTCGATTGATGGGACGATCGCCTATCTCCGTCTCTTCGGTGGGTGCCAGGGCTGCGGTCTCGCCCAGGTCACCCTGAAACAGGGGATCGAGAAGATCCTGCTGGAATCGATTCCCGCCCTCACCCAGGTGGTCGATGTCACCGATCATGCCTCGGGGGAAGACCCCTACTACCAGAGCCAGAAGAAGTAGATCCGCCCGGATGGTTGTCGCGGGATGAGCGGGCCGGTCCAGCCAGTCGACGCCCCGATCGATGCCGCCATCGAACAAGGCCCCCTGGCACGGATCGACGTACGCGAGGGGCGCTCCACCACGGTGGGAGGGGTGCCGATCAGCAGGGTCCTCCCCACCAAGGGGAGACGCACGGTCGGGCCCTGGTGCTTCGTCGATCTGATCCTGCCACCCGACTTCGACGACCCCCATCCGTTGGAGGTCGGCCCCCATCCACACACCGGCCTGGCCACTGTCACCTGGCTTCTCGCTGGCGAGGCGCTGCACACCGACTCGTTGGGCAGTGAGCAGTTGATCAAGCCCGGCCAGCTCAACCTGATGTCGGCCGGCGAAGGGATCGCCCATGCGGAGCTGGGCACGTCGCAAGGGATCCATGGAATCCAGATGTGGCTGGCCCAGCCCGAAGGCACGAGACACGGCCCCTCCCGGTTCGAGCACATCCCCGATCTGCCCGTTGCCGATCTCCCCGGTGCCGAGGTGAAGATCATGATCGGAGGCTTTGGCGATCTCGTCTCTCCTGCACTCGTGGACTGGCCGACGGTGGGGCTCGACATCAGCCTTCGAGACGGACGTGCGGAGATACCCACCGACCCGCTGTTCGAGCACGCCGTGATCCCCATCGATCACAACCTCAAGGTCGACGACGCCATCGTGGAGCCCGGCTGGCTGGCGCTCGTTCCCGCGGGAGCGGTGTCGCTCCCGATCGAAGCGAGTGTCGATCGAGCACGGTTCCTGGTCCTTGGCGGGTCACCCCTCGGCGAGCCGATCGAGATGTGGTGGAACTTCGTCGCTCGCTCCAAGGAAGAGATCACAGCCGCTTGGCGCGCCTGGCAGACGCATGACCTCGACCGCTTCGGCCCGGTGTCGTCCAGACTGGCCAGGATCGACGCTCCGGCTCCGCCCTGGCTCTCCATCGGCTGAGCCGGGGTCACCCATGGGTTTCACCAGCGAGCAGTTGGCCGCTTTCGCAGGCAAGACGGTCGATGACCTGGTCGGTCCACACGTCAGGCTCCTCTTCGTTGGTATCAACCCAGGTCTTTGGACCGCAGCCACCAACACCCACTTCTGCCACCCGTCCAATCGTTTCTACCCGGCGCTGCGCAGGGCCGGTCTCATCGACTGGGGGTTCGACACCTCCGTCGGGATGAGCAGCGAGGAGAGGGAGCGCTTGGAGCAGGCCGGCATCGGCATCACCAATCTCGTGCCGCGGGCGACCGCCCGAGCGTCGGAGTTGGGCGCGACCGAGCTCCGTGAGGGCAGGGAGCGGGTACAACGGGTGGTGGCGGAGGTCGCCCCGGTGGTGGCGGCCGTGGCCGGGCTCACCGCCTATCGCACCGCTTTCCAGAGATCCCGGGCCGTGCTGGGCCGGCAGCCGGAGGCGATCGGAGAAACTCGGCTCTGGGTCGTCCCCAACCCGAGCGGTCTCAACGCGCACGAGACGATCGATTCACTGGCGACCTGGTATCGCCGGGCCGGAGAGGACGCCGGTCTCCTGTGAGCGAGCCCAGCCCACGGCAGGTGTTGTATGGGTTGGTGGCGGGCGGCTTCCTGCTGGTGGTGGCGGTCCTCGTCGTGGGCGCCGCTTCGGCCGGGCTGGTCCCGACCTGGTGGACCATCGCGATGGCAATGACGGTGACGCTCATCGCCGTCTGGTCGGCGCTTCGCTGGCGCCGGACCGGGCCGGTGTTGGCGGCGTCGATCGGGCTCCTCGTCTGCTGGGTGATCGGAACCCTTCTTCTCAGGGCTTGAGTAGAGCGCTTCTGCTGCCGATCTTGGTATCGACCAGTCAAGCGATACTCAGGATGACCCTTTGTGACCACTGAAGCGACCGTGTCGGCGCCGTCGCCGACGGAGACGATCAAGCGGATCGGCCCGCCCCTCGTCGTGGCCTCGGCCCTCGGCTCGACGCTCGGGATCGTGGTTGCCCAGTTCGTGGACGACCTCGGCGATGGGATACTCGGCTTGATCCTCGGTGGCAATGCCGTCGTCTACAACAACCGCGTCGAGGTCACCGGCGCCTCGTCCGACCTGTACCTGGCTGGTGGCTTCGTCCTGTGCCTGATCCTGGGCTTCTTCACCCTGTTCTCCTACCCGACGGCGAGAGGGCACGGTGTGGGTCGGCTGGGTCTCCTGTGGATGGTGTTGCATCTCCTCCGGCAGGCCTTCATGCAGGCGGTGATCGTCCCCTTCTCCCCGGACAGTCAGCTGGCGCGGGCCTATCAGACCCTCGAGGCGCCGGCCGGGCTCGACTATGTCATCGCCGCTGGAGGCGGCCTTGGCCTCCTCCTCGTGGCCCTCTCAGCAGCCTCGGCCTTCCTGGCATTCACCCCTCACCACAAGATCATCTCCACCCCGGGAAAAAGGCTCAGCTTCGCCTTCTGGATCGCTCTGGTGCCGGCCATAGCCGCCGTGTTCCTCGCCATCCCGTTCTTCGTCCCGGATGCCGGCAGTGGGGTGGTGCCCGCCCTGCCGCTGACAGCGGTGATCTTTCTGGCGACCCTCGCCGCCGCGCCCGGCACCACCACCGTGTACGGGCCGGAGGATCACACCGAAACCCCCTGGCCCTGGGGCTTGGCCGGTACCCTGCTGGTCATCCTCCTCTTCGAACAGCTCGTACTCCGTGGTGGGGTGTCGGTCAACCCCGCGCTCTGGGGTTGACGTCTCAAGTCGCCTC
>JBMDXS010000047.1:0-21418 GCA_048595045.1 Acidimicrobiia bacterium
GGCCCCGGCGGACAACCCGGTAGCTGCCACATAACGGCCCGCATCGACGAGGCCCACCCCCTGATCGACCAGCTGCGATACCGCGGGATGTTTGCGCGCCTCGGCCGCAGCCCTCTTGATCTGCTCGTAGCGCTCCCGACCGGCCCTGGCCCCGAGCACGTAGCCGAGGGCGGCACCGACGACCAAACCTGTACGAAATCTCATGACCTCCGATTCTGCCACGGACCTCGGGCCGTGTGCATCACGGCACTAGAGGGGGAAGGGTCTCGAGCCATCTGGGTGGGGGCGGTTCGAACCTGGTCAGGAGCTCTCGAGGAACCCCTCCAACTTGTGCGACTTGTCCGGATGACGGAGCTTGGCCAGTGCCTTGGTCTCGAGTTGTCTGATCCGTTCTCTGGTCACCTTGAAATGGGACCCGACCTCTTCGAGGGTTCGCATGCGGCCGTCGGCCAGGCCGAAGCGCATGATCAACACCTCACGCTCCCGTTCGTTGAGACCTTCCAGGGCCATGGCCAGCTGATCCTGGAGCGAGGAGAAGGTGGCCACATCCGCCGGCCGATCCGACTCGAGATCCTCCACCAGGTCGCCAAGGGTGCCGTCCTCGTCCTCACCTACCGGGGTCTCCAGCGAAACCGTGTCCTGGGCCACCCGCTGCAGCTCGGCCACCCGCGCCGGGTCGAGATCGAGCTCGCCCGCCAACTCTTCCAGGCTCGGGGCCCGGCCCATGGTCTGGGTCATCTCACGCTGCGCCCGGGTCAGCTTGTTCACCGAGTCGAGAACGTGGATCGGCATTCGGATGGTCCGCCCCTGATCGGCTATCGCCCGCGAGATGGCCTGACGGATCCACCACGTGGCGTACGTCGAGAACTTGAATCCACGCCGGTAGTCGAAACGCTCGACGGCCCTCATCAGGCCGACGTTGCCCTCCTGGACCAGATCGAGAAGAGCCATGCCCCGGCCCACGTAGCGGCGGGCCAGAGCCACCACGAGACGTAGGTTCGACTGAACCAGTTGTTTCTGAGCAGCGTCCCCCATGTCGATCTCGTGCCCGAGGAAGGCACGGTCCTCGTCTGACAGCCCGTCCTCGGCAATGCGACCCTGGGCCCGCCGACCGGCCTCCATCTGCATGGCCAGCTCGACCTCCTGTTGTCCGGTCAGCAGCGGATAGCGGCCGATCTCGTTCAGGTAGAGCCGGACCGGATCTGACACCGAGATCTGACCGACCTCGATGAACTCCTCGGTGACCCCGGGGCCCTCCTCGGTGAGCTTGATCCCCTGGGCCCGGAGGGTGTCGGCGACCTCCTCGAATGCCTCACCGGACGCCTCGGCGTCCTCCAGCTCCTGCTGGACCTCGGCCATGGTGAGAAAGCCCCGATGTTTGCCCCGCTTGACGAGGGCAGCGATGACCTTGCTCAGTTCCTCGTTCACAACCTGGAGGAGGATCGTTTCTCCTGCTGTAAAGCTATCAAGCGTCGGAGGTTGTCGGAATGAGCTTCGCTTCCTGGCTCCATTGCGGCCAGCTCCTGTTCCAGATCCGTGATCTGGCGATCGAGCCGACGCTCCATGACACGGGCCGTGATCTCCTCGGCAGAGCTCAGCGGCCGATCCTCCATCGACAACGAGATCAACAGTGATCGGGACCCCGGATCCGAGATTTCGGTCAGCTCAACCCTGCCGCCCGGCCAGGGGCGAGCCAGCGCGCCGAATGCGGCGGCAAGGCGAGGGTCGCCGAAATCCTCCGCCCCGAAATCCGCCACCCGGTCCGGATGGGACACCAGGAACCGGAGCAGCTCGGCCTCCATCCGATCCAAGGGCCGTTCCCCCGGCGAATCCGCCCCGACCCGTCCACGAGAGCCGCCGGCTATCGCAGCCTCGGCTGTCTCCAGGTCGACCCCTACCACCCTGGCCACGTGCCTGCTGTACTCCCTGCGCGCAATGGGATCTCTCACCCGGCGCACCTGCTCGGCCGCGGCATGCAGGGCCCTGGCCCGGCCCTCCGGGCCGCTCAGGTCATATCTCGCCACCTCGTGCTCGATCCGTCGCTCGAGCAGCGGTCTGGCCCTGGCCACCGACTGGGCCAGCTCTCCGGCACGTCCCTGCTGAACCAGATCCGCCGGGTCGAGCCCGCCCGGCATATCGGCCACGCGGAGATCGAGATCGAGACGGAACGGTGACTCCAGCTCGTCGCCACGCAGGGCGGCCTTCGACCCTGCCTCGTCCGAGTCGAAGGCGAGAACGATCCGCTCGCCGAACCGTCGGAGAAGATCGAAGTGCCCTTCGCCGAGTGCAGTGCCACAGGTGGCCACCGCCGTCTTCACTCCGGCCAGATGCATCGCGATCACATCGGTATAGCCCTCGACGATCACTGCGGGGTTGTCCTCGGAGATCTCCCGGCGGGCCCGATCCAACCCGAACAGGACCTGGGCCTTGTGATAGACCACGGAGTCGGCCGAGTTGACGTACTTGGCATCCGGGTTGTTGGTCTGACTGCGGTCGATCTCTTCGATCTTGCGGCCCCCGAACCCGACCGGATCACCCCTCAGATCGTGGATGGGGAACATGAGCCGGCCCCGAAACACGTCGTAGAGCCCTTTGGGCCCTTTCCGCGACAGCCCGGCGTCGATCAGCACCCTGTCTTCGATCCCTCCCGCCTTGAGCGTCTTGGTCAGCGTGTCCCAGGCGACCCCGGCGAATCCCATCCTCCACTCGTCGATGACATCGACGTCATAGCCTCGATGTCGCAGGTAGGCACGGGCCGGGCCCGCCTCCGGCGCTTTCTTCAGTCGGTCGTGATAGACCTCGATGGCTGCGCGGATCGCCTCCACCGCGGCGCCGCGTCTCCCACGCATGCGGGCGTCGGCAGGGTCACGGACGAGGGTGATCCCGGCTCTTCTCGCCAGTGCCTCGAGGGCTTCGGGGAAGTCGAGACCCTGTGTCTCCTGGACGAAGGTGAAGATGTCCCCATGCTTACCGCAGCCGAAGCAGTTGTAGAGGCCACGGGCACGGTCGACGGACATGGACGGGGTCTTTTCTTGATGAAAGGGGCAGACCGCCATGAAGCTCCGGCCCGAGCGCTTCACCTTGGTGACTTCGGAGATCAGTTCGACAAGGTCAGTCGCATCCCGAACCCGGTCGATGTCGCCACGTTCTCCCATGTCCGCCGATCATAAGGACGACCGCCGGCTCCTTCACGACGTGGCGACGTACTCGAGCCGGATCTCCATCTCGCCGGGCGCCTCGGCCACGCCGGGACTGAATCAGGCGAGCCGCTCGCCCAGGTACTCGGGGAGCCGATCCATCGAGACACGATCCTGCTTCATCGAGTCCCGATCCCGAACGGTGACGGCTTTGTCCTCCAGCGTGTCGAAGTCGACGGTCACTGCGAAGGGGGTCCCGATCTCGTCCTGACGCCGGTAGCGACGGCCGATGGACTGGGTGACGTCCAGCTCGACCATCCATCGCTTCCGCAGCTCTGAGGCGATCCGCTCCGCCGGTGCGATCAGTTCGTCCTTCTTCGACAAAGGCAGGATGGCGATCTTGTAGGGGGCGAGTCGATGGTGAAGACGCAGCACGGTCCTCGTCTCGTCGTTCACCTGCTCTTCGACATAGGCATCGATCAGGAAGGCAAACGTGGTTCTGGTTGCGCCGGCCGCCGGTTCGATGACATAGGGGAAGAACCGTTGATCGGCGTCCTGGTCGTAGTAGCGGAGGTCGACCCCCGAGTGCTCGGAGTGCTGCCTGAGGTCGAAGTCGGTCCGGTTGGCGATCCCCTCCAGCTCGTCCCAGTCCCATGGGAAGCGATATTCGATGTCAACCGTTCCCGCCGCGTAGTGGCTGAGCTCGTCGGCTTCATGCGGCCTGACCCGCAGATTGGACTCGGTCATCCCCAGCCCGAGATACCAGTTGAGACGCTCCTCCTGCCAGTAGGCAAACCACTCATCCGCCTCTTCGGGACGGACGAAGAACTCCATCTCCATCTGCTCGAACTCCCTGGTTCGGAAGACGAACTGCCCTGGGGTGATCTCATTGCGGAAGGACTTCCCCATCTGGGCGATGCCGAAGGGCAGTTTGAGCCGATTGGTACGCCGGATGTTCTCGAAGTTGGTGAAGATCCCTTGAGCCGTCTCGGGCCGGAGATAGATCAGGTTCTCGTCCGAGTCCACCGGGCCCATGTGGGTGCGGAACATCAGATGGAAAGGCTTCGGCTCGGTGAACGTGCCACTCTTGCCGCAGGTGGGACAGGTGTCGGGATCCTCCAGCTTGTCCATCCGGTGTCGGGCATTGCAGTTGCGGCACTCCACCAGGGGGTCGGTGAAGACCTCCTCGTGACCCGAAGCCTGCCAGACCTGGCGAGCCTGGAGGATCGCCGAATCGAGCCCCACGATGTCGCCTCGAAGCTGCACCATGGACCGCCACCACTCCTCCTTCACGTTTCGGAGCAGCTCGACGCCGAGCGGGCCGTAGTCATAGGCGGACCGGATTCCCCCGTATATCTCGGAGGACTGGAAGACGAAGCCACGCTTCTTCGCCAGATTGGAGATGGTCTCGAGTGTCGGTTCGGTCATGGTGCTGTGGGAACGGTGGCCCGGTCGGGCCGCGTAGTCAATCCGGGACCCGGTCCTCGGCGCCGCCAAAGCGGCGATCGCGGCTCTGGTAGTCGAGGACGGCGTCCAGGAGGGCCTGTCGATCGAAATCGGGCCAGAGGATCCCGGGGAAGTGGAACTCGGCGTAGGCCGCCTGCCATAGGAGGAAGTTCGACAGACGATGCTCGCCCGACGATCTGATGATCAGGTCGGCGTCGGGCATGTCCGGAACGTAGAGGGAGCCAGCCAGCGCGTTCTCGTCGATTTCCTCCGGCGCCATCTCCCCCGCCACCGCCTTCGCAGCCAGCGACCGGGTTGCCTCGACGATCTCCCTTCGGCTCCCGTAGTTGAAGGCGAATACCAGGCTGAGGTCCGTGTTGCCGGCGGTCATCTCGGCCGCATCTGCCATGTGTCTGCGGTTCCGGTCCGGGATCCTGGGGTCGCCCATATCCCCGGCGAAGAGCATCCGCACGCCCTGGGCATGGAGGTCGTCCCGACGCCGAGTGAGCAGATCCTCGTTGAACCACATGAGGAACTCGACCTCTTCCTGGGCTCGCGACCAGTTCTCGGTGGAGAAGGTGTAGGCGGTGAGCCACGCGATCCCGATCTCCAAGGCTCCCTCCACGGTGTCGAACAGGGCCGCTTCGCCGGCGGCATGCCCCGCGGTGCGAGGGAGACCCCGTGCATTGGCCCAGCGCCCATTCCCATCGAGGATCAGGCCGACGTGTCTCGGTATTCGCGCGGCGTCGAGGCTGGAGAGATCCAGGGTCACTCCATCACCGCCAGTGAGGTCAACTTGCGGTCGAGGTGGTACTCGACGAACCGCCGGGCGACGCCCATCGCCTCACTGGCGAGACTCAGGTCGGTCTGCGGCATCTGTCCGAACTCCGCACTGGCGAGCGCTGCCAGATACTCGGTGACCCCGTCACGAAGACGGACCGCCCCTTCGGTCCGACAGGTGTCACAGATGGCGCCTCCTCCACCGAAAGAGAACCGATGCAGGTCGTCCACCCTCCCGCATGAGGCGCAGACCCGAAGCGATGGGGCGACACCGACTACGTCGGCCAGTTTGAGTAGATAGCTCGTGATCAGATCGGCTCCGATCTGCCCCGCTTCAAGTGCCCGCAACCCGCGATGGAGAAGCAGGAAGAGACGCATCGATGACTCGTCCTCCTGGGCCACCGCATCGGCTGCCTCCACCATCGTCCCCGCGGCCACCACGGCGTCGAGGCTGGCCCTCAATCTGGGGAAGGGCTCGATGACCGCGACCTGCGTGATGGTGTCGAGATTGCGCCCTTCATAGAGCACCAGGTCGACATGGGTGAACGGCTCGAGACGACCCCCGAACCGGCTCTTCGTCTTTCTAATCCCCTTGGCCACGGTTCGGATCTTCCCGCTGTTTGGGCTGAGCAGGACGACGACTCGATCGGCTTCTCCGAAGGGATAGCTGCGGAGAACGATCCCCTGGTCGTGTCTGAGGGCCATAGCCGATCAGGGTAGGAGTCGAGCAGACGTTCTAGGTTGTACGTTGTACCTATGGCTCTCGTTTCAGAATCCGAGATCGAGGCGTTCGTCGAGGCGCATCCCGCCTGGGCCAGGGAAGGTGACGCCATCGCACGCACCTACGAGTTCGCAGACTTCAACGAGTCGATGGGCTTCGTGACCAGGGTGGCTCTGTCGGCCGAAAAGTCAGATCACCATCCCGACATCGGAATCCGCTGGAACAAGGTGACGCTCACCCTCTCCACGCATTCAGAAGGTGGAGTGACACCGAAGGACCTCGACCTCGCCGACCGCTGCGACGGACTGGCCTAGCCGTCCGCGCGGGACCTGTGGGGTCGAGATCAGCCGGGAAAAGTCATTTGTCGAAGCCGAGACGGTCGAGCAACTGGGGGCGACGCTGCCAGTCGGGCTCGACCTTGACCTGGAGGCTGAGGTTGACCCGGTTTCCGAGCAGGGCCTCGAGGTCGTGCCGAGCCTCGGTCCCCGCGGTCTTGAGCAGGGACCCACCCTTGCCGATCACGATCCCCTTCTGGCTCTGCCGCTCAACGATCACGTCGGCGGCGATGTCGATCAGCCCACTCCCTCTCTGCTCCAGATCCTCGACCACGACGACCAGTGAGTGGGGCAACTCCTCACGAAGCCGGTCGAGGAACTTCTCTCTCACGATCTCGGCGATGACCAGATCCTCCGGCTGGTCGGTGGTGACCCCGGGCGGGTAGTAGGCCGGGCCCTCGGGGAGACGATCGATTATCTCGCTCACTAGCTCAGCGATCCCCGAGCCGACCCGGGCCGAGATCGGGACGTAGGCAGCGAAGTCCCACTCCCCCGCTTCGGACAGTTGCCGGACCACCTCGCCCTTGCCGGCCTTGTCGACCTTGTTGACGACGACGATCACCTCTGATCCCGCCTCGTTCAGACGCTCGGCGATGAGCCTGTCGCCGGGTCCAACGGGCATGGAGGCATCGATCATGAACACCACTGCGTCGGCCTCGCCCAGGGTGCCGTACACCAGTGTGTTGAGTCGGGCCCCCAACTCGTTCTTCGGCCTGTGCAGGCCAGGGGTGTCGACGAGGACTATCTGATATCCCGGATCGTCACCTGGTTCGGTGACGATGCCACGGATCGCATTTCGGGTCGTCTGCGGCCGGGAGGAGGTGATGGTGACCTTGGACCCGACCATCGCGTTGACCAGGGTCGACTTGCCGACATTGGGCCGCCCCACGACGGGCACGAACCCCGACTTCATTCGGCGTCCGCGGCCTCCGTGACCGACACCGACACGTCGGCCACCCGCCGTCCCTGCATTCTGGTGACGGTCAGCCTCAGCGGGCCGTGGTCGAACTGCTCGCCCTCCTCGGGAACTCGCTCCGCCAACCCCATCACGAGCCCGGCCACTGTGTCCCAGTCCTCGTCAGGGACATCCACCCCGGTCAACTCGGCGAGTTCGTCGACCGGCAGTCGACCGTCTACGTCCCAGCCTCCGTCGGCGCGGGCCGAGATGAAGATCTCCTCCTCATCGGTCTCATCGGTGATCTCCCCCACCAGCTCCTCGAGCAGGTCCTCGATCGTGACCAGCCCGGAAACCTCCCCGTATTCATCGACGACGATCATCTGGTGCTCATGGTTGGACCTCATCTCCCCCAGCAGCGCCGAGGCCAGCTTGGTCTCGGGGATGAACTCCACCGGCCTCATCACCTCCGCCACCGATGACGGACGCCGCCCATCGCCAAGCAGGGGCAACAGGTCCTTCACCATGACCATGCCCAATATGTCGCCATTGTTGGATACGGGGATCCGGGAATACCCCTCTTCGGTGGCGACCGCAATCAGCTCCTCCACCGAAGCGGTGACCGGCACGGTCACCATGTCGGGCCGGGGGGTCATCACCTCACGCACCACCGTGTCACCGAAGTCCAACACCGAGTCGATCATGTCCCGTTCCTGTTCGGTGTCCGCCTCCGGCTCGTCAGGCTCTGGCTCGGCCCCATTCCCGTTGCCCTCGGCGATCAGATCCGTGGCCCAGCCTCCCAACGCGACTGCAACCTGGAGCAGCCCGGCCGAGCGATAGGCGATTGTGTGTGACCGTCGTCTCCCCAGCTGTCTCGGGATGAGGTCTCCGACGAGGAACACGACGAGGAACACCAGGACCGCGTACCCCACGGCGGTTCCCAGGGGCTGACCGGACGTCACCAAGACAGTCCCGCCTACGGCCGCCACCAGGAGCATGGCGGAGCCGGTCATCGCGACTGCGGGCGTGCTGTCATCTCGTTCCTCGAGCAGCTTGGCCACGGTCGCGGCTCCGCCGACATCGTCGGCGGCATCGCGCAACGCGTCCGCTCTCGGGACCCTGGTCAAGGCCGATCCGGCGATTCGTAGCCACGCGGCCAGGACCAAGGCCGTGATGGCGACGATGAGGATCACCAGGGTCATGGCCGAGCCACCCCGACCAATGCCAGCAATTCGGCTTCTCGGCGCTCCATGACCTCGGCGTCATCGTCGTCGATGTGGTCGTACCCGAGCAGGTGGAGGATGCCATGGGCGACCATCAGAGCCATCTCGTCGGCGAACCCATTGTCTTGCTCGACCGCCTGCCTGGCGACGTAAGCGGGGGCGACTATCACGTCGCCGATGGCCAGTGGTGGGCCGTTCTGGTCGTGGTCGGGCACCACACCCGGCATCAACTCCTCAACCGGGAAAGCCAGTACGTCGGTTGGGCCCGACCGTTCCAGGAAACGCTCGTTGTACGAGGCCATCTCGTCGTCCGTCACGAGGAGCACCGTCACCTCGGTCTCATCCGGGTAGCCCTCCTCGGAGAGAACCAATTCGGCGAGATGCCGGAGTTGGATCAGATCGACCGATTCCCCCTGCTCGTCGGCCAGGAACACGCTCACTGGCCGGCGCCGGGTTTTCGACTCGGAGGGTCGTCCATCAGGATCCGGGGAAGTTCGGGTACGCGATCCTCTGATGGTAATGACCCACCAGCGAGTCGAGGAAGGCAGACCGGATCAGGGTCATCTCCCCCAGTGTGAGCGGCGACTCGGACAGCTGCCCATCGTTGAGCTTTTCGTCGATCACCCGGCTCACGACTTTCTCGATCGCCTCCGGGGTCGGCTCCTCTGTCTGGAAGTTGGCCCTGCAGGCTGCCTCGAGAGAGTCGGACAACATCACGATCGCGGTTTCTGCGGTCGTCGGCTTGTGGCCCACATGTCTGAAGTCGTTGGGGTTGACGTCGTGACCGGCTTGGTCCCTTGCCTTCTCGTAGAAGAAGCGCATGATCCCGTCGCCATGGTGGCTGACGATGCCGGTGGCCACGTCCGAGGGGATCTTGAACTGCTTGGCCAGGACGATCCCGTCGCTGACATGCCGGCGGATCACCTCGGCCGACTCGAGCGGGGTGAGGAAGTCGTGCGGGTTCTGGATCCCGAATTGGTTCTCGATGAACATCGTCGGGTTCTCCGTCTTGCCCAGGTCGTGGTAGTAGGCCATGGCACGAGCGAGAAGGGCATTCGCCCCGATGGCACGTGCAGCTGCGTGGGCCAGTGTCCCGACCATGAGTGAGTGATTGAAGGTGCCGAATGCCTTCTCCTGCAAGAGCTGCAGAGCCACATGGTTGCGATCGGTCAGGTCGAGCAGGCTGAGGCTGGTGGTGATGTCGAAAGCGGATTCGAAGAACTGCAGCGCAGCCAGACCGACCAGCGAGGCGATGGCCGAGACCCCAAACGCCCACAACATGGACTCACCGATCAGGATGAGCGGGATTCCCACCTCGAGACCCATCACAGCAACAGGGACATCCGTTGGACCGGCGTGGAAATACCATGCCGTTGCGCCGGCGACGACTGCCGCAGCGGCGGCGGACAGGACCACCGCGGTGCGGAATGCTCCCCGGCTACTCACCGAGCTCACGAACGGGATAGGGGCCATCGTGGCCAGGGCGCCGTAGACGGCCACCCCGGTGTCCTGAGTCCCGGCAGCGGAGAGCACTCCGACTGCCAATGCCATGAGCACCGCGATCCTCGAGTCGAAGAGGATTGCGGTCATGAACCCGAAGGCGACGGCAGGCAAGATGTACCAGCTCGAGGTCGGCTGGAACACAACGGTCGCCCTCACCGCCCCCGCGGCGAGGACGAGGAGGATGCCGAGCAGGGCCATCATGCGGGGTCGGGCCCAGAACTCGGGCCGGAACCGGGACAGATACAGCCCCAGAGCCCCCACGGTCACCGCGAGCACGGCCAGCAGCCCGGCGTCGGCCTCTGCCTGTGACGCAACCGAAGTGGTGGCGGCAATGGCATCGAGATGGAGCTGTTCCAGAGGCTCGCCCTGTGCCACGATCAGCTGATCGGCAAAGTAGGTGACCTCGAGATCGTCGACGGCTGCAGCCGCCTCGGTCCTGGCCTCCTCGGTCGCAGCCTCATCCACCAGGAAATTGGCCTGGAGGAAGGTGGCGACGATCTCTCCCGCAGCCTCGCTGGCCGCCTGGTCCGGGCCAGGCGGATTGGTGTCCAGATAGACCACCTGGGGCGGATTGGAGCGGAGACGTTGCTGAGCGGCGGGCAGCTGGTCCGGCGTGATCCGGGCACCGAACTCCTGGAAGAGTCGGTCCACCGCCTCCTGGCGGATCACCGGGAAATGCGGGGTCTCCCCCAGGGCGGCCCTGATCACGTCATCTGCGGCAGTGAAGGCAAGGGTCTCGACGGCATAACTGGCCACGGTGTGGTCGGCTGTCACCCGGGCGACTATCTCGTCCGTGGGGCGCAGGTTGACCCGGAGGGGAATCGGCTCGCCGGTGCAGGCGCCACCCGGCTCACATTCCACGAGCTGTTGGTAGTTCGGGCTGCCCACCATGTAACCGTCCGGCATCTGGGGATCGCCCGGGTCGATCGAGACGAGGGAGACTCCAGCAGGAACCTCGGCGGACCAGACCCCGTTCACGTCGGTCATCACTTCGACCGTCTCCTCGCCGACCTCGACCGCGACCGTGATGCGCTGGGCGCCCATGTCACTGCGCACCTCGCCCGTATCCGGCTCGAACAGCCCGTCACCGTCGACATCGACGAAAACCGACCCTGTGAGCAGGGCCGGCTCTGGCGCCTCGGTGGTCTCGGTCGTCTCCCCGGAAACGGTCGAGGGCGGAGCCTCGATCACCGCCGGCTCCGGAGGATCGATCGGATCCCCGATGGCGAGGGCCTGCACGTCGTCGAACACCGAGGTCACCTGTTGGTTGACCGTGGTCTCGATCTGCTCGTTTATCCGCTCGATCGGATCGACCGAATCCCTCGCTTCCTGTTGACGACGGGCCGTCTCCTCCGTGTCGATGACCTGGGCCTGTCTATCGGCCCGGTACTCACGTGGCGCAGGTGCACCGAGCACCAGCTTCGGGTCGGTGGTCCCGGTACCGAGCGAGAGCACGCCCCAAGCGGCCACGACCGTGGCGACGAAGGTGGCGACACGGACGAGAGTGGGGCGAGGCATCAGGTGGGCCGGCTCTCGAACCTGGCGTATGCCTCGACGATCGAGGCGACGATGCGATGCCGTACGACGTCACGAGCAGTGAGCTCGACGAAGGAGACACCCGGGATATCGCTCAGGATCTGCCGGACGACCTGGAGCCCCGAGCGCCGGTTGTCGGGGAGGTCGGTCTGGGTCATGTCCCCGGTGATGATCATCTTCGAGTTGAAGCCAAGCCGGGTGAGGAACATCTTCATCTGCTCCGGCGTCGTGTTCTGCGCCTCGTCGAGGATGACACAGGCGTCGTTCAGGGTCCTTCCACGCATATAAGCGAGTGGGGCTATCTCGATGGTTCCCTTCTCGACGAGAGAGGCGGTCTCCTCCGGGCCGAGCATGTCCCATAGGGCGTCGTAGAGGGGGCGCAGATAGGGGTCGACCTTGGCGGCCAGGTCGCCGGGGAGGAACCCGAGTCTCTCCCCTGCCTCGACGGCAGGCCGGGTGAGGATGATTCGTCGCACCGACCCACTGACCAGGCTGTCGACCGCCGCAGCCATGGCGAGATAGGTCTTGCCGGTGCCGGCCGGACCGATGCCGAAGGTGAGGGTGTTCTCCCTGATCGCTTCCATGTATCTCTGCTGGCCATGGGTCTTGGGCCTGATCATCCGGCCCCGGCCCACCGGGATCCCGTCGGAGAGGACACCCGAGGGGCTGGGCACGTCCTCGATCACCATCTTGACGACCTCGTCCACCCGGGCGGAGTCGAGGGCATGGCCCTCCTGGACCAGGATGAGCAGCTCCTCGAGGACGGTGCGGGCCCGCTCGACCTCGGTGTCGGGGCCCCTCAGCGACACTTCGTCACCGCGCGCGACGAATCTGACCTCCGGGAAGTGATCTTCGACCTGACGCAGATGGCGGTCGGCCTCCCCGAGGAGATCCAGCATCAGATGATGGCTGGGGACGCGTAAACGCGAGTCGATTTGTTGGGTGGATTGCTCAGTGGCCACTGGAGATGACGCCCTCAGGTGGCGTCATGAGCCATTGTACGTGCCGTCAGACGCTGATTCCGAACAAATCGGGCTGTGACGATCAGTCTGGGCCGGCAGCGGTGTTGACTGATGCGTCGAGGAGCGAGGCGATCACGGCCTTGTCCGAATCACGTACCTCGTCGGGCCTTCCCTGTCTTCGGAGGAAGAGGATGGCGGCCAGATAGCGGTCGATCAGATCCCCGTCCTTCGTCTCGGCGGCCATGTCGAGATCGATCAAGACCCCCCGTTCTGAATTGCCCGCCGGGAGGAGGTCTGCCGGCGCCACCGCGTACACCTCCGCCAGACGCACCAAGCGTTGAACACTCAGCGCGCGCTCCCCCCGTTCGTAGGCGCCTACCACCGAAGCCTTGAATTCACCACCTGTGTACGACTCGAGCTCACCCAACGACCACCCGCGCTGACGACGCGCTGCACGCAGGCGCAGTCCGAGTGACATGCTGAATCTGTCGACCAAGATCTCCTCCCAAGAGCCCGTGGTGAGATGCTACATCTTCGATCGCGGGCAATCCAGCATCACAGGAGTCGTGCTGCGGCCACCAGAGCGGCCGTCTCCACCCGTAGAACCGTGTCGCCGAGGTCCCAACGCGGGGCCCATTGTGGAATCTCGCCCACGGCCCAACCTCCCTCGGGCCCGATGACCACTGTCCGCGCGGAGGGCCACTCCTTGCCCCCACCCCGGTCACAGACGACGAAGGGCCGTTCCAGCGCGTCCAGCGTGACCGGCTCATCGGGGATCCGGATCAACCAGGCCCCCCTCGATTGCTCCAGACCCGCAATCCCCCAGTAAACGACCCTATCCGCCCTCGGCGGCCGACCCTGGCCGTGTCTCGTCTCCAGGAACCTCAGTTCGGCAACCCCCATCTCGGACAGCTTCTCCACCATGAAGCGGATACGGTCCCGGTTGTCGGGCGGGGCCGCCACCACGGTGAGATCGGACGGCCGGGGGACGGCCCTCTCCCCCCCTCTGACCACGTCCCCTGTGTGATAACTGCCGATGCCGCTGATCCCCACGCCATCGGTGTATCCGAGAGCGTGCCCGTCGCCGACACGGAGCACCTTCTCCAGGTGATGGCGTTGCCGGGCCGACACCTGGAGTCTGTCGCCCACCCAGGGACCGGGTAGGAGCAGATGGGGGACGTGGCCCATGACGGGCCGGTCAACCGGCGGAAGCCGGGCGGTCGGTCCTTTCGCCACGCAGGTCGGCCCATCGCCCCAGCAGCTCTTCCTCCTCGCGAGTGAGGCTCGTCGGCACCGACACGCTGACCACGACGTGAAGGTCGCCACGGGTGCGGCTGCCGAGGCGGGTGATGCCCAAGCCGCTCATCCGGAAGACGGCGCCGGGTTGGGTCCCGGGGGGGATGTCGAGACCGGTCTCGCCCCCTTCGATCAGGGGGATCGACACCCTGGTCCCCAGGGCCGCCTGGGCGATGCCGATGGTGACACCATGGACCAGGTCGGCGTCGTGACGTTCGAACCGCGGGTCCGGGGGCACATGTACCTCGACGTAGAGATCGCCCGGTGGCCCGTAGCGGCCTCCCGACTGCCCACGACCGGAGAGGCGAAGCCGGGTCCCCGACGACACACCGGCCGGGACCTCGACCGTCATTGTGACATCCCCGTCGACGGCCCCTGAGCCGGAGCAGGCGGGGCAGGGTGTGGTGATCAGGGCACCCTCCCCATGGCAGGTCGGGCAGGTGCCCACAGTCATCATCGTTCCGAAAAGAGACCGTCTTGCCATTCGCACCGAGCCAGCGCCACGACATTCGGGGCAGGTGGCCAGACCCTCACCGTCCTCGGCGCCGCTCCCCGAGCAGACCTCGCATGTCTTCCGTGTTGGGAAACCGATCTCGACTTCGGTCCCGAAGGCGGCTTCGGCGAGATCGACCTCGGCGCTCACCAGGATGTCGCCTCCCCTGGTCGGCCTGCCCGATGGCCCTGCGCCGAACAGCGAGCCCTCTCCGAACACCGAGCGAAGCAGGTCGTCGAAGCCGCCGAAGCCGCTGAACAGGTCGGAGAGGTCGATCGTGTCGCCCCGGTCGTAACGACGGCGACGGTCGGGGTCCGACAGGACCTCGTAGGCCTCGGCCGCCTCACGGAAACGAGACTCGGCCTCGGGATTGCCCGGGTTGGCGTCCGGATGGGTGGTCCGGGCGATCAGCCGAAAGGCCTTCTTGATCTCCTCGTTGGTGGCGTCCCTACCTACGCCGAGAATCTGGTAATAGTCCCTCGCCATGGGTCAGTCCTGTTCGGCGCTGATCCGGTCCTCCAGCTCGCGCGAGACCTCCTCGACCGCCGAGATTGCCCGTTTGTAGTTCATGCGCATGGGCCCGATCACCCCTACCGAGCCACCGCTCGCACCGGCTTCATAGGTCTTGGAGACCACCGCCAGGTCGACATCCTGGACAGGCAGCTCCGCCCCGATCTGAATGGAGGTGCCCGATGCGACTGCAAGGATGTTCATGACCTCGGCCTCTCTGGCCAGGACCTCGAGGATGCGCTGCACCGCACTCAGGTCCTCCCATACCGAGGTGAGCCGCTGCGTGCCACCCACGTACACCTCCGCCCCCGTCGTCGCCGCCAGGTGAAGGCCGTCGTTCATCGTGAGCACCGCTTCCCTGATCGGCTCATCCAACCGGCCCAGCACCTCCTCGCTCAAAAGTGGCTCGGCTCCCAGGTTGGTCCCCACCACGGCTGCGCTCATCATCCGATGCGCCTCCTCGAGCTCACCCGGTGTGATCGGAACCCTCACCCGGGCCCTCTGTTGCAGCACACGGCCGCCGTCGGTGACGACTATCACCAGGAGCTGGTCCGCTGTGACCTGGACGCTGTGCATCGCCCGCACCCGGTCGTTTCGAAGGGTGGGGGCGACGACAACCGAGGGGAGGTCGGTCACCTCGGCGAGCAGATCGGATGTCTCCTTGAGCAACTTGGAGAGCTCGAGGTGGACGTCGCCGAAGAATGAGTCGATCTTGGCCTGCGCGGTGGCCCGTAGCCGCCCAGGGCCAAGGTGATCGACGTAGTAGCGATAGGCAGCGGCCGTGGGGACCCGACCGGCCGAGGTGTGCGGCTGGATCACGAAGCCCTCCGACTCGAGGGCGGCGAGATCATTGCGAACGGTCGCGGTCGAAACCGACAGGTGAGCCCTTTCCACGATGGCGCGCGAGCTGACCGGCTCGCCGGAGCGAATGTGCTCCTCGACGAGGGCGCGAAGGATCTCGGACCGGCGATCTTCGAGCATGCCTGGTCAGAGATTATCCCGCTCCGGCGCCTCCACCCACCCTTGGGGTGGGCTCAGGTCGAGCACCTGGCGGTGCACTTCGTCGGTGAGAAGGGGCCGGGTGACGACGAGTCTCCCCTCGCGGACGTCGATGACCCCGGCGTGGCGCAGCATGTCACCACCTCTCGTCCCGAGGAGGGCATCCACTCCAGGGCCGGGCCCGACCCCGGCCGAGCGGCGCAGCCCCACGAAGAGCCGGTCGACCTCGCCGTCCCACCCCCGAACAGGCTCGGAGCCCGAGATGGGCCGCTCGCCCCGCTCGATGCGGCCGAGATAGGCATCCAGGCGACGGACGTTGTGACTGCGCACACCGTCGACGAAGCGGTGGGCGCCGTTGCCATAGGCCTCGTACTCGCCCTGAGCCCATACCGTGAGGTTGTAGCGGCACTCTTGGCCCGGGCGTGACCAGTTGGACACCTCGTAACGACCGAGCCCCGCCTCGCCGAGAATTCGCTCCGCGGTCTCGTAGCGGTCGGCCTGGGTATCGGGGTCGGGACCCGCAGCGCCTGCCTTCACCTCACGATGCAGCGGGGTGCCCGGCTCGACGGTGAGTGCATAACAGGAAACGTGATCGGGCTCGAGCGCCACTGCCTTTCTCAGTGTCGCCAGCCACGACTCGGCGCTCTCGACCGGCGTGCCGAATATGAGATCCATCGAGACGTTCTCGAACCCGGAACTGCGGGCGCTGGCCAACGAGGCTTCGATGTCGCCGGCTCGATGACGCCGGCCCAGCCGGGCGAGGACGGCGCCATCGAAGCTCTGTGCTCCGAAGGAGACCCGGTTGAACCCGGCGGCGATCAGTTCCGAGGCGCGATTCGGACCGAAGTCCTCCGGGTTGGCCTCGACACTGATCTCGGACCCGTCCGCCAGGCCGTGATGAGAGGCAAGGGCGTCCAGGATCCGCCGCAGGTGGGCCGGATCGACATGGCTGGGAGTGCCACCGCCGAGGTAGACCGAGTCCAGCTGCCGCCAGCGAGGCGACATTGCGATCTCGGCCAGGACACCGTCGATATACCGACCGATCTGGTCGTCGGCCCCGGCCACCACCGCGAAGTCACAGTAGGGGCAGACAGCCGAGCAGAACGGGATGTGGACGTAGGCCGCCGCGGCCTCGGCGTGCCGATCCACATCCGCCGGACTCAGGAGCTCCCCATCACGTGTCATCGTCGACGCGGAGGGCGGCAACGAAGGCCTCTTGGGGGACTTCGACCGATCCCACCATCTTCATCCGCTTCTTGCCTTCCTTCTGCTTGGTGAGGAGCTTCTTCTTCCGGGTCACGTCACCGCCGTAACACTTGGCGATGACGTCCTTACGCTTCGCCTTCACCGTCTCCCTGCTGATGATTCGGCCCCCGATCGCGGCCTGTATGGGCACGTCGAACATCTGACGTGGGATGAGCCCTCGGAGACGACCGGTCATCTTCGTCCCGTAGTCGGTGGCCTTGTCCCGGTGCACGATCGCCGAGAAAGCGTCCACCGGCTGGCCGTTGAGCAGGATGTCGACCTTGACAAGGTCAGCCGTCCGATACTCGTCTGGCTCGTAGTCGAGTGACGCGTAGCCCTTGGTCCGGGACTTGAGGAGGTCGAAGAAGTCGAACACGATCTCCGAGAGCGGGATCCGATAGTCGAGCTCTACCCGTTCCGGGCTCAGATAGCTCATGTTCCCCATCTCGCCCCGCTTGGCGGTGACCAATTCCATGATCGGCCCCACGTAATCGCTCGGGGTGAGGATCATCGCTCGCACGTAAGGCTCGGAGATGTCGCCTCGGCTCCCCGGGTCGGGTAGGTCCTGTGGTGACTTGATCTCGCGGATGGTCCCGTCAGGCATGGTCACCCGGTAGGCGACCGATGGGGCGGTGGCGACGAGATCGAGGTCGTATTCACGTTCGAGACGCTCCCTGACGATCTCCATGTGGAGAAGCCCGAGAAACCCCACCCGAAACCCGAAGCCGAGTGCCCGGCTGGTCTCCGGTTCCCACATCAGCGACCCGTCGTTCAGTCGGAGCTTCTCGAGGGCCTCACGCAGCCGCTCGAAGTCGTCGCCGTCGGTGGGGAAGAGACCCGAGAACACCATCGGCTTCGGCTCGGCATAGCCCGCCAGCGCCTCGAGGGCGGGGCTTCCGGCATCGGTCAGGGTGTCACCCACCTTGATCCGATCGATTTCTTTCACCCCGGTGATCAGGTACCCGACCGCCCCTGCCTCGAGGACGTTCACCGGTTTCGCCGCCGGGGTCAGGACCCCCACCTCGGCCGCGTCGTGTGTCTCCTCTGTCGCCATGAACTTGAGCTTGAATCCCGAGCGGAGCCGTCCGTCGACCACCCTGACGTAACACACCACGCCCCGGTAGGCGTCGTAATAGGAGTCGAACACAAGGGCACGCAGCGGTGCCTCGGGATCTCCAGAGGGTGGTGGGATCAGGTCCACCACTCGCTGCAGGAGCCCCTCGACCCCCTCGCCGGTCTTGGCCGAGATGCGGGCGACGTCTTCGGCCGACCCTCCGATGACGTTTGTGATCTCGGTGGCCACACGGTCTGGATCGGCTGCGATGAGGTCGATCTTGTTGATGACGGGGATGACCTCGAGACCCGCCTCGACGGCGAGGTAGGCGTTGGCCAGCGTCTGGGCCTGGACTCCCTGGGCCGCATCCACGAGTAGCAGGGCCCCCTCGCAGGCGGCCAACGAGCGAGAGACCTCGTAGGAGAAGTCGACGTGCCCCGGCGTGTCGATGAGATTCAGGACGTATTCTTCGCCGCCCTCGTCCCGATGGTTGAGCCTCACCGTTTGGGCTTTGATCGTGATCCCCCGCTCTCGCTCCAGGTCCATGGTGTCCAGCACTTGCTCCCGCATGTCTCGTGCATCGACCGCTCCGGTCATCTCAAGCAGACGATCGGCCAGAGTCGACTTGCCATGGTCGATGTGAGCGATGATCGAGAAGTTGCGTATGCGCGCTTGATTGGTCACGAGAGCCCGGGAGGAGGCGGCATTGTACCTATCGGGGCCTCGCTGTTAACGTTGCGGCTCCGGTCTTTCGATCGGAGTCCCATGGCCCCCGGGCCAGTGTCTCGCGCACGAGAGTCGAATTCATCTACATGGCCAACATCAAGTCACAGATCAAGCGGAACCGTCAAAACGAAGCCCGGCGGATGCGCAACAAGTCGATCAACAGCAGCCTCAAGACCAGCGTCAAGAAGGTCGAGACCGCCTCCGCCGCCGGAGAGCTGACCGACGACCTGATGCGTCAGGCGCAAGCCGAGATCGACGGCGCAGTCTCCAAGGGCGTCCTCCACAAGAAGACGGCGGCCCGCAAGAAGTCACGACTGGCCAAGCGCGTCTCGGCAAGTGGTCTGTCGGAGAAATAGGGCGAGGGTGTCTCCGAGTCATCGGGGTCATCTGGCAAGGAGAAGCGCGCAGTCGCAGCCCGGGAGCTGCGGCGAGCACTTCGACGAAGCCAGGAGCGCCGAGGGCCGGAGAGACCCCGCCAGTATTTCTGCGACGGGCCACTAACTGATCGCTCAGCCGTACCAACGGCACAACGCCACAGTCAGCCTCTCGAGCGTCACCCGATGCACCTCTTCGGGTTGCGACTTGATGACCCGATCGGCTCGCACCAGGGCCTCCTGTGCTCGACGCAACGAGGATTCACGCACCTTCCCCCGCTGATTCCAGAACCGGACCGGGCCCCGGTCAGCCGCAGTGGCGCCGAGCCACCGCCGGAAGGTCGGCTCATCTGGGGCCGCCGCTGCCAGCGCCCGCTTCTTGAGGTCAGACTCGACCGCGGCGAGGTAGACGAGTGGGTGCCCGTGGACCAGGAAGTCGGACAGGCGGCGTAGCGCCTCGCCCACGTCTCCTTTGGAGATGGCGTCTGTGATCAGGAACGTAGGCTCGTCGGGCCGGTTCTTGAATCGGTCGAGCACCATCTCCTTGGTGATCTTGCTCCCTACCTGCTCCAGTTGGTCCAGCGCCTGACCCATCGCAGCCGTGTCGGAGCCGAATTTCTGGATGAGAGCCTTCTCGGCCCCCTTGTCGAAGACGAGGCCACGGTCGCGCACTTCGGCGTCCACCCACTGCAGCGCCTGGCGCTCCCACATCTTCTTCACCGACTGTGAATCGCCGAGACTCTTGACCAGGGCGACCATCTGCCGGGGAATCGCTCCTGCCGCCAGGATCACCACCTCGATTTCGGAGAGGTTCGCCGTCTCTATCAGCTCCTTCAGGACCTCCCCCTCGGAGACCTGGAGATTCTGGGCATCGACCAGCTCCAAGCCTTGGGCTTCCCCGAACAAGGACCCGGACTGGAGGAGGGGGATTGCCGGCTCCAACTCGGCTCGCAATGTCCCCTCGCCCTCCTCACCTGCGCCCCGCCCCGGCACGTCGACACGCACCACCTGTGACCGATCCAGCCCGGCGCGGGCAAAGTGAGCGGCCGCCCCGTCGAGCATCTGCTGCCGCTCTCCGGGCCCGGCGTTGGATGGTGCCGTGATCAGGAGCAGGGACATCTCATGTGACCGTAATCGCAGACCCCGACATCTATCCTCCGCGCCCGAAAAGCCTCACGATGTCACAGGCAACGGCAACGTCGTGGGCCCGGATGATGTCGGCCTCGTGCTCCACAGCGAGCGAGATGTAGGCCACGACCCGATGGAAGTCTCTCTTGCGCGGGATCGGGACGAGGACCGGTCGTCCCAATGCCTTGATGGGAGCGAGACCGGCGATGACCTGGAGTTGCATCCGGGTATAGGCCTCGTAGTCCCCCCGATAGCTGAGGGCGATGCCCGGGTCGATGATCACGTTGTCGATGCCGTTCCGCGCAAGGTCATCGACCAGGCCCCTGAAACGGTCCGCCGTCGTCTCGGCCTTGTCGTCTCGGATCTCGACCTCCCCCACACCGTGTGGGTTGTCACCCTCCACGTAGACCGCCACGGCCGCCACTCCGGTGGCGGCTACCACCTCCCGCATATCTTCGTCGGCCAGGCCCCCGGTGTCGTTGACGATCACCGCCCCTGCCTCGACCGCGGCGCTCGCCACGTCCGGCTTCCAGGTATCGATCGAAACCAGATGGCCCTCCGCCACCAGAGCCTCGACGACGGGCACGACCCGCGAGATCTCGTCGACACTGTCGATCGTCGGGTTGTCGAAGTGAGACGACTGTCCACCCAGGTCGATCAGGGTGGCACCCCAACCCCGATAGCGGTCCGCCATCAACATCGCCTCATCCACGGACCGGGCCAATGTGTGCACGTTCCTCGAGTCAGGCGAGACATTGATGACCCCCATGACATAGGTGACATCACCCAGCGGGAGCTTGGTCGCACCGAGGTGCAGCATCGGCCCAGTCTTCCACCATTCCCGCGGGTAGGACGCGGTAGATCCTCGCGGAACGGTCGGTATCAACCGAGTGGCACGGAAACGTCACCAGACACGTCGGTGCGCAACACCTCCGCACCCGAGTTCGTGAGGACGTCGAGCACCCATCCCACCGGGTGCCCGAAGTCATTGACGCCGACCGAGATCACCGCCAGATCCGAGTCCACCCCCACCAGCCAGGCCGGATCCGAGGTCC
>JBMDXS010000048.1:0-1648 GCA_048595045.1 Acidimicrobiia bacterium
ACGAAGTTGTATTCGATGAGGGTGTCCCAGTCGAAGCTGGCGGGGAAGCGGATGGTGGGTGCGACCGCCTGGCCCATCTCGGGCATGACGGTCTGGGCGCCGATCAGGATTGATGCATTCGGGTTGATCTCGAACCCGACCACTGCACTCTTCGCCCAATCGGGATCCATCACGTTGTCGTCATCGAGGAAGAGCACGACCTCGCCTTTGGCGCGATCCAGCCCGACGTTGCGGGCGGCTCCCACCCCTCGCCCGCCAGACGTGAGCCAGGAAACCCGTCCGTCGTTGACACCGTCCACCGGATGGGGGGTCTCGCTGTCGTCAATGACGAGCAGCTCCCAGTTCGGGTACGCCTGAGACAGCACCGAGTCGATCGCCCGGAGCAGGAGAGTTGGCCGGTCTCTGGTGGGCCGCACCACCGACACCAGAGGCTTTGTGGCCGGAGTGGTCCCGACAAGCCATTCCCGCATTGACAACACACCGAGGGCCGCCTCCAGTCGATCGAGGCGGTCCAACCGATCCGAGGTCACCGGATCTTCGAGGGGTGATCCCTGGGCCTTCCAGGCAACATAAGACGCAACAGCGGACGTCACCCCTCGGAACCCCCCGTCTCGGTATGCGTCTCCGAGTCGGCTCATGTCAGACTCAGACCGACGCCTCGTAGGCGCTGACGACCAGGTCGGCCTCGCCGATCATCTTGCAGTGACCATGGTCGAGCCACATGACGCGATCCGCCATCTTTCGGACGGTCGCCAGCGAGTGTGAGACCAGCACCAGTGTCGTGCCGTCGCTCATCAAATTTTCGATCCGTTCGGTCGACTTGCGTCGAAAATTCTCGTCACCGACGGCGAGCACCTCATCGACCAGCAGGATCTCTGGCTTGACATCGGTCGCGATGGCGAATGCGAGGCGAGTGGTCATGCCGGTGGAGTAGTTCCGGATCGGTGCATCGAGGAATTCCGTCAACTCGGCCCATTCTGCGATCGGCGCGATGCGCCTCCTCATCTCGTCCGGGTCTCGTCCCAGCAACGTCCCAAAGAGCACGATGTTCTCTCGGCCCGTCATCTCCGGGTTCATCCCACCACTCACCTCGATCATGGGCGAGATGAGCCCTCTCACCACTACACGACCAGAGGACGGAGGCAGGACGCCTGCGAGTACCTTCATCAGGGTGCTCTTGCCGGCGCCATTGGGCCCGATCACACCGAAGACCTCGCCCGCTTCGATCTCGAAGCTCACCCCGTCGAGCGCCCAAAGCGACTCGTAGACGACCTGCCGTTTCAGGAGGTTGATCGCGAACTCCTTCATCGAGCCGGCGCGGTCACGGGCAATCCGATAGGCCAGGCTGACACTGTCGACGACGATCGGCGCCTCGCTCACAGCCTCACCGCCGCCTGCTTCCAGCTCTTCGAGAAGACCCAGACTCCAAGCAACAAGATGACGATCGCGCTCACACCCATGTACACGAAGTTCCAGGTTGGGGCGAACTCCCCTTCGTACATGAAGCCGCGGAAGACCACGAGGTAGGAGTACAGAGGGTTGATCTTGATGAGTACCTGGAGGTTCTCCGGCACGATGTCGATGGGGTAGAACGTCGGCACCAGCCAAATTGCCATCTGCATGATCACACGAACGAAATCGAGGACGT
>JBMDXS010000049.1:0-3758 GCA_048595045.1 Acidimicrobiia bacterium
GGGTTGGTCCGACGTTCCTGACCGATGGTGGTCTCCGGCCCGTGACCGGGCAGCACCCTGGTCTCATCAGGCAAGACCATGACCTTCTCGGCCATAGACGCCAGCAGCGCTTGGTGGGAGCCGTACGGAAAGTCGGTTCGCCCGATGGACCCGGCAAAGAGCTGGTCGCCCGAGAACAGCATCTCCCCATCCTGGAGGTAGAAGCAGCAGTGCCCGGGGGTGTGACCGGGCGTGTGCCGCACCTCCAGGTCGAATCCCGCCAGCTGGATGTGGTCGCCGTCGGTGAGTGACTCCACTCTCTCCGGCATGTCGTACTCCCCCGGCGGCGTCATGCCGAACATGGCGCGAAGCTGATCGAGGGGGTGAAGGGTGAGGAAGTCGTCATCGGGATGGACGTAGACACTGGCACCCGTGGCCCGGGCCAGCTCGCCACTCCCCCCGATGTGGTCGATATGGCCGTGGGTGAGGAGGACACCCGCCAGGGTCAGGTCATGCTGGATCAGGACCGCCCCGATGGTTTCGGGCTCGGGTGGGGCGTCGATGACGAGCGCCTGCCCCCCGCTCTCCTTGGCGACGATGTACGCGTTGGTGGCGGCCACCCAGGCCGGCACGGCGACGACAAGCATCAGGTGGCCGGTTCGGTGGCGAGGCGGAATGCGGAGAACACGCCATCCACCCCACGGAGATCGGCCAGGAGCTTGGGCAGCTGGCTCGGGTCGGAGAGCTCCACCTCATAGCGGAGAATCGCCACCCGGTCCTCACCGGTGTGTGTCGACGAGGCGGTGATATTGCCCCCGGTGTCGCTGATCACCGCCGTGACGTCACGAAGCAGCCTGGTGCGGTCGAGAGCCTCGACCTGGATCCAGACCACGAAGGCGGTCGTGCTCCGGGCCGGCCATGCCACCTCTACCGTCCTCTCACGACGCTCGGCCAGCGAGGAGACGTTGGTGCAGTCGGCCCGATGCACCGATACCCCCCGTCCGACGGTGACATACCCCACGATCGGGTCGCCCGGGACCGGGGAGCAGCACCGGGCGAGATGGATCAACATGTCGTCCTGTCCCTCTACCACGACCTCGGCGGTGTCGAGCGGGCGTCTCCTCCGGGGATGGAAGAACTCATCTTCGCTCTCCGGGCTGAGCAGACGTGAAAGACGCGTTGCCACGGAATCGATCGAGACGGTGCCCTCGCCCACGGCCACCTGCAGGGATTCGATGTCCCTCTGGCCCAGCTCGGCGGAGATCGAGGCGAGGAGGCTCTCTTTCTCGGCGGCGGGGATGCCCGACGCTTCCCTCTTGAACAGGGACTGCAGCGCGTCCTTCCCCTCCGAGAGCGCCTGGTCACGACGCTCCTTGGTGAACCATTGCCTGATCTTGGACTTGGCCCGGCCGGTCCGCACGAAGGCCAGCCAATCCCGGCTGGGGCCGGCGTCGACCGCCTTCGAGGTCATGACCTCGACGATGTCGCCGGATTGGAGACGGGTGGACAATGGCACTAACCGCCCGTTGACCCTGGCACCCACACATCGGTGCCCGACCTCGGTGTGGACGGCATAGGCGAAGTCCACCGCGGTCGACCCCGCAGGGAGCGGCTTGACATCTCCACCGGGGGTGAGGACGAAGACCTCGTCCTGATACAGATCGAGCTTGAGGTTGGCCAGGAACTCCTCGGGGTCTTCGTCGTCGCCCCATGAGATGAAGTCCATCCGGGGCAGCTGGCCGGCCTCGCCTTCCTTGTATCGCCAGTGAGCTGCAATCCCTGCTTCGGCCCTCTGATGCATCTCCTCGGTCCGAATCTGGACCTCGAGCGGCTTTCCGTCCGGCCCGATCACCGTGGTGTGAAGCGACTGGTAGAGGTTGATCTTGGGCATGGCGATGTAGTCCTTGAACCGCCCGGTCACCGGCACCCAGTGGCTGTGGATCAATCCCAGAGCGGCGTAGCAGTCCCTCACGGTCGCGGCGATGATTCGGATGCCGATCAGGTCGTGGATGTCCTCGAAGGGACGGTTCTGCTCCCGCATCTTCCGATAGATCGAATACTGGTGCTTGGGACGACCGGTGACCTCGGCCCCGATCCCCGAATCGCCGAGGATGCCGGAGATCTCGTCGACCATCTTCTCGATGAAGGCCTCCCGCTCCGGGGCGCGCTCGGCCAGCTTGGCCTGGATCTCGGCGTTGGGGCCCGGATAGAGGATGGCGAAGCAGCGATCCTCGAACTCGTGTTTGATCTCCTGGACCCCGAGCCTGTGAGCGAGCGGGGCGTAGACGTCCAGGGTCTCCTGGGCCACACGGCGCTGTTTCTCCTCACGCAGGGCATGGACCGTCCGGAGGTTGTGGAGACGGTCGAAGAGCTTGATTATCAGGACCCTGACGTCCTGAGCCATGGCCACCACCATCTTGCGGATGGTCGCCGCCTGGGCCTGCTCCCGGTTTGAGTAGCGGACCCGGTCCAGCTTGGTGACTCCATCGATGAGCCGGGCGATCTCCTCGCCGAATTTCATCGACAGGTCGTTGAGCGTCAGGGTGGTGTCCTCGACGGTGTCGTGGAGCAGGGCGGCGGCGAGCGTGGGCTCGTCCAGCCCGTATTCGGCCAGCATCAGGGCGACGGCCAGTGGATGGGTGATGTAGGCGTCACCGGTCTTGCGTACCTGGCCGGCGTGCGCCTCGGCCGCCAGCTCATAGGCTCGGCGCAGCAGGTCTACATCGCCGTCGGGGTGATGGGCGACGAAGGCTGCGACGACATCTTCGAATGTCGCCTGGCCTTGATCAGTCGTAGGTGACGAGGGCATGAAACGGGACACCATCCAGCTTCTTGACGCCGTCGAGGAAGGACAGCTCGATGAACACCGAGAACCCGACCACTTCGGCGCCTATCTTCCTCAACAACCGAATCGCTGCCGCGGCTGTTCCGCCGGTGGCGATGACATCGTCGACGAGCAGGACCTTCTCCCCACTCCTTGCGGCATCGGTGTGGATCTCCAGCGAGTCGGTCCCGTATTCCAGCGAGTAGTCCTCTCGGACGGTCTCATAAGGCAGCTTGCCCGGTTTGCGGACCGGGATGAATCCGGCGCCGAGGCGCTCGGCGACCGGCGTGGCAAGGGTGAACCCTCGTGCCTCGATGCCGGCCACCTTGTCGACACCCAGATCGCGGAATGGCTCCGCCAGCGCATCCACCAGGGCCGCAAACGCCTCCCTGTCGGCCAGGACCGGGGTTATGTCCTTGAAGACGACTCCGGGCTCGGGAAAGTCCGGGATGTCGCGGATGAGCGAGGTGAGGTTGTCCACTCGCAGAGTCTACGGCCGGATCAGGGCGTTTCCGTGTCCGGCTTGTCTTCACCAACCCGGGAGCCGATGGCCCGCCTGGAGACCCGGATCTTGCCCTCCTCCACCCGGAGCACCACGCTGTCCTCGTCGACAGAGACCACGGTGCCATGGATGCCCCCGATGGTGCGCACCTCCTCACCCGGGCTCAGAGATTGGGAGAGCGTCTGCTGGGCCTTGGCCCGCTGTCGCTGGGGTCGGATGATGAACAACCAGAACACCGCAACCATCAAGCCCAGGAAGAGCAGCGACGGCAGCGGGCTGGCCGCGGCCTCCTGGGCAAGGACGACGTGGGTCAATTGGTCCTCCCGATCGGGTGCATCAGACCCGGCGAGGTTAGGCGGGCGGATACCCCTACGACGAACCGCCAGAGCGGGCCCGCGCCACGTCTTCGAGGTATTGCGTGAACACCCCGCCCTCGATGGCGTCGCCAGCGCC
>JBMDXS010000005.1:0-7521 GCA_048595045.1 Acidimicrobiia bacterium
AAGGAGGCGCGTTACCACCTGCTCCACTCGTCCACCTGGGTGGTCCGGCTCGGCGACGGGACGGAGGAGTCCCATCGCCGTGCTCAGGAGGCCGTCGACCGATTGTGGCGGTACACCGACGAGATGCTGGAGGAGTTGATCCCGATCCGACGTGAGGCCTGGGGGCGGGTCGTGGGTGCTGTCCTCGCCGAGGCCACGCTGCAGGTGCCCGAGGACCCCTATCAGCGGGGCGGGGGCCGACGCGGGCTCCATTCCGAGCATCTCGGGCCTCTTCTCGCTGAGATGCAATGGATGCAGCGCAGCTATCCGGGGCTTCGATGGTGACGGTGACTGCTCCTGACGATCTGGAGCGGGCGAGGCTCGCCGCCGAGCAGGTGGTGGACCCCGAGATACCGATCCTGACCATCGCCGATCTCGGCATCTTGCGTGATCTCGTGGTGGTCGGAGGGCGGGTGGTGGCCACGATCACTCCCACCTACTCGGGCTGCCCGGCCCTGGCCCAGATCGAGGAGGACCTTCGCCGGGCACTCGACCACGCCGGGTTCGACCAGATCGAGGTGGTGATGACCCAGGACCCAGCCTGGAGCAGCGACTGGATGACCGATGAGGGCAGGGAGAAGCTGGCCCGATTCGGCATCGCCCCTCCGTCCCCTGTGGGCGAGGTGTCGTGCCCGCGTTGTCGGGCCGCATCACCACGTGAGGTGTCGCATTTCGGGTCGACCGCCTGCAAGGCGCTGATGGTCTGCACCTCTTGTGGAGACCCGTTCGATCACTTCAAGGAGTACTGATCGATGAGCGTGGAATTCCACCCTCTCCGGATACTGGAGGTATCACCACTCACGGATGAATCGGTGACCGTCACCTTCGACGTGCCCGAGGAGTTGGCCGGCACGTTCGGATATCTCCCCGGTCATCACGTCACCGTGCGGGCGGACATCGACGGTGAAGACGTCCGTCGCTCCTATTCCATCTGCTCGAATGCCAACGGGGGGAAACTGCGAGTAGGAATCAAACGGCTTCCCGGCGGTGTCTTCTCATCCTGGGCGATCGAGAACATGAAGGCGGGGGATTTCGTGGAGGTGATGCCTCCGGTGGGTGAGTTCACCATCGACCCGAATCCGGGCTTCACCGGGCACCGTGTGGCCATCGCCGCCGGTTCCGGCATCACCCCGGTGATCTCATTGATCAGCACGACCCTCGAGTCCGAGCCAGAGGCTTCATGGACCCTCCTCTTCGGAAACAGGACCGCCAACGAGGTCATGTTCCTCGAGGAGCTCGAGGGCCTGAAGGACAGGTACCCCGACCGCTTCCAGCTCCTTCATGTCCTGAGCAGGGAGGGGTCGGACCTGCCCCTTCTCTCGGGCCGGATCGACGACACCAAGATCAGGGTGGTCCACGACCACCTCCTCGGCGGGCGGGAGGTAGACGACTGGTACCTCTGCGGTCCCTACGAGATGGTCATGGCCGTCAGGCGGAGTCTCAACGAGCTCGGGGTGGACGAGGAGCGGATCCATGACGAGCTCTTCTTCGCCGGGCCCCTCGACCAGGCCAATCTCCCACCCGAACCGCCCCCAGGCGAGGGCTCGGTCGATCTCACAGTCATCCTGGACGGACGGGCGGTCCAGACACGGATGAATCCCGAGACCTCGATACTCGACGCCGCTCTCAGGGTGCGGACGGAGCTTCCCTTCTCCTGCAAGGGCGGCATGTGCGCCACCTGCAAGGGGCGAATCGAGGAGGGTGAGGTGCGTATGGACAAGAACTATGCCCTGGTGGATTCCGAGCTGGAGGCCGGTTACGTCCTAACTTGCCAATCCCACCCGCTGACCAAACGCGTCGTCGTCCGCTACGACCACCGCTGATGGTCACTACGAGGAACAGTCGGGCCGACGTGATCGCGGCCGCGGGACGGCTGTTCGCGGAACGGGGCTACCACGGCACCTCGATGCGGGACCTGGGTCGTGAGCTCGGGCTTCTCGGTTCTTCGTTGTATGCCCACGTCGAGTCGAAGCAGGATCTGCTGGTAGAGGTGGTCGAAGAAGGGGCACGGCTCTTCGAGGCATCGGCGGCGTCAGTGCTCGCCAGCGACGGGAGTGCGACCGAGCGTCTCCGGGCGCTGATCGCGGGACACGTCGATGTCGTGCTCGACAATCTCGACATCGCCCGCACCTTCCTCAACGAGGCTCGGGCCCTGGACGTCACCCGTCGGGCGAGAGTGATCGAGGCGCGCGACCACTACGAGGCCGGCTTCCGCTCCGTCGTCCAGGAGGGCATCGCGTCCGGGGAGTTTCGGCGCGACCTGGATCCCAAGACGACCTCGATCTTCGTGCTGTCGATCCTCAACGCCATCGAGCGCTGGTATCACCCGTCTGGGGTGGTAGGTCGGGACGAGCTCGTTGACCGTCTGACCGGCTTCGTGCTGTACGGCGTGATCGCCGATCGGTAACGATCGGGTAACGGTCCCCGGCTAGAAATCACCTCGTGTCGAGCACGACCGGCATCGGCAAACCCGGCGCGCCAGTTGCGGCGGCGGTTTGGGCCTTGGCAGGCCTCTCCGTCTTTCTGGTCGGGCTCGTTGTCTGGTCGGAATACCAGGCGGGTGCGCTTTCGAGCGACGTCGCCCCGGTTGTCCTCGGTCTGGTCTATGTGGTCACTTTGCTCGCATTCATCGGTTCCGGGGCGGTCATCGCTTCCAGACAGCCGGGAAACATCATCGGCTGGCTGTTGATCGTCCCCGGTCTGAGCGCCGCTCTGGCCGAGTTGGCCAACAACTGGCTGCTCGGTCTCGATCCTGCAGGTGTGACCGCCACCCCGGCGGTTTGGGTCGCGATCTGGTATGCCAATTGGGCCTGGGTGCTCCTCATCTTCCCCGTCTTCCATCTCTTGCTGGTCTTTCCCGACGGAAAACTGCTCTCACCCCGCTGGCGATGGGTGGTGGCCTTGGAGATTGCGATGGTGGCGGTCATGATCGGGGGAGCGAGCATGACCGATCGGCTGGCGTTGATCGGTGACGATGACGCGATCATCTGGTCGATCGACAACCCGATCGGGTTCATTCCCGACCGCATCTTCGGTGAAGTGTTTGGAGTCGTCTGGACCTTCGGGCTATTGACGCTCACCGTCGCCGGGGTCATCGCCTTCGTCCGGCGCTTTCGGCGTGGCTCGGGGCTGCAACGACAACAGCTCAAGTGGCCCCTCTACGCGATCGCCCTCTTCGGGATCGGCTACGGAGCGACCGCCGTCGCCGGCGGGACGTGGACCGGGTCGGGCTGGGACGCCCTCTTCGCGCTCTCGTTGACTGCCATTCCCGTCTCGGTGGCCATCGCAGTGCTGAGGTACCGGCTCTACGAACTCGACCGGATCGTCTCCCGTACCGTGACCTATGCGGTGGTGGCGGCGCTCCTGGTCGTCGTCTACGGCTTGATCGTGCTGGGGCTGGGATCGTTCCTGGGACGGGACAGCCCCCTGGCGGTGGCCGGAGCGACCCTGGGCGCCGCTGCCCTGTTCAACCCGGTTCGCAGAGGAGTCAGGGGGTGGGTCGACTCCCGGTTCAACCGCTCACGCTACGACGCCCAGCAGGTGATCGAGCGTTTCGTCGTCTCGCTGCGCGCCGGGGCAGACCCCGAGGGCCTTGTCGATGGGTGGGTCGGCGTGGTCTCCGAGACGATGCAGCCGTCGTCAGTCGGAGCGTGGGTCCGGGCCGGCTCCCGCTAACCCCCGTTGGAGGAAGGGTCCTTGACCGTCCAGGTGCCCTGGCTGGCGATGAGCGCCGCCAGGTCTCCTTCGCCGCGCTTCTCCCTGGCCGCCTCGACCTGGGCGTTCAACTGAGACTCGTAGGTGGGACGGCTCACGTTTCGGAAGATGCCGAGCGGGGTGGGCCCGTAGGGCCCGTGGGAGAGACGGCTGAGGGCGAACGCGATCGCCGGGTCCGGCCTGGTCGAGTCGTGGACCAGGATCGCCCCAGGGTCCACGGTCGACGAATCGACGATGGTGGCCTGGCCATCGCGGAGGACCACCGCCTTGGCCCCCTGGTCGAAGACGATGGGCTTGCCCTCCTCGAGATCGATCCGGTTGTGCACCCGCTCCTCCTTGCCGGTGAGCTGGATGAACGCCTTGTCGTTGAAGACGTTGCAGTTCTGGTAGATCTCGATGAAAGCCGATCCCTCGTGCTCGTAGGCTGCCTGCAGCAAAGACTGGGTGTGGTTGCGGTCCATGTCCAGGGTCCGGGCCACGAAGGTCGCCTCTGCCCCGATGGCGAGAGAAACCGGGTTGAACGGGTAGTCGATGGACCCGTAGGGGGAGGACTTGGTGGTCTTGCCCGCCTCGGAGGTGGGCGAGTACTGACCTTTGGTCAAGCCATAGATCTGGTTGTTGAACAGCAAGATCTTCATATTGACGTTCCGCCGCAGGGCGTGGATCAGGTGGTTGCCGCCTATGGACAGAGCGTCACCATCGCCGGTGATCACCCACACCGACAGATCGGGGTTGGTCGACACGATGCCCGAGGCGATGGCAGGAGCCCGGCCGTGGATCGAGTGCATCCCGTAGGTGTTCATGTAGTAGGGAAACCGCGAGGCGCACCCGATGCCGGAGACGAAGACGAACTCCTCCCGGGGCCGGCCGAGGCCGGCGAGGAACTGCTGGACCGAGGCCAAGATGGTGTAGTCGCCACAGCCCGGGCACCAGCGAACCTCTTGATCGGTCTGGAAGTCGGCACGGGTATAGGACGGGGCGGTCACTTGGTCATCTCCACGATCTTCTCTGTTATCTCCGAGATCTTGAACGGCTCCCCGGCGATCTTGTTCAGGCCCTTGGCATCGACGAGATACTCGGCCCTGATCACCTTGCGCAACTGGCCGGTGTTGAGCTCGGGGATGAGGATCTTCTCGTAGCGGTGCAGGAGATCGCCCAGGTTCTGGGGCATCGGGTTGAGATGACGGAGATGGAGTGTCGCCACCTTCCCGCCCTCGAGCCGAACCCGCCTCGCCGCAGCGCGGATCGAGCCAAAGGTCGATCCCCAGCCCAGGACGAGGATGTCGGCATCCTCGTCGCCGGCCACTTCGAGATCGGGAATGTCACTGACGATGTTGGCCACCTTCCACGCCCGCGAGTCGGTCATGAGCTGGTGGTTGGCCGGGTCGTAGGACACGTTCCCCGTGATCGCCTCCTTCTCCAGCCCACCGATTCGATGCTCCAGCCCGGGGGTGCCGGGCAGGGCCCAGGGCCGGGCGAAGGTGTCGATATCCCTCATGTATGGGAGGAAGGTCCCGTTGCGGCCGTTCGGGTGCTTGGCGAACTCGACGTCGATCGGGGCGAGTGAGCTCACATCGGGCAGCATCCAAGGCTCCGAGCCGTTCGCCACCTGGTTGTCGCTGAGCAACAACACAGGCGTCATGTACTTGATGGCGATCCGGGCGGCCTCGATGGTGAGGTCGAAGGCATCCGAAGGTGAAGCGATGGCCAGCACCGGGATAGGCGACTCTCCATGACGCCCGTAGAGAGAGAACAGAAGGTCGGACTGCTCCGGCTTGGTGGGCATGCCGGTAGAAGGGCCCGCTCTCTGCACGTTCACCACGATCAGGGGCAACTCCATCATGAAAGCCATCGAGATGCCCTCGCTCTTGAGTGCGATCCCGGGGCCGGACGAGCCCGTGACCGCCAGTGAGCCGGCGAAAGCCGCTCCGATGGCGCTGCCGACACCGGCGATCTCATCCTCCGCCTGGAACGTCCGGACGCCGAAGTGCTTGTGACGAGCCAGCTCGTGGAGGATGTCGGAGGCCGGGGTGATGGGGTAGGTGCCGTAGAAGAGGGGGAGACCGGAGAGCTGTGAGGCGGCGATCAGACCCCAGGCGAGGGCAGTGTTGCCGTTGATGTTGGTGTAGGTGCCAGGCTGGAGTGCGGCAGGCTTGACCTCGAAGGTGATCTTGGCCGCCTCGGTGGCCTCCCCGAAGGTGTACCCGGCCTGAAACGCGGCGACGTTGGCCTCGGCGACCTCGGGGGTCCGAGCGAACTTCTTCCGCGCCCACTCGATGGTGGGCTCGGTGGGTCGGTGGAACAGCCAGGCGAGCAAGCCGAGTGCGAAGAAGTTCTTGGAACGAAGCACGCTGCGGCCGGACACACCGGTGTTCTTCACCGCCTCCTGGGTGAGCTCGTCCATGGGGACCTCGATCACCCGGAAGCCCTCGAGCGTCCCATCCTCGATCGGGTTCGACTCGTAGCCGGCCTTGGCCAGGTTGCGCTCATCGAAGGCATTGATGTTGATGAGCAGCGTCCCACCCTGACGGAGGTCCTTGAGGTTCTTCTTCAGTGCAGCGGGATTCATCGCCACCAGACAGTCGGGCTCGTCTCCGGCGGTGAGGATGTCGAAGTCTGCGATCTGCACCTGGAAGCTGGACACACCGGGCAGGGTGCCGGCAGGGGCACGGATCTCGGCCGGGAACGAAGGGAGCGTGGCCAGGTCGTTCCCGAACAGGGCGCTGGCGTCGGTGAACCGGGACCCGGCTACCTGCATCCCGTCGCCGGAGTCCCCGGCGAATCGAATTACTACTTTGTCGAGTGTCTCTGTCTTGGTGGTGGTGGGAGGTTCTGCTGTGGCGATCTCGTCGGCCACTTTGGGTCACATCCTTGGTTTGTCATGAGCGCGCGTCTCGGCGGGGCGTCGTCAGTTCTTTGGTGAGAAGACCGCATCGTCCCGGTTTGCCGCGGCTCCAAGTGTATCGGCGTCACGTGCTACCCGAAGCCTTTGGCGCGGGTTGAAAACCGGCCAGGCCGGAGTCGACCAGAGATCTACCCAATCCGATCAGTGTTGTCTCTGAGCCGAGCGGCCCAATGGCCTGGAGCGAGACGGGGGGCGCCCCGGCGCCGGTCAGGGGGAGGGCGATGGCGGGGAGAAGGGCGTGATTGACCAGGGCGGTGAACCAGGAGAGGACGGCCCGGTAATGACGGTCGCCGATCATGTCCTCGCCTATGACCTTTCTCATCACCGGCGTGGTGGGGGTGACCAGCAGATCCACCGTCTCGAAGGCACCGGCGAAGAGCCGACGGATCGTCTTCTGCCACTCCTTGCCCGCCGCGATCCGCTCCGGGCCGGTGGCGAGGCAATCATCCACCCGCTTGGCCACGTCCTCACCGTAGGGCAGCCCTTGGGCCCGGAACTCCCGATGCACGTCGGCCACCTCGCCCGCGATCGAATCGATCAGCTCCGGTGCGGGCAGGGCGGCATCCATCTCGACGACCGAGATGACATGGCCCAGACCCTCGAGGGATCGCACCGCTTCGTCGAAGGCGGCGCCGACATCTGAATCCATCGGGGCCTTGTCGAGCCAGGGGTGTGGGAGTCCGAGACGGGCCTGTTCGGGCAGGATCGACGCCCGGTCGTCTCCGGACATCACCCGGTAGGAGGATTCCAGGTTGTCTATCGAATCGGCCAGTGGGCCGACGGTGTCGATGGACGAAGCCAGGGGGAACACTCCGTCGATCGGGATGCGGCCATGAGTCACCTTGAGGCCGAAGCACCCACAG
>JBMDXS010000050.1:0-10529 GCA_048595045.1 Acidimicrobiia bacterium
GTGACGCCATCAGGTAGGAAGCACCTGAACCGGTGGCTGGGCCGCCCGGTGGGCCATGTCCGGGACATGCGAATCGAGTTCCAGCTCAAGCTCGCACTGCACGAGGTCCTGGGCCGATCACCCCTTCTACTCGTCAGGAGACAGCGGAAAGCCCTCGCCCCGACTCTCGCCGCCCTCGACGCAGCCTCCTCCCCGATAGACAACCTCGAGCTCTGGCGAAGACACAACGCCGCAGCCGCGGCTGCCTATCTGGAGAGCCTCGAACGGCTCCACTCGACCGACCCAAGTCGGGACGACTGATCACCCCAAATGGGGTATTCACCCGATTGTGGGACCGGTGGCGGGCAGGCACGATCGCCAAATGAGCTCCATGACCCGCACCGGCAGCACGACGGCCCTGTTCGCAGTCGCCGTCACTCTCGGCGGAAGCAACTTCCTGGCAGTCCGTGTGAGCAATCGGGAGCTCGACCCGTTCTGGGGGGCCGGGCTTCGATTCAGCCTGACCGGCCTCCTCTTTCTGATCATCGCCCTCGTGCTGCGGCTCTCCTGGCCGCGAGGGAAACAGCTGGCGATGACCATCGGGTACGGGATGCTGGGCATCTCGCTGTTCTACGCCCTGATGTACTGGGCACTGGTCAGGGTCACTGCGGGCGCAGCCACCGTCGTCCTCGCCCTCGTTCCCCTCATCACTCTCCTCCTGGCATCGGCACAAGGGTTGGAGCGCATCACACGACGAGCCGTGGCCGGGTCTGTCCTCGCGGTGGCCGGTATCGCCTGGATGGTGCTTGGGGAAGGTGGTGTCGCACTCCCGATCGGCGCCATCCTCGCACTGCTCGCCGCGACGGTATGCGTGGGGCAGAGCGTCATAGTGGGCAAGACGATCTCCGCAAATCATCCGGCCGTGACCAATGCCATCTCCCTCACCACGGGGGCGATCAGCCTGCTCGGGCTGTCTGCCATAACCGGTGAGCGGTGGCTGATCCCCCAACAGCCGGTGGTCAGGTGGTCTCTGGTCTATCTGGTGGTGCTCGGATCGGCCGGGTTGTTCGCGATCGTGCTCCTGGTGGTGCGACGTTGGACGGCTTCGGCCACCTCCTACATGTTCGTTCTCTTTCCGTTGGTGACCATGGCCCTCGGAGCTTTGCTTCTCGAGGAGCGGATGACGCCTCATGGTGTGATCGGGGCACTCGTGGTGATGGCGGGAGCCTGGCTCGGAGCGCTGTCAGCGGGATCTCGTGGTCCGGCTGGGGCGGGGAGCCTCGAGCCGCAGCGCCCAGCTCTCGACACGAGCTGACCCCAATCACCCCGGGGTAGTGTCGGCGAATGGCTCCCGCCGATGCGAGGCTCCCGGTCACGGAGCTACTCGCATCGTTGTCCCTGGCCACAGACCTGGGAACGGGCCAACCGCTCGGACACGGGCTCAGCACCAGCCTGCTCGCGGTGGCGGTGGCGAATGAGCTGGGATGTCACCCAGAACAGATCCGCCACGTTCAACAGGTGGCACTGATCCGCTTCCTCGGATGTACCTCGGACGCCAGCGACACGGCCCGGATGGCCGGGGGTGATGAGCTGGCCTTCATGCGCGCCTTCGCCCCGGCGCACTTGGGGAACACCGCCGAGGCTCTACGGGCCATGGTCGGAGCGGTGGGCGCCGGACAGCCGATACACCGTCGAGCCCGTCTCATCGCAGCCGCGGTGGTGAATCCGGTTTCGGACTCCGGTGGTCTGGCGGCCCATTGTGAGGTGGGGGCGATGCTGGCCCGCCGTCTCGGTCTCGACCACGAGGTGATCACCGCCCTCGATCATGCGTACGAACGGTGGGACGGCAGTGGCGAGCCGGCGGGGCTCGAAGGTGAGGACATCCCATTGGAGACCCGGATTGCAGTGGTCGCCCGGGACGCCGATCTGTTCGCCAGGAGCGGGCAGGACCCACATGAGATCCTCCAAGCGCGCCGAGGGAGCGCCTACGACCCCGACGTTGTCGATGTGATCGACCGCATCCGGCCGGAGTATCGGGAAGCAGATTGGGCCGACGTGATGGAGGCCGAGCCCAGGCCCCCGACGCACGTAGAGAACATCGATCGTGCCCTGGAGGCGGTGGCCGACTACGTCGACCTCAAGTCGCCGTGGACCCGGGGCCACTCTCCACGCGTCGCTGAGTTGGCCGAGACGGCCGCCCGCTCTGCCGGTCTCGATGATTCCGACCGCCGGAGCCTGCGTCGAGCGGGCCTGGTGCACGACCTGGGGCGGGTGGGGGTGCCCAGCGGCATATGGGACAAGCCGGGGCCTCTTGCAACCGCGGAATGGGAGGAGGTGCGGCTCCACCCCTATCTGACCGACCGTGTGCTGAGCCGGTGTGAGTCCCTCACCGGCCTGAGCGACCTTGCCTCGAGCCACCACGAGCGCGCCGATGGATCCGGATATCACCGACGTCTGGCCCAGGAGCAAATCACGGCACTGGCCCGATTCCTTGCTGCAGCCGATGTGATGGCGGCGCTCACGTCCGATCGGCCCCACCGGGGAGCAATGGGGCTGGATGAGGCAGCGCAGGTGATGAAGACGGAGGTGGCGGAGGGGCGGCTCGACGGAGAAGCCGCAGCACGGGTCTTGGAAGCCGCCGGAGCCGAGCAAGAGCTGCCCCGGGAAGGCAACCCGGGGGGTCTCACCGACAGGGAGGTGGAGGTCCTGTGTCTCATCGCACGGGGACGGACCAACCGTCAGGTCGGCGAGGAGCTGTTCATCTCGACGAAGACCGTGGGCCGCCACGTGGAGAACATCTACGCCAAGATCGATGTGTCGACCCGTGCCGGGGCAGCCCTCTACGCCATGGAGCACCGTCTGCTCCGCTGAAATGGGAGGATCGGGCTCGTGTCAATGGGCGGCTCCCCCCACCGGCTAAAGCCTCGGCACCCCGGCAGCCGATCTTCTCCCAGGATGTGGATTCGCCGTGCCCTGATCGTCCTGACGATGATGCTCCTCATCGCCCCCTCGGCGGGCGCAGAGGACAGCGTGGGCCTCGTCGACCCTGTCAACGGCTTGTGGCATCTTCGCGACGAATCAGGTGCGGTTTCGCGCTTCTTCTATGGGAATCCTGGGGATTTCCCGATGGCCGGCGACTGGGACTGTGATGGCATCGACACTCCCGGGCTATACCGCCAGACCGACGGGTTCGTCTATCTGAGGAACAGCAACAGCCAGGGTGTGGCCGACATAAGGTTCTTCTTCGGCAACCCCGGGGACATACCCCTGGCCGGCGACTTCGACGGGGACGGCTGTGACACTGTCTCCATCTACCGGGCTCCAGAAGCGCGGATCTATGTGATCAACGCCCTGGGCGCCGACGATGGGGGGTTGGGAGCGGCCGAGTTCAACTACGTGTTCGGCAACCCCGGCGACAAGCCATTCGTCGGCGATTTCGACGGAGACGGTGAGGACACGGTGGGATTGCATCGGGAGTCGACCGGGTTCGTCTATTTCCGCAACAGCCACACCCAGGGCATCGCCGACAACGATTTCTTCTTCGGTGATCCCGGAGATCGGCTGGTGGCCGGAGACTGGGGGATCATCGACGGTGTGGACACGCCCGCGGTGTTCCGGCCCTCCGACACCACCTTCTATTTCCGACACACCAACACACAGGGCAACGCCAACAGCCAATTCGGATGGGGGTCCACCGAGTGGCTGCCGGTCGCCGGCTCGTTCGGCACCCTCCCCGGCACCGGGCCGGGATCGGGTTGCCCGGTGTTCCCTGCCGACAACATCTGGAACGCCCGGGTCGATGCACTTCCGGTTCATGCCCGGTCCGCCCAATACATCGACCGGATCGGAGACACGGCCAACGTCCATGCCGACCTGGGCAGCGGGGTGTGGCCCCCTGGGACGACCAGCCCGATCGGGATCCCCTTCGTGACAGTTGGCGCGGCCCAGCCCGACGTGCCGATCCATTTCACCTCATGGCCCGGAGAGAGTGACCCGGGCCCCTATCCGGTGCCCGCCACTGCCCCGATCGAAGGCGGCCCGTCGTCGTCGGGCGACCGCCATGTCATCGTGGTCGACCGGGACGACTGCGTGCTGTACGAGATGTTCTACGCGTTCCCGAACGATGACGGATCGTGGAACGCGGCCAACGGGGCTCGGTACGACCTACGTTCCAATGCCCTGAGACCGGCGGGATGGACCTCGGCCGACGCCGCCGGACTACCTATCTACGCCGGCCTGATCCGCTATGACGAAGTCGTCTCCGGCGCCATTCGCCATGCCATCAGGTTCACCGCACCACAGACCCAAGCGGCATACGTGTGGCCGGCACGTCATGAGGCGTCGAGCAACACGGACCTCACCTATCCGCCGATGGGCCAGCGCTTCCGGCTCAAGGCTTCTTTCGACACCTCGAGCATGTCCTGGCAAGCAAAGGTGATCGCCGATGCGATGAAGACCTACGGGATCATCCTCGCCGACAATGGGTCCCCGTGGTACATCTCCGGTGCCCCGGACGAGCGTTGGGACAACGACGTTCTCCATGAGCTCGACGTGATCGAGGGCTCGGACTTGGAGGCGGTGGACGTCTCGTCGCTGATGGCAGATCCCAACAGCGGGCGGGTCGCCGGCTAGGACAACAGCTCGGCGATGACAAACGCCGAGACAGGGAAGTAGATGACCTCGGAGATGATGCCCGCCACTGCCTCCATGTTCGAATAACCAGGCCCGATGGCTTGGCCGATCTCGACGATGGCGTACATCGCCGCCCACACCAGTCCGTACCCGAGCCAATTCTCGACGAAGTACTCGCGGGCCATCGCAAATACGACCACGAAGCCGACGGCCGTCCCCACCTTCTGCACCAGGACACTGGTCAGGAATGACGACGTCCTCTTCGGCTCACTGACACCCCAGTACCGAACGAACAGCCCGTAGACGCCCACCGGGACGATGAAGATGATCACCAACGTCACGAGAATGCCGAGGACCACGTCCATCTCTCCCCGGGATTGTGGCCGGGTTGGCATGGCCTTGGTGCGGTACGGTCATCCCATGTCCCACCCAGCCGATCTCGACGCTCTGTCCGACCGCTTCTGGCGCACCTTCTCCGAGTATGTCCCCACAGTCGCGACCACCCGTGGTGAACATCGGTTCGACGACCAGCTGCCCACCTTCGAGGACGAGTGGCTGGATCGGATCTCGGGTGAGTTCGACGAGGTCGGGGCCTTGGCCCGTGCGGTGGATCCCGAGGGGTTGGAGCTGCAGGATCGAATCACCAGGGACCTCCTCGTCCACGAGGCAGGAGTGTGGGCCGACGAGATCGAGGATCGGTTCATGGTGGCCGCCGTCGATCCTTATCTGGGGCCACACAACAGACTGCTGACCGACACCCAGCAGAACACGGTGGGCACCGCCGAACAGTCCGAGGCACTTCTCGCCCGCTATGCCCGGGTAGGCGCATATCTGGAGAGTGCGTTGACACTCATCCGGGAGAACTGCGCCGCCGGGATGGTCCCTCCTCTGGCCTCGGTCGCCCGTGTGCTCAGCCAGTTGGAGGGCTACCTGGCCTCGACGGCCGAGACCGATCCCTTCCTGCAGCTCTCGGTCCCCGAGGGTGTCGACCAAGGAGCATGGACGCAAAGGGCGGCGGATCTGGTGAGGACCGTGATCAAGCCGGCTATCGCGGCCTATCGCGACGGGCTCACCGAGCATGTGGTGCCGGTGGCCCGGCCCGCCGAGCAGGCCGGTCTGGTCTGGATGGCCAACGGCGAGACCATCTACCGCCACATGGTTCACAAGTACACCCAACTCGACCGGAGTCCTTTGGAGATCCATGAGCTCGGGCTGCACTGGGCGACCGAGGTCCTTCCCGCAGAATGGGCCGAGGTCGGAAGGCGGGCCGTCGGGATCGAGGAGATGTCACAGCTCTTCCAGCGTCTGCACGACGATCCCGTGTTTCGTTTCCGGACCGAGGAGGAGATGCTCGAGCATGCCCGGGCCACCATCACCCGGGCCTGGGACGTGGTCGATGACTGGTTCGGGGCACGTCCAGAGACTCCGTGTCAGGTGGTGCCGGTCCCGGCGTCGATCGCCCCGGCCATGCCTCCGGCGTATTACATGCAACCTCCGCCCGACCGGTCGCGGGAAGGCACCTACTTCCTCAACACATACCGGCCGGAGGAGCGTGATCGATTCCAATTCGAGGCCACACACTTCCATGAGGCCATCCCGGGCCATCATTTCGACCGATCTCTGGCCAGCGAGTTGGAGGGGATACCCATGTTCCGCCGCTTCTCCCAGGTGTACGCCCACACCGAGGGCTGGGGCCTCTACGCCGAGCGTCTCGCCGACGAGATGGGCCTGTACTCGAGCGACGTGGACCGGCTGGGCATGCTGACGGCCGATGCCTGGCGCTCTGGCCGTCTCGTGGTCGACACCGGGCTCCACGCCCTGGGCTGGTCGCGGGAACAGGCGATCGACTGGCTGCTGGAATGGACCCCAATCGGGCGGCTGACCATCGAACAGGAGGTCGACCGCTATATCGGGATGCCGGGCCAGGCTCTGTCCTACAAGATGGGACAACTCGAGATCTTGCGTCTCCGGCACGAGGCAGAGCGGCGGCTCGGACCGTCTTTCGATATCAAGCGATTTCATGACAGCCTCCTCGTCAGTGGGGCGATGACCCTGCCGCTGCTGGCAGAAGTCGTCCCCGAATGGCTCGATTCGATGACGGGCTGACAGCCCCCTTGACAAGGTCGCGATCGAGGCGGGCGCCGGTGGGGTAGACCTCGATCGAAGATGCCCGGGCAAGGGTCACCGAACCGGCGCCTAGCACTTGCAGGTCCCCATCCCGGCCGACCAGACCAGTGGACTCGTCGATCCCGAGAACGCCGAGCCCACCCATCCTCCTCAAGAAGGGCGAGAACCAGCGCCGGACCCGTAGGCGGTCGAAATGGGGGGCCACCACGAAGCCATGGAGGAGCCCGAGCCCCGAGATGAGACGAAAGGGATCTGGCGGGTAGAGGTTGAGACGCCGCTCGAACAGGGTGATGGCGCCGGCAGAGGATCCAGTGAGGCCGGCTCCGGCCTCCCATCGGGCGACGATCGCATCGAGGAGGGGGGTATCGGACAGGGCAGCCATCAACCGGTTGGGTACTCCACCGGGAAGGACGATCACATCGGCGCCCTCCACCAACTCGAGTGCGACCTGATCGCCCCCCGACTCGGGGAGCACCGCGCGGGCACGGGCTCCCAACCGGCCCCAATGAGCCACGGCCAGGTTCCCGGCCGCAGCCGCCTGACTCTTCAACGATGCCAGCGGGAGGATCACTACCTCCGGGGCGAAAACGCCGACCTCGTCGAGCATGCGTCGATCGACGGGCAGCATCGGCTCGTAATGCTCCAGACCGCCCAGGAGCCCGATCGGACCGGGCATCACGCCACCGCCTCGAGCTCTTGCCCCGGCCTGGGGTCGAGCGCCGACGAGGTCGATCCCCGCAGCATGCCGATCGCGGGCCCCAAACCAGCAACAACCGGTAGCCAGTAGGACACCAGCCGGTAGGCGAGAACTGCCATGACGGCGACTCCGACCGGAACACCGAGGGCTGCATATGCCGCTGCGAGGGCCGATTCGAGGACCCCGATCCATCCGGGCGTCAACTCCGGTAGGGCGTTGATCAGGTTGGCCAGCCCGTATCCCACGAGGAGGACCGCCGGGTGGAGAGTGACGCCAAAGCCGAGGAACATGAGCCAAAGTGCCGCCGAGTCGACCAGCCAGCTCAGGGCCGCCCACCCCAGTAGTGGGAGCAGTCGAACGGGAGAAACCGGCCTTGTCGCCTGCTCTGCCCAATCCTCTTCTGTCGCCGACACACCGAGTCGAAGGCCGATCGCACTTGCCCGGCCGCCTAGGCGATCTCGGAACCTTGGTGCTCGGAGGGCCAGGACCACGATGGCGCCCACCGCGGTGAGAACGCCGAGGACCAGTGCCGGGCCCAACAGCTGAGCGGTGTAGACGTGGCCGCCGGGAAGCCCAGAAGCGGTCCCGATGCCGACTACCAGAGCCAGGGTTGTCATCGAGACCCACCAGGAGATGAGCATCGACGCGACCGTTCTGGGAACGGTGTTCCCCAGGGCAACGATCTCCCGGGCTGCAAAGACACTGCCTGCCGCCCCACCTCCGGGGAGGATCCGGCTCAGGGAGAATGCGCCCATCGACACGCTCACCGCCTGCAGACGGGTGAGCGACCCGCCCAGAGCACGCAGCGAGGCCCGGTAGACGTTGGCGAGACTGAAGGCCCAGGCTCCCTCGAGCAGCACCGCCCCCATCACCAGCCACCCGCTCCGGGAGAGCAGCCGGTCTGCGGCTTCCCGGATCTCGGATTGGTGGGTGACGCCGATCCGGACGAGGAGGACGAGGGAAGCGGCCATCAGCCCCCACCGAAGGACTCGGCCGCCTGACATGCTTCGGCGCCTCATTCGAGCGGCGCCGGTGACCAAGGACGAAGTGGCGATCGGGGAGGATCCTTCTGGTCCCCCGACGGGCTCAGGGCCGACTTGGGTGGCAGGAGGAGTCATGACGCCAACGTATGGACAGGCCCCGCATCGTCGAATCGGCGAAATCGCCCATGCTTCAGGCCAATAGGGGATCCGACTGCGAGAAACAGGACAAGGAGGACGAGAGGGACGGCCATCGGCGCCCACCGACGGGCTCGGACACCTGACACTCCTACGCGACTCACTCGAGCAGCGTCGGTGACCATGGAGGACCTGGCTATCGGGGACGGCCCTCTTGTACCCCCGACGGGCTCAGGGACGGTTTGGGTGACATGAGATGACATGTCGCCAACGTATGGAGCGGGCCGTCGGACGTCGTCCGCCTGGAGAGTGCAATCCGACGTACATCCGAAGATGTACGGCTCAGCGGCCGGGGATCACCAACCCTGACTCATATGCCAGCACGACGAGTTGGGCACGATCACGTGCACCGAGCTTGGTGAGGATGCGGGAGACGTGGGTCTTCACCGTGGCGTGACTCACCACGAGGGCATTGGCGATCTCGGCGTTGCTGAGCCCGCGCCCAACCTGCACCATGATCTCTCGCTCCCGTCCGGTCAGGAGATCGAGCCCACGGACGGCTCGTTCGTCGGTGATCGAGGGCCGGACCGCGAACTCGGAGATGAGACGGCGTGTGATGGACGGGGCGAGTAACGCCTCGCCCTCGGCCACCACCCATATCGCCCCAACCAGCTCTTCGGGTGGGACATCCTTGAGGAGGAACCCGCTGGCGCCGGCGCGGAGCGCGGCATAGACGTATTCGTCGGAATCGAATGTGGTCAGGATCAGAACCCTTACATCCGTCAGCTCCGAATCCTCGACGATTCGCCTCGTTGCCTCGATCCCGTCGACCATCGGCATCCTGATGTCCATGAGCAGGACATCCGGCCGACGGTTCCGGGCCAGCTCGACCGCCTCGAGGCCATTGGCGGCCTCCCCGACCAATTCGAGACCGTCGGTGTGCACGATGATCGTCTCCAAGCCCGCTCTGACCAACGCCTGGTCGTCGGCGATCCCTACCCGTGTCATCCCTCGGCCTCTTCGAGGGGCATTCGCGCCTCCACCCTGTACCCGCCGTCGGGCGTCGGGCCGGCGTCCAACGTCCCTCCGTATAGAGATGCCCGTTCCTCCATCCCGGAGATCCCGTGTCCCCCGCCTTCGATCGGTTGCACCGGTCGGGCCGGCGGGCCGTTGCTGACGACGATCGACAGACCGCCATCTGCAGCGCTGAGGACCAGAGTGGCCCGGTCGACCCCGGCATGACGCACCACGTTGGTCAACGCCTCCTGGGCTATCCGGTAAGCGGCTACTGCCATCCCCGCGGGAACTGTGTCCAGCGGCCCGGATCGACTCACTTCGACATCCAGACCCGCTCGTTTCACCTCGTCGGCCAACCGCTCGATGTCATCCAGACCGGGAGCCGGCTCTGTCAGCGAATCGTCGCCTTCCCGAAGCACCCCGACCAGTCGTCTCATGTCGGCGAGGGCCTCACGGCTCGACTTCTCGATTGTCTCAAGAGCCTTCTGAGCGGCTTCGGGATCATCTCGCGCCGCCAGACGGCCGCTGCCCGCCTGCAGCGTGACGACCGTCATGCTGTGAGCGACGACGTCGTGTAGCTCCCGGGCGATTCGGAGACGCTCCTCGCTCACCGCCCTCCGGGCCAGTTCCTCCCTGGCTTCGGCCAGCTCGGCTGCCCGTCTCTGGTGCTGCATCGCCGCCGTGCGCCATCGACGCACGACATCGCCGAGAAACCAGGCGCCCGCGATGAGCCCGGCGAAGAGGGCGAGCGAGCTGAGGTCGAGGTCGGTCGGCCCGGCGAGCACGAGTATCACCAACACCGCTTCCACCACCAGCAAGGCAGATATGGACCGCCAGCGCTCCCTGACCGATGCCACGGTGTACACGGCGATCAGGATCCCGGGGCCGAGCATGTACACCGGAAGACGCAGCTCCAGGGTGTAGATCGCACCGGTGACGAGCATCACGGCGAGGACACC
>JBMDXS010000051.1:0-24210 GCA_048595045.1 Acidimicrobiia bacterium
CAGGCCATCCTGCCCCGAATGACCACCGACCTCGTCGATGTGCTCGAAGGAGCGGGCCCCGAGTGGTCGGACTCGGCTGCCGTCAATGTGGTTCTGGCCGCGGACGGCTATCCAGAGGAGCCGGTACGAGGATCCGTCATCTCCGGCCTGGACGCCGTACCCGCCGACGTGCATGTCTTCCACGCCGGGACGAGACGTGACGGGAAGAGGATCTTGGTCGATGGCGGCCGCGTGCTCAGCCTCGTCGGGGTCGGAGACACGATCGAGCAGGCCAGAGACCGGGCCTACGAGGCGGCATCCGTGGTGCGATGGCCGGGGATGCAGTACCGGACCGACATCGGGTCGTGAGTCAGCCGGCTGTGCCCTGGCCCATCAGGTCGGAGAGAAGCACGGTCGGTTGCCGGCGATCCAGGTCGAGGATGACATCGCCATCGGTTATCGCGCTGATGGCGGCATCCAGCTCGGCTGCCCACGGGTCGAAGTAACCACCTGTTGTCGTGTAGCCAATGCCCCCGTTGGCCAGGGTGAGCTCGATGGGATCGATCTGCCCGTCCGCGGCATACTGCGAAACTGCCTCGTAGACACCGGTGTCGACCCGCTTGAGCACAGAGGTCAGGATCCGAGACTGATCCAGGGCACCCACCTCGGGATCGAGCTCCAACAACTCGACGTACTCACCGAATGACTCGATCATGTCGAAGTCGACCCCGAGGACCCAAATGTCTTCGCCTGATTCGGCGGCGCGGCCCGCGGCACGAAAGGCGCCCCACGCTGAGCCTGCCGCCGCAGGGAAGAGCACGTCGGCGCCCTGATCGATCTGGATGTTGGCGAGGAGCTCGGCGAGAGTGACCGAGGCAAAACCGCTGAAGTCAAAATCGAGGCCGTTCCAGCCGGTCAGGTATCCGGAGTTGACGGTGATTGCCGGATCGACGAACCGGACTCCTTGCTCGAAGCCGGCTTGGAGCTCATGGATCACCGGAATGTCGACGCCCCCGATGAAGCCCACCGAGCCGTTGGCCGAGGCAAGACCCGAAGCAACCCCGGCGATATACCCCATCTCCAGGTACCGGGCAGTGATACACGTCGCGTTGGCGGGCCAGGCCGAACCCGGGATGCAGTCGATCATCACGAACATGGTCTCGGGGTTGGCACCGAGGAGGTCACGTACCGGGGGAACGTCGGCAGCGAGGGCTTCGAGCATGACCAGTGGGGCGCCTCGGTCGATGGCATCCACCACCGGGGCTGTCAAGGAACCGCTCCCGTGTATCTCCTCGATCTCCAGTCCGAAGTCGTCTCGCGCCCTCTCCAGGCCGCTGTGGATCGTCTCACCGATTGGGCCTGCAGCCGGGCCGTCGTACAGGACCACCAGGTCGGGGGGTGGCTCGGGAATGAGTATGGCGACCAGGGCGGTCACCGCTGCGGTCAAGGCAGCAACCGATATCCCGAATGCCCAGAGACGACGGCGGGCACGTCTGGCCAGTGCCGCTTCCCGGCCATAGCGCTCTTCGCTCTCCCGGCTCTCCCGATCCCTGAGCTGGGTCGATGCCTCGACGAACGCCGACTCGGAGCGGGTCAGGCGGAGGCTCTCCTTCCCCGACCAAGCTTCGAGCTCGCCGAGCCGATTACCCCGCAGGAGATAATCATCGGAGCGGCCCGCTGCCTCCCACTCGGACGTGGCGAGCACGATCGTCTGGAGGCGATCGAGATCCTCATCATGCTCCTCGAGCCAGTCCTTCAGCTGTGGCCATTCCAGGAGGAGATACTCATGAGCGATCTCGACCACGGCCATGCCCGCGGCGTCCCGGTCGAATGTGAGCAGCCGACTGGAGCCAAAAGCCTCGAGGACGTTTTGGAGCTCGATCGGATCGGAGGTCAGCTCGAGGATCTCGCGCAGACCGGCCCGCCGGGACGTCGTGATCGGGCGCCCCTTCTGAACGAGGCGCATGAACACCTGCTCGACCAGATCTTGCTCACCGGGATCGAGCTCCTTGATCACCTCATCTGCCCGTCTCGCCACGGCTCCCTGGAGCCCGCCGATGGAGCGATAGGCCTCGAGGGTCAGGCGCTCAGGCGACATGTCGTAAAGCTCGAACAGAGCGTGCTGGAGGAGCGGTAGACCACCCGGCTCCTTGACCATGTCCGCCACCAGCTGGGCAAGCAGATCGCTGTCGACGGACGTGCCGGCGATCCGCGCCGGCTCGACGACCGCTCGCTCCAACTCGTCGGGAGACATCGGGGGCACGATGACGACCGACGAGGAGAAGACGTCGGCGAGCCCGGGCACTGACAACGGCCGGTCGTAGTAGTCGGCACGGAGAGTCGTCAGCACCTGGAGAGGGCAGCCCTCGTCACGTACCGCACGGACCAGGAGCTCGCAGAAACGTGCTCGGTCTCCCTGGTCGGCAAGTGTGAACACCTGTTCGAACTGGTCGACAACGAGCACCAGGGGTCTGGAGACTGTCGAGCGGAGTGTGTCCGGATCGCTCTCGAACTTCCTGATCAAGGCCGCACGTGTCCCGAAGCCGGCTCTGTCCAGCGCACCCGCCAACTCCCAGAGCGGTGCCGCCCCCGGCTCCATGACTGCAACTCCGTTACCACTGTTTCGCAGGGCCGGCACCACTCCGGCCACGGCGGCACTGGACTTTCCGCTGCCAGATGGTCCGACGATCGAGACCATGCCATCGCCGTCCTCGACTCGAGAGAGGATGCTTGCCACCAGAGTCTCGCGGCCGAAGAAGACGCCGGCGCTGTCTTCGGAGAACGCGCGCAGCCCCTGGTAGGGATTCCCCTCGGAACGTGAGGGCACGAACTGCCCGAGCAACCCTGGGTCGCGGAGGAGGATCCGCTCTTCAAGGTCGAGGATCGCTTCCGACGGCTCGATCCCCAACTCCTCGGCGAGGAGCCCGCGGAACGCCGTGAATTCCCTCAGCGCCTCGGCCTGACGACCCGATCGATAGAGACACAGCATCAGCAACCGACGGGGTCCCTCACGGAAGGGGTCATCGTCGATCGCGACACGGGCGTATTCCTTGGCTCGATCGATGTCTCCGGTGTCGAGGTGAATCTGAGCCAGCGCCTCGATGGCGTCGGACCGAAGCTCGACCAGAGAGCGGCTGAAACCTTGGGCGAAGTCGTCATAGGCGAAGTCGGACAGGGGCATGGCCCACAGCTCCATGGCCGACTCCAAGGCCCTCGAGCCCTGGCCGACCTGCCCCGATCGGGAGGCGGCCAAACCATCGCGGATCATCCGTTCGAAGCGTCTGGCGTCGATCGCTTCCGGGTTCACGTTCAGCACATAGCCCGGCGGCCTGGTCTCGATCAGCTCCCGGTTGTGGCCGTCCGACAGGGCCTTGCGCAGCTCGGAGACATAGATCTGTATCGAGTGGTCGGCGGTCCGAGGTGGGTTGTCACCCCAGATCGAATCGATGAGGCGGTCTGTGGCAACGATCTCGTTGGCGTTCAGAAGCAACACCGCCAGCACCGCTCGCTGCTTGGGCGGGCCCAGATCGACCTCCCGCTGCTCGATCCAGGCCCTCAGGTTGCCCAGTATCTGAAATGTGACCGAACTCACCGCCGTCCTCACCGCCGCGTCGCAAGATACCTGTGGCCAGGGACCGGGTATGGCTGTCGCTCACTCAGACAGACTGGACGCCCCGTAGCGGAACTGGACCATGTCGGCAGCGCGCTGCTGCTGAGCGGTCGAAAGGTCGGGCACCGAGCTGGACAGGCTCGACGCCCCATAGCGGAGCCGGACCATGTCGGCAGCGCGCTGCTGCTGAGCGATCGACAGGTCGGGCATCGAGCTGGACAGGCTCGACGCCCCATAGCGGAACTCGACCATGTCGGCTGCACGCTGCATGGCGGCGGGAGTCGTACCGGTGGCGGCCGACTCGACCGCTCTTCCCAGCCCGAATCCGACGACCAGGGCCACGACCCCGACACCGACGCGGAGGTAGCCTCCGATTCTCCGCTCGTGGCGCTCGTGCTCGAACCCACCGACTGCCTGCTTCCCGATAGCGGTCATCACCGCCTCCTCTCGTCTCACGACGGGCATCTCCCGTCCGAGTTCAAGGTCGCGGAACGTCCTCTAGAGCCTCTTTGGACGCGCTCTAGATCCGCTCTATGTCGAATTCAGTCGTAGGAGTGCCTGAACATCAGGGCGATGCGGGGTGGGGCGGTCGCCGCCTTGGGAATGGTGTGTTCCCACAACCGCTGACATGCGCCACCCATCACGACGAGATCGCCCCGGCCCAGGTCGAAACCGATCGACCGGCCACCGCCCTTGGGTCGGATCAAGAACCGTCGCGGCCCCCCCAACGAGACGGTGGCCACGATGGTATTTGGCCGGTCACGGGCTCTGCGGTCGCCATGCCAGGCCACCGAGTCGATCCCGGTCCGATACCAGCCCGCGCTCACCCGATCCAACCGGATCCCATATCGGCCGGAGAGGATGTCGACGAGATGTGGGATGACCGGGTGAGCCTCGGGGTCCACGGTCCCCACGAGACGTGGCGTCTTCACCATCCGGTCGTACATGCGGACCTCGGGCTGACGCCATTCGACACTCTCGGTCAAGACATCGAACAACCTGGCATCCCCCGCCAGCCAGCCCGGGGCGAAATCGAGCCACGACTCAGGATCGAGGTCCACCCGCTCCAGTGTGGCGAAGCTGGTGTCGGCCACCGGCTCGGACTCGGCGAAGAGCGAAGGCTGCAGCGGTTCTACTGCGAACATATGTTCGATGATACCAAGCTTCCCGGGTAAACGGCCAGCCGGAGGCGATCGGTTACCGTCGCGGCCCATGAGTCACAAAGTCGCCATCGTCATGGGCTCGGGCAGCGACCGGCCAGTGATGGAGAAGGCAGCTGACACGCTCGAGACCTTCGGCATCGCCAGTGAGGTCAGGGTCCTCTCCGCTCACAAGACACCCGACCAAGCCCTGGAGTTCGCTGCGTCGGCTTCCGACCAGGGGTTCGAGGTGATAATCGCCGGGGCCGGGAAGGCGGCCCATCTGGCCGGGGTCATGGCGGCCAAGTCTCTGCTTCCCGTCATCGGAGTGCCCATCAACGCTTCGCTGGACGGGATGGACTCCCTGCTGGCCACGGTGCAGATGCCGACGGGGATCCCGGTGGCGACCGTGGCCATAGACGGGGCCACCAACGCCGCCCTCCTCGCGGTCGCCATCCTCGCCGTGGACGACGATGACCTTCGTTCCAGACTGGCCCAATACCGCGACGACCTCGCCGAGAAGACCCTGGCCGGGTAGAGGATCCAGGCACCCGATACCATCGCCTCGACATGAGTGATATCTCCTTCGAGCGGCCCGACCCTCGTGACTTCCTCGACATCGACTCCCTGCTCTCAGAGGAAGAGATCATGTTGCGAGACACGGTCAGGACCTATGTGCGAAAGGAGATCGTCCCCAACGTCGGCGATTGGTGGGAGGAGGGCGAGCTCCCTTCCGAGGCACTGGCCAAGGCTTTCGGTGACATAGGGCTGCTCGGTATGCATCTGGAGGGATACGGGTGCGCCGGAACCTCCGCAACGGCCTATGGGCTCGCCTGTCTCGAGCTGGAGGCCGGCGACTCCGGGATTCGATCCTTCGTCTCGGTCCAGGGCTCGCTGGTCATGTTCCCCATCTGGAAGTTCGGCTCCGAGGAGCAGAAGGAGACCTGGCTGCCCCGCATGGCCAATGGCGAGGTCATCGGCTGTTTCGGTCTCACCGAGCCGGACTCGGGCTCGGACCCGGCCTCGATGCGCACCAATGCCCGTCGTGATGGCTCGGATTGGGTCATCAATGGAACGAAGATGTGGATCACCAACGGGTCGATCGCCGATGTGGCGGTGGTGTGGGCGCGCACCGACGAAGGCGTCCGTGGGTTCCTCATCCCCACCGACACACCCGGTTTCTCGGCGCCCGAGATCAAGAGGAAGGCATCACTTCGAGCCTCCGTCACCTCGGAGCTGATCCTCGACGAGGTCCGGGTGCCGGACGATTTCGTGCTTCCCGGCGTGTCATCGATGCGTGGGCCGTTGTCCTGTCTCAACGAGGCGCGCTTCGGGATCGCGTTCGGCGCCATGGGTGCCGCCCGCGCCTGTTACGAGTCGGCCCTCGACTACTCGATCGAGCGGCACCAGTTCGACCGGCCCATCGCCTCCTTTCAGCTGACCCAGAAGAAGCTGGTCGAGATGATGGTGGCGGTGCAACGGGGAACGCTGCTGGCCTTGCATCTCGGCCGGCGCAAGGACGACGGGAAACTGACTCCGGAGCAGGTCAGCTTTGGCAAGTTCGACAACGTGCGCAACGCCCTGGAGGTGGCACGAACCGCCCGTTCCATCCTCGGCGCAAACGGGATCACGCTCGAGTACCCGGTGTTCCGTCATATGGCCAACCTGGAGACCGTCTACACCTACGAAGGAACCAACGAGATCCACTCTCTGGTCATGGGCCAGGCCATCACCGGTCTGAACGCCTTCACTTGACGTCGCTTTGATCGAGACCGCGACCCTGATCATCGGAGCAGGCCCTGCCGGCCTGGCCGTGGCCGGGCGGTTGCGGCAGGCCGGTCTCGACTTCGTGATGATCGAGAAATCGGAGCGGGTGGGTGACTCCTGGCACCGCCACTACGACCGCCTCCACCTCCACACCGTCAAGCAGCTCTCCCACCTGCCCGGTCTCGCGTTCCCCGACGAATACCCCCGATATGTGCCGAGAGGCAGACTCGCCGAGTATTACGCCGACTACGCCCGAACCTTCTCGATCGAGCCCCGGTTCGGGGAAGAGGCGAAGACGGTGCGGAGGTCCGATGGCAGGTGGCTGACCACGACCGGAACCGGTCTCGTCATACTGTCCGACAACGTCGTCATCGCCACCGGGCTCAACCAGGCTCCGTTCCAGCCTTCCTACCCCGGAGCGGAGGTCTTCACCGGGCGGTTCATCCACTCCAAGGAGTATCGCAACGCCGATCCCTTTGCCGGTGAGTCGGTGCTGGTGGTGGGAATGGGCAACACGGGTGCGGAGATAGCCCTCGAGCTATGTGAGGCGGGAATCGAGACATCCATCTCGGTTCGAGGCCCGGTCAATATCGTCCCCCGCGACGTGCTGGGGCGACCCACACAGCTCACCGCCCGAATGCTGGCCCGACTTCCCGTCGGTCTCGGCGACCGCGTCGGGACACTGATTCGCCGGGTGACGGTCGGCGATCTCACCCCGTACGGCATCGCCACACCCGAGATCGCCCCGCTGGCGCAGCTTCGGGAGCGGGGCAAGACACCGGTGATCGATGTAGGGACCGTGGAGGCCATCAAGGACGGCAGCATCACGGTTCGGCCGGCGATCGACCACCTCGAGTCCGATCGGGTGGTGTTCACCGATGGCAGCGAGGGCTGGTACGACTCCGTGATTCTCGCCACCGGCTACCGACCGATGCTCGAAGGCCTTCTCCCAGACGGACAGGACCTGCTCGATGAGAACGGGGTACCTCGGGCCGCCGTGGGGAACGATCGATACCGCGGCTTGTTCTTCGTGGGCTTCGACAACCACCGCCCCGGCGGCGTCCTGGGTACCGTGGTCGAGGAGTCGGCCGGGGTAGTCGAACGGATCAAATCGAGCTGAGGGCGGATGCCAGGTTGCCGTTCCGGCTGACGACCACATCGGACATGCCGAGCCAGGACGCGACGTGCTCCAGCTCGGCCCGCAGCTCCTGGCCCACCCTCATTGCGTCGACCCCCTCCTCGGCGAACGCCCCCCTGACCAGGAGGGCACCCGCCTTGCGGTCGGTCTTGAGGTCGACCCGCGCCACCAGGTCTCCTTCGAGCAGGAACGGGAGCACGTAGTACCCGTGGAGACGCTTCGGCTCGGGTACGTAGATCTCGATCCGATAGATGAAATCCCACATCCGCTCCACCCGCTCCCGGAACCAGATCAGATTGTCGAACGGGGAGAGCAAGGCACGGCCGGTCACTTCGCGGGGCAAGACCGAGTCCGGATGGAGATAGGCGGTGCGCCCCCAGCCTTCGACCTCGACTTCGACGAGCTCACCGGCCTCGGCGAGCCTCTCGATCAACGGCCGGGCCTCCGGCATCCTGATGCGGGGATAGTCGGCCATGTCGGCGGCAGTGGCAACACCCATCGACCTGGCTGCTCGTAGTAGCAGGATCGACTGGGCTTCGTCCCGGTCGAGATCTTCGGCCTCGAAGTGCTCGGCGGGGATCACCCTCTCGCTCAGGTCATACATCCGGACGAAGTTCCGGCGATTAGCCGTGCTGACCTTCCCGCTCATGAACAGGGCCTCGAGGGCGACCTTTCCCTTCGACCAGCCCCACATCGAGGTCCCGTCCCGCTCCCCCGGGTCGTGCAGCTCGGCCGTCCTGAGCGGGCCCCTCTCTTGCACTTGGGCGAGGACCTCGGCCAGATACTCGGGATGCTCCTGGCGCATCCGCTCCAGCCGCTGCCAGTTCAAGGGGCCGTTCATGCGCCAACGCCACAAAGAGTGATCCTGAGTGGGGATCAGGGAGGCCTCGTGACCCCAGTACTCGAACATCTCGCCCGATTCCCAGAGCCACGCATCCAGGGCGGCACGGTCGTAGTTCCCGAGTCGGGCGAAGAAGGGCATGTAGTGGGTGCGGCTGAACACGTTCACCGAATCGAGCTGGACGAGGCCGATTCGATTCACCACCCGTCGGAAATGCCGGACGTCGACCCTCCCATTTGGGCGCGCCTCAGCGAAGCCCTGGGCCGCCAGGGCATAGCGACGGGCCTGATCGATGGTGAGCCTCCGCATCGGCGGGCAACCTAATGCCGATGACGGACAACCCCCGTCCGCCATCGTGACAGTTCGCGGAAAAGGTGTGCGATGATGCCGCGGTGATCGCGCGCTACACGCTCCCGGAGATGGACGCTGTGTGGTCGGAGCAGCGCAGGCTCGAGCTCTGGAAAGAGGTCGAGACCCTCTCCCTAGAGGTCTGGGAAGGTCTGGGCAAGGTCCCTGCCGGGGTGGCCACGGCAACGCGTGATGCCGGCTGCCCGAGCGCAGAGGAGGTGGCGGAGCGGGAGAAGGTGACCAACCACGATCTGGCTGCATTCGTCGATCTTCTCGGTGAGCGGGCAGGGGCCGAGGCAGCGGGCTGGGTCCATTACGGGCTCACCTCTTCCGATGTGCTGGACACTGCCGGAGGGGTCCAGTTGGCCGAGTCGGCCGATCTCCTCCTCGGCGCTTTGGCGACCCTGTTCGACACCGTCAAAGCCAGGTCGGAGGAGCACCAGCGAACCTTCATGATCGGCCGGACCCATGGGATCTGGGCAGAGCCGACCACATTCGGGCTGAAGCTGGCCGGGTGGGCCTTCGAATTGGCCCGCGGCCATGCCCGACTGACCCAGGCACGTGAGACGGTGGCGGTGGGGAAGATCTCGGGTGCAGTCGGCACATACGCGCATGTCCCGCCGGAGGTCGAGCAGCACGTCTGTGACGCCCTCGGTCTGGAGGCAGAGCCTGCCTCGACCCAGGTCACGGCGAGGGACCGCCACGCCCAATACCTGCAGACGATCGCCCTCATCGGCGCCTCGATCGAGCGGATGGCGACCGAGATCCGCCATCTGCAGCGTTCCGAGGTGGCAGAGGTGAGGGAAGCCTTCGGCTCCGGTCAAAAAGGCTCGTCGGCGATGCCTCACAAGCGAAATCCGATCATGTCGGAGCGGATGACCGGCATGGCCCGCCTGCTGCGGGGTTACGCCCAGGTTGGCCTGGAGGACGTGGCCCTATGGCACGAGCGTGACATCTCCCACTCCTCGGCGGAGAGGGTCGTGCTGCCCGACGCCTCGATCGCACTCCACTACATGCTGGTGAAGTTCGACGGCTTGGTCCGGGACCTGGTAGTCGACGAGGAGAGGATGACCGCCAATCTCGAGGCCACCCGGGGTCTGGTGTTCAGCCAGGCGGTGCTGCTGGCGCTGGTGGACAGAGGTCTCAGTCGTGACGAGGCGTACCGAATCGTCCAAGGGAACGCGATGAAGGCATGGGACGGTGGCCAGAGCCTGCGCGAATTGTTGGCGGCCGACACTTCGGTGGGCCTCAGCGAGGTCGATCTGGATTCCTGCTTCTCGCTCGAAAGGGTCGGGATGTCCGCCCGGGTGGTGTTCGAGCGTCTCGCCGATCTGAAGCTCTAACCGTCGCCCGGGGTGACGTGGACGGTCCCGGTGAACAAAGCGACGATGCGCCCATCGTCCCTGGTGACGTCGACCCGGTAGGTGCCGAGGGTGCGGCCCCGTGAGACCTCCGTGACCGAGGCCAAGAGCCGGTCGCCCGGCTTGGTTGGGGCGGTGAGCACCAGATGAGTGTCGATCGCCACCGCCCGGTCGCCAGCGTTGTTGGAGGCCAGCGAGAAGGCGCAGTCGGCCAGCGAGAAGACCATGCCGCCATGGCCCAGCCCGAGGAAGTTGACGTGGTCATCGCCGACCTCGAGACCGACCACGATCTTCTCGTCGGTGACCGAGATCAACTCGACGCCTAGCGCCCCTGCGTATGGGTCGGCCGACAGAAGCCCCGAAACTCGGGCGGACGAAAACCCCGACACCGTCCCCACCCTACGTGTAGTTGGGAGCCAGAGCCTCCCATGCCGCCACTCCCGCTCCCGATTTCGACGGGGGAGTGCCGGCACTACGCTGCCGCCAAGTGCCGGCTCTACCTCATATCGCGTCGGGGAAGGTCAGGGAGATCTACGAGGTCGATGGGGAGCACCTCCTCTTCGTGGCCACCGACCGTATCTCCGCCTACGACGTGATCCTCAACCAGCCGATCCCGGACAAGGGGAAGGTCCTCGCCGGGCTCAGCCTTCATTTCTTCGACTTCCTCGACACACCGAACCATCTGGTGGGCACCGATCTCTCCCAGATTCCTGGTCTCGACGATGAAGAGCTCGACGAGCTCCGGGGAAGGTCGATGGTCGTGCGGCGGGCCGAGGTGATCCCCATAGAGTGTGTGGTGCGCGGATATCTCTACGGGTCCTCCTGGCGTGAGTACCGCGACGGAGGTGGGCCTACCACCGAGCATCTGCCGTCCGGCCTGGCCCTGGCCGATCGTCTACCCGAGCCGATCTTCACCCCGGCAACCAAGGCGGCCACCGGTCACGATGAGAACATCACCGAGTCGGAGACACGAGAGCTCCTCGGCGACGAGCTCTACGAAGAGCTGCGAAAGCGATCGGTCGACATCTATCTCCGAGCATCCCAACATGCGGCCGCCCGGGGCGTGATCCTGGCCGACACCAAGTTCGAGTTCGGCTTCGCCGGCGACGAGCTGCTCCTGATCGACGAGGTGCTCACCCCTGACTCTTCCCGCTACTGGCCGGCGGACCAGTGGGTGCCCGGTCGGGACGTCCCATCCTTCGACAAGCAGTACGTGAGGGAGTGGCTCGACACCACCGATTGGGACAAGACACCACCGCCGCCGGATCTCCCCAACGAGATCGTCGAGGGTACCCGCAGTCGCTATGTCGAGGCCTATGAGAGGATCACCGATGAGAGCTTCGACGACTATCTGGCACGGAGCTGATGAAGGTCACCGTCGAGATAACACGGCGTCCCGAGATCGCCGATCCCCAGGGCACCACGATCCAACGTGCGCTCCACGACCTGGGGCACAATGAGGTGATGTCGGTGCGGGTCGATAGGGTCATTCACCTCGAGGTCCAAGACGACGATCCGAATGACGTCCGGGCACGGGTCGAGGAGATGTGCCGTCAGGTGCTGGCCAACCCGGTCCTCGAGGATTTCGCAGTGGAGGTCTCCGAGTGAGAACTGCCGTCGTGGTGTTCCCTGGCACCAACTGCGAGATGGATGTCGCCCACGCCATCACCGCTCTCGGGGGCGAGGCAGAACTGGTCTGGCACCGCCAGGAAGACCTGTCCGATTTCGACGGGGTGATCCTGCCCGGCGGGTTCGCCCACGGTGACTATCTGCGGACGGGGGCAATCGCTCGCTTTTCCCCGATCATGGACGAGGTGGGGCGGATGGCCGCCGAGGGCAGGCCGGTGCTCGGGATCTGCAACGGATTCCAGATCCTCTGCGAGGCAGGGCTCCTCCCGGGCGCCCTTATCGCCAACCGCGATCTGGCTTTTATCTGCCGGTTCGTCGACCTCGAAGTGACCGACACCGACACCGTGCTCACTCGTTCCGCCGAGCTAGGCCAGCGACTTCGCATCCCGCTGAATTCCTACGAGGGCAACTGGGTCGACCCGACCCACTCCGGCCGGGTCGCCCTCCGCTATCTCGACGACCCCAATGGTTCTCAGCAGCGCGCCGCCGCGGTAGCCAATGACGGCGGCAACGTGGTCGGGATCATGCCCCATCCCGAGCGCGGCATCGACGAGCTACTCGGCTCCGGCGACGGCAGAGCCCTCCTGGAAGGGTTCCTCCACTCGCTGGTCCCGGCGTGACCACAGCCACCGAGCCCCTCCATCGCCGGTTGGGCATGACCGACGAAGAGCACGAGTCGGTCCTGGGTCTGCTGGGGCGGGATCCGCTACCGGCCGAGCTCGCCATGTACTCGGTGATGTGGTCCGAGCACTGCTCCTACAAGTCGTCCCGGGCCCACCTCCGTCGCTTCCCCACCGAGGCGCCGTGGGTGGTGGTCGGCCCCGGGGAGAATGCTGGAGTGGTCGACCTGGGCGACGGCTGGCTCGCTGCGCTCAGGATCGAGAGCCATAACCATCCCTCCTTCGTCGAGCCATACCAGGGAGCGGCCACGGGGGTGGGCGGCATCCTCCGCGACGTCTTCACCATGGGGGCACGCCCCATCGCACTATGGGATCAGATCCGTTTCGGCCCGCTGGACGACTCGAAGAACCGCTATCTCTTCAACGGGGTGGTGTCTGGCATCGCCGGCTACGGCAACGCCGTCGGGGTGCCCACCGTAGGCGGGGAGATCGAGTTCGACCCCTGCTACACGGGAAACCCGCTGGTCAACGTGATGTGTCTGGGCGTGCTGCGCCGCGAGCAGTTGACCCTGGGCACGGCCGGGACCCCGGGGACCGTGGCCGTGCTGCTCGGCCGGGCCACCGGACGGGACGGGATCGGGGGGGCATCGGTGCTGGCTTCGGCATCGTTCGACGACGAGTCCCAGGAAAAGAGACCGAGTGTCCAGGTCGGCGACCCGTTCGAAGAGAAGAAGCTGATCGAGGCATGTCTCGAGATGTACCAGAGAGGGCTGGTCGCCGGCGTCCAGGACCTGGGAGCGGCCGGACTGTCTTGCGCCACCTCGGAACCGGCGGGAAGGGCCGGAGTCGGGCTCGACGTCGACCTCGATCAGGTTCATGTCCGCGAGATGGGCATGACCGCCCCCGAGTTGCTCATGTCCGAGTCCCAGGAGCGAATGATGGCCTTCGTTCCTTCCGAGAAGGTCAGTGCGGTCCTCGCCGTCGCCGAGCACTGGGAGATCGACTCGGCGGTGGTCGGGACGGTGACGACCGGGGGAACTCTCACGGTGCGTCACCAAGGTGAGGTGGTAGCCGAGGTCCCCGCCGCGTCGCTGGCGGATGACGCCCCGCTGTACGACCGACCCATGCGACGGCCGGATTGGCTCGATGACCTGTGGGCAACCCCGGCCCGCCCGCTAGGGGCCGACCCGGCCGATGTGCTCCTTCGACTGCTCGACGACCCCGCTATCGGCTCCACAGCCTGGGTGCACGAGCAATACGACCACATGTTGTTCCTCAACACGGTGGTCGGCCCCGGCTCTGACGGTTCGCTCATTCGGATCAGGGGAACGGATAAAGGGCTGGCCGTCTCCACCGACGGGAACGGACGGCTGTGTCATCTCGACCCGCGGGCGGGGAGTGCGCGTCTGGTCTACGAGGCGGCGCTCAATGTCGCCGTCACCGGGGCCAAGCCCCTGGCCGTGGTGGACAACCTCAACTTCGGCAACCCGGAGAAGCCGGAAGTCATGTGGCAGTTCCGGGAGAGCGTCGAGGGCATCTCGGAGGCATGCGAGGCCCTGGCCATCCCCGTCATTGGGGGAAATGTCTCGTTCTACAACGAGACCGAAGGGGTCGACATCCACCCAACCCCGGTGGTCGGCCTGCTCGGCCTGGCCGACCCCATGCCCGGGGAACCGCCTCGTCTGTCTCGGGCAGCCGAAGGAATGGAGATCTGGGAGATCGGGCCCGGTCCGACGAGCAACCTGGCCGGCTCGGCGGCGCAGCGAGTGGTCAAAGACGAGCTGATCGGGCGTCCCACACCTCCCGATCCCGATGCAGCACGGCAGGTGATAGCACTCATCAACGGCCTGGCGCATCGGGTACCCGTGCTACACGATGTGTCGGATGGCGGTCTGGCGGTGGCGGTGGCCGAGGTGTGCATCGCCTCGGGGATCGGGGCCAGCGTGGCAGTCGACGACGAGGGCCCCCTCTTCTCCGAGGACCCACACCGGGTGATAGCGGTGTTCGACCCGGGGACGGTCGTTCCCACCGACCTGGCCCGTCAGGTGGGGATCATTGGTGGCGATGGCCTGATCCTCGGCCGTTCCCGATCGATCGACCTCGAGACGCTGACGAGGACCCAACGCGACGCCATCCCGAGGAGGATGGCCGGCTAGCTCAGCCCCTTCGCTCCACCCAGCGACCGTCCTCGTCCTGCCCCCATTTCGAGCCATGGAGGTCGACGACGATCACCTTCATCTCCTTGAGCTCCTGCTTGATCCTCTTGGCCAGCGCCTTGGCGTCGTCCTTGATCATGCGAGCCTGCTCGAGCCGGTAGCGAAGCGGCATCTTCTTGGTGCTGGTGCGTGACCTGATCGCCTCGACGTTCTCCATGGTGATGCGGCGGCTGACTTCGAGAAAGCCGATGATGGTCAAGACCTGCTCGTCACCCAACGAGGCGAGATGTGTCTGCCCGGCCTGATCCAGCGGCCCATAGACCTCTTCACCCAGCTTCTTCGCATCGGGGGTGAGCTCGATCCACACCTTGCGCCGGTCATTGGCGTCATAGGTCCTGTGGAGAAGCCCGGCGCTCTCCATTCTGTCCACGACCGCAGTCACCGCACCGGTGGTCAACCCTGCCTCACGCGCCAGTTCCCCAGCGGTGACCCGGCCCCGCTGATCGACGATGTCCATGCAGCGCAGGTCCGTGCGATTGATGCCGACGAAATCGGCGTATGCCTCATCGAGGAGATCACTGGCCAACTGGAGGGCGCGGAGGGCTTCCACCAAGCGTCGGACAGCAGCCTGCCGCTGTTCTCTTGACAAGTTAATATCTTGATTCATAAGATACTCAACGCTTGAAGTATAGCCGGAAGGAGATTCCGATGCCAGAGACCATGATCGTGTCCCGGGGGCTGCGCCGGGTCTACAAGACGAAGAAGCAAGAAGTCGAAGCGGTACGCGGGGTCGACTTCGCCGTCGAGCAAGGGGAAATCGTTGGGTTCCTGGGCCCTAATGGGGCGGGGAAGACAACCACCCTGCGCATGCTGACAACGTTGCTCGAGCCCAGCGGTGGGGAGGCAATGGTGGCCGGCTCAGACTTGAGACTGGACCCCGTGGGCGTGAGGCGCAGCATCGGCTACGTCGCCCAGGGTGGGTCCACCGACCCCGAGGCGAGAGCAGGTGAGGAGATCGTCGACCACGCCCGCATGTATGGGATAGAGCTGCCCACGGCCCGGGGCAATGGTGAGGCACTCTTCAGGCAGCTCGACCTCGACGGGATGTGGGATCGTCAATGCAAGACCCTCTCCGGTGGGCAGCGGCGGCGTCTCGACATCGCCATGGGGTTGGTCCATCAGCCTCAGCTGATCTTTCTCGACGAGCCGTCCACCGGCCTCGACCCACAGTCCAGAGCCAATCTGTGGGAGCACATCGCCAGACTTCGCACCGACCTCGGCACCACGGTGTTCCTCACCACTCATTACATGGACGAGGCGGATGTCCTCTGCGACCGCATCCTCGTCATCGACGACGGGTCGATCGTGGCCCAGGGCGCACCGGACGAGCTCAAGCGAAAGGTGGCCGGCGATTCCGTCGTCCTGAGCCTCGAGGATCAGCGAAGCACCGTGGTGGTTGCCGAGCTCGTATCCCATCTCGAGGGGGCGACCGAGCCGGCCATCGATGGGACCGAGGTCAGGTTCCAGGTGCCCGACGGGGCCAGCGCCCTCCCCATGCTGCTGCGGGCCATGGTGGAGCGAAATGTCGACGCGACCGGGGTCCAGGTGCATCGGCCCACCCTGGATGATGTGTTCCTGATCATGACCGGCCGTTCGCTGCGTGACGGTACCGAGAGTGCCACCGACCGGGCTGCTGCCTGAAAGGAGATCAACATGCGATTCATGACCGACACCTGGCTGGTATTCAGCCGGGCCATGCGTCTCTCGCTGCGCAACCCGGTATGGGTGATCCTGGGGCTGATACAGCCCATCCTCTACCTGACCCTGTTCGGGCCGCTGCTGGAGCCGGTGGTCGATGCTCCCGGCTTCCCTCCGGGAACCGCCTGGCAGGTCTTCGTGCCCGGGCTGCTCGTGCAGCTGGCCGTGTTCGGGGCTGCGTTCGCGGGATTCGGGCTCATCGCCGAATGGCGGGCCGGGGTGGTCGAGCGGATGCGGGTAACCCCGGCCAGCCGCGGGGCGCTGCTCCTCGGCCGGGTCCTCCGTGACGTCGTGGTGATCGTCGTCCAAGGCGCCATGCTCAGCTTGGTGGCAGTGGTGTTCTTCGGGCTCGAGGCCCCGATGGGGAGCCTGATCGCCGGTGTGGCGATAGTCGCCCTCCTCGGTGGGGCTTTCAGCGCACTCTCTTACGGCACGGCGCTGAAACTGAAGAGCGAGGACTCCTTCGCCCCCGTCATTAACGGCCTGCTGCTGCCGGTGCTCCTCCTGTCGGGCATCCTCCTCCCCATGGCCCTGGCCCCCGGCTGGCTGCAGACCGTGGCCGACATCAACCCTCTCACCCATGTGGTCAACGGTGTCCGGGCGATGTACATCGATGACCTCGCCTCGAACGAGGTGGTGATCGGCGCCGCGGTCACCGTAGGCCTCCTCTTGGTCGGGGTTCTCTATGGGTCGTGGGTCTTCCGCAAGGAGTCCGCCTGAGTTCCGGTGCGAGATTGGGACGGTGAGGTGTCATATACGGCACTCACCGGCTCAATCTGGGCAGGTGGAGACGCCGATACCATGACATCGTGGCCAGGAGCATTGGGATCCTCACTGCCGGGGGCGACAGCCCCGGTCTGAACGCGGCGATCAGGGCCGTGGGCAAGGCGGCCCAACGGGCCTACGGGATGCACGTCATCGGGTTCTACGACGGCTTCCTCGGTCTGATGCAGAACCGCTACATCCGATTCGACTCCGACTCCCTCTCCGGCATCCTCACCAAGGGAGGGACCGTGCTCGGAACCAGCCGGGCCAAGGTCGAAAAGATGGAGATGGGCGACGGCCGGCGCATGGACATGCGGCCCCTCATGCGCGACGTGGTCGACCAGCACGATCTGGAGGCGCTGGTGGTGCTCGGTGGGGACGGCACCATGCGCAACGCGCTGAAGCTTGAAGAGGTCGGGATCAACGTGCTCGCCCTGCCCAAGACCATCGACAACGACGTGAGCGGGACCGACGTCACCTTCGGCTTCGACACGGCCATGGGCATAGCAACCGAAGCCATCGACCGGCTCCACTCCACGGCCCACTCCCACCACCGCATCATCCTGGCCGAGGTGATGGGGCACGACGTGGGGTGGCTTGCCCTTGGGGCGGGGTTGGCCGGCGGTGCCGATGTCATCCTCATCCCCGAGATCCCTTACGATATCCCGGCCATCGCCTCCTCGATCCAGGCACGCAAGGCGGCGGGCAGCGCCTTCTCCATCATCGCGGCGGCCGAAGGCGCCTACTCGAGGGAGGACGCCCGGGCCCGCTCCGCTCTTCGGGCCGACCTGGAGAATGCGGATGACGATCGGAAACGGGATCTGAAGGCAAGGCTCACCGCTCTCGACAAAGCGCCCAGGACCGAAAACCTCGCCGACGCGCTGGAAGAGGCCACCGGTCTCGAGTCCAGGGTCACCATCCTCGGACATGTCCAGCGGGGCGGCACCCCCTCGCCCGCCGACCGGCTGCTGGCGACCAGACTCGGCACGGCGACGGCTTCCTACATCGCCGAGGGGATGCATGGTGTCCTCGTGGCGGCGCGAGGCGAGTCGACAGAGGCGGTGCCGTTGAAGGAGATTGCCGGAGTGACCAAGTTCGTCCCCCACGACCATCCCTGGATCGACTCGGCCCGAAGTCTGGGAATCGTCCTCGGAGACTGATCACACGCCGGACGACTCCCTAGCCTCCCCTCATGGCTCTACTTGGCGCGGTCCTGGCCGGTGGCCGGGGCCGGCGCATGGGAAAGGACAAGGCAGACGTCGAGGTCTCCGGCGTGTCCTTCCTGGACAGGGTGGCGACTTCACTCGGTGTGGCCACCGATCACGTCGTCGTGCTCGGCGCAAGGCGCACGGGGTATGAGACCTGGCCCGACCAGGTCTCGGGATCGGGGCCTTTGGCCGGGGTGGCCACCGCCCTGAGCCGCATGGAAGAGGACCGGGCCCTCGTGGTGGCCGTCGACAACGTCTTCGTCCGCCCCGAGACGCTGACCCACCTGGCCACCATCGTGTCGGACCTTCCCGTGGTGCCGGTGGATCGGGCCGGTGTTCGTCAGGTCACATGCGCCGTCTACCCGCGTCAGGTGGCTGAGGCCGCCCGAGAAGAGGCGGAGAGCGGAGGTTCGATCCAGACGATGCTCGACCGTGTGTCCTTCCTCCCGGTCACCCCCGACGAGTGGGAGGAGTGGGGTGAAGACGGTCGCTCCTGGTTCTCGGCCGACACACCCCAGGCCCTGGACGAGGGTCTGAGACGGTTCGGCTGAGGTCAGCCGGCCTTCGCCTCGAGGAACCGACGTTCCGCCTCGTTCGTGGCGAGGGCCAGCGCTCGTTGGAGCGAGGCCTCTGCCTTGCCACCCTCTCCCAGCTCGCCCCACATCTCGGCCTTGGCGACATGGAAGAGGTGATAGCCGTCGAGCTCGTCGGCGAGGTCCTCGAGGGCAGCCAGGCCCTCGGCCGCACCGTATTCCTCGAAGACCGCGACGGCGCGGTTGAGCCGGGCCACCGGTGAAGGAAGAACCGCGATGAGACGGTCGTACAGCCCCACGATCCGCCGCCAGTCGGTCTCATCGGCGGATGGTGCGGTGGCGTGCTGGGCCGCGATCTGCGCCTGGAGCAGATAGGGGCCGTCGCCACCGATACGCATCGCTTTCCCCAACAGATCCAGGCCGGCTCGAACCGCCCCGGCATCCCAGAGGCCCCGATCCTGATCGGCGAGGAGGACGAGCCCGCCATGCTCGTCCACGCGGGCGCGACGGCGGCTGTGGTGGAGGAGCATGAGCGACTGGAGGCCGAGCACCTCGGGCTCGTCGGGCAACAGAGTGGTCAGCAGGTAACCAAGCTCCACCGCTGATCCGGCCAGCTCGGCACGGATCAGTTGGTCACCGCTGGTGGCCAGATAGCCCTCGTTGAAGACGAGATACACGACGGCGAGGACAGCGGACAAGCGATCGGCGAGCTCGTCGCCGGCCGGCACGCGGAACGGGATCGCCGCATCTCGGATCTTGGCCTTTGCCCTGACCAACCGCTGGGCCATGGTCGATTCGGGCACGACAAACGCACGGGCTATCTCAGTCGTGGTCAACCCGCCCACGGTGCGCAACGTGAGGGCCACCTGCTTGTCGATCGCCAGGGATGGATGACAGCAGGCAAAGAGCATCTGGAGCCGGTCGTCACCGAGCTCTCGCTCATCCGACCGATCCGAAGGGTCGGTTGGCTCCGCTCTCTCCAGGCCGGCCAGGATGGCGGTTTTCCGGGTGAGGGTGGCCTGGCGGCGCAATCGGTCGATGCCACGACGGGTGGCCACAGCCGAGATCCAGCCCGGCGGATTCTCCGGGGTCCCCTTGACCGGCCAGGTGCGCAATGCCTCGACGAGTGCGTCCTGGATCGCCTCCTCGGCAAGGTCGATGTCACGGAAACGTGTGGCGAGCCGAGCCAGGACCACGGCGTAGGAGTACCGGAACACCGACTCGATCGCCGCGTTTTGGTCGCCGTCATTCATTCACTTGTAAGTCTCGTCGCCCGCATCAGAATGTCCCCACGCCTGGCGGCACCTCCGGACGACCGGACGCAAGCCTGGCGTCCGAGTTCGAGGATCGAGAGGGAGGTCGAGGTGGGGTGTCTGTTCCTGGCGATGATCATCATCAGCCCGCGTCTGGCGATGCTCTTCATCTGGCTGGTCTCGGATTGGGTCGATCGTGCCTTCAACGGATGGCTGATCCCTGTCCTCGGGATCATCTTCCTGCCGTGGACCACGGTCCTCTACACGGTGGGCTACATCGCATCCGGTGACACAGCCGCGCCGTGGGGCATATTCGGCATCATCCTCGGTCTGTTCCTCGACATCGCCCTGCACGCCCGTTCGGTGACCATGGGCCGGGACAGGTACCGAACCTGAATCCATGGCGGCGGTCCTAATCTGCCGCCCGTGTCCGACCTGGCGGAGCCCCGTATCGACCCCGAGGCAGTGATCCTGCCGGGAGTGGAGATCCACGGCGACGTGACGATCGGGCCCGGGGCCTTCGTCCTGTTCGGAGTGGTGATCAGGGCCGAGCTGGACCGAGTCGAGATCGGTGCGGATACCAACATCCAGGACAACACGGTCGTGCACTGTGATGAGGACATCCCCTGTGTGATCGGGAAGAGGGTGACCGTGGGGCATGCCGCGGTGGTGCACGGGGCCCTGGTCGGTGATCGATGCCTGGTCGGGATCGGGGCGAAGCTGCTCAATCGATCCCGTCTCGGCGAGGGCGCATGGCTGGCCGCCGGATCGGTGCTCACCGAGGGCCGCGGAATACCGCCCTGGACCCTGGCGATGGGCACCCCGGCCAAGCCGGTTCGGGAGTTGACCGAGGAAGAGATCCGGAGACAGGACGAGGGGGTCGACCACTACCGGGAGCTGCGTGACCTCTACCGCGCCCGGTTCGGAGCTGAATAGGTCCACCGGCGGTCGCGCCCTACGATGAGGCCGTGGCCGAGGAGAGTGCCGTTCCGCTCACCGCCGGGCCCCGCGAGGCGTGTGGGGTCTTCGCTGCGTACACCCCCCGCCAGCGTGCATCGAGTCTGATCTACGTCGGTCTCTACGGTCTCCAGCATCGAGGCCAGGAGTCGGCCGGCATCGCCACCTCCAATGGGGAGACCGTGACCGTTTTCAAGGATCTCGGACTGGTCTCCGAGGTATTCGACGAACCGGCCCTGGCCGGGCTCGATGGGCATCTCGGCATCGGCCACACCCGCTACTCGACGACTGGATCCAACAACTGGGCCAACGCCCAGCCTGCCCATCGCCAGGTCGGCTCCACCAGCATCGCCCTCGGTCACAACGGCAACCTGACCAACACCCCTTACCTGGCCGAGCGTCTCGGAATCCGGGGCGCCAGCACCGACTCGGACCTGATGGCCGAGGGGATCGCCAGGGCCATCGACGACGAGCGCTCGGACCAGCGTGGGCTCGAGGTGGCCCTCATGGAGGTGGCGCCGACGTGGGAAGGCGCGTTCTCACTGGTGGTCATGGATCAGGGCCGAATCATCGGCCTTCGCGATCCAAACGGCTTCCGGCCCCTCTGTCTGGGGTCGCTACCGGATGGGGGTTGGGTGCTCGCCTCGGAGACAGCGGCACTAGATCTGGTCGGAGCCAGGTTCGTTCGTGAGGTGGCGGCGGGTGAGATGGTGGTGATCGACGCGGGCGGGGTGCACAGCTTCTACCCGTTTGCCGGCACCGACCCGAGACTCTGCATCTTCGAGTTCGTCTACTTCGCCCGACCCGACAGCCAGATGTACGGGCGCGGGATTCACGCCGCTCGCCGTCAGATGGGGGAGAGGCTGGCCGCCGAGCACCCGGCCGAGGCCGATGTGGTGGTCCCGGTACCGGAGTCGGGTCTGCCCGCAGCGCAGGGGTTCGCCGCCGCCAGCGGGATCCCCTACGCCGATGGCTTGGTCAAGAACCGGTATATCGGACGCACCTTCATCGAGCCGAGCCAGACCCTGCGGGACCGCGGGATACGGCTCAAGCTGAATCCGATCCCGGACAACCTGAGGGGACGGCGGGTGGTTCTCGTCGACGACTCGATCGTCAGAGGTTCGACGACCAGGAAGCTGGTCCAGATGCTCAGGGACGCCGGCGCGGATGAGGTCCATCTCCGTGTCTCGTCTCCCCCCTACCGTTGGCCCTGCTACTACGGACTGGACACCTCGGACCGGTCCACCCTGATCGCGGCTTCACTCGAGGTGGAGGAGATCCGGGATCATGTCGGGGCGGATTCGCTCGGCTATTTGTCCCTTCAAGGCCTGCTCGACGCCACCGGTGTGGCCGACGCCGGCTTCTGCACAGCATGTCTCTCCGGCGATTACCCGACCGACGTGCCCGAGGCTGCCGACAAGTTCCAGCTCGAGCGTTTCTGACGTGACCGGCTACCGGCAGGCCGGGGTCGACCTGGGTGGTGCCGAGCGCCATGTGCGCGCCATCAGCTCCCCTGTCACAGCGACCTGGACCGACAGCGTGGTGGGCGAATTCGGTGGGTTCGCCGCCGGCGTCACCATCCCGCCTGGCTATGCGGAGCCGGTGCTGATGATGTCGACCGACGGCGTGGGGACCAAGCTGGAGCTGGCCCGACGTGGGGGTAGGTGGGATGGTGTCGGATTCGACCTTGTGGCCATGTGTGTCGACGACCTGGCTGCGGTCGGGGCCCGGTCGATCGGCTTCGTCGACTACCTGGCCGTTGGATCGCTCGATCCCGATCGGGACCGGGCCATCGTCGAGTCGGTTGCCGCCGCTTGCCGCATCGCAGGCTGCCCACTCCTCGGTGGCGAGACGGCGGAGCATCCCGGGGTGATGGAGCCCGATGCGGTGGACCTGGCCGGCGCGGTCATGGGTGTGCTCGAGCGGGGGTCGGAGCTCGGGCCGCACCTCGTGGCCGAAGGCGACGTCGTCATCGGGCTGATCTCGCCGAACCTGCGCTCCAACGGATTCTCCCTGGTCCGGGCGGTACTTGGTGATGACGTCGATGAGCACGTCGAGCTCCTGCTCCAGCCCTCCGTCATCTACGCCCCCCTCGTCCTGGCCACGGTGGAGAGCGGGGGAGTCCACGCCGGGGCCCACATCACCGGTGGCGCGCTGTCCGGGAACCTGGGCCGGGTCTTGCCTCCTGGGCTGGGCGTCAGAGTCGACCCGACGACATGGGAGAGACCTCGAGTATTCGACCTGATCGCCTCGAGGGGAGTGCCCGAACCCGAAATGTGGTCGACCTTCAACATGGGCATTGGGTTCTCCCTGATCGTCGAGCCGTCAGTCGAACGTCAGGTGCTGGAGGGTCTCTCCGAGCACTCGGCGAGGGTCATTGGCGAGGTGATCGCCGGGGACGGTGTGACGATCGGATGAATTTCGGCGAGGCAAGTGCAGTCACCCCGGCCGGGGAGGGGGTCTGGAAGGCCGAGGTCCAGCCGGACTGGGACATCTTCGGAGTGAGCAACGGCGGCTATCTGATGGCTATTGGAGCACGGGCGATGTCCAAGTCTTCACAAGGGAGACGGCCGGTGAGCCTCACCGCCCATTTCCTACGGCCTCTGTCGGCCGGCCCGGTCGAGGTGGCAGTGGCGACGCTCAAGACCGGCCGCACCTTCTCCACCGTGCGGGCCACGATCGCCGCCACCTCCGATTCGATGGCTCTGCTGGGAAGCTTCGCCGAGCCTGGTGCTCTGACAGCAGAGGACCTCTACGTGGACGCTCGACCACCCGATCTGCCTCCGCCCGAGGAGTGCCCTCGCGCTCTCCCGTCCCCCGACGGCCCGCTGCCCCCGCCACTCGTTGGCCAGTTCGAGGAGCGCATTCATCCCGACGACGCAGGCCCCTTTCAGGGGCGCCCAAGTGGGGTGGGCCGGGTGCGCGGCTGGTTCCGCCTCCACGATCGAGAGCCGATCGACGCGTTCACGCTCCTCCTCGTTGCCGATGCGTTCCCGCCCGCGGTGTTCAATGCCGATCTCCCCCTGGCCTGGACCCCCACACTCGAGATGACTACTCAGGTAAGGGCAGTGCCGGCCGAAGGCTGGCTCCGCTGTCGATTCTCCACGAGGTTCGTGAGCGGCGGGCTGCTCGAGGAGGACGGTGAGAT
>JBMDXS010000052.1:0-3472 GCA_048595045.1 Acidimicrobiia bacterium
CCGGTCGATGATGACCTCGAACCCGACCGCCCTGGCGTGGTCCATGCCCGCCTCGAGCGACGGGAAGGTGCGGCCATCGAACAGATCGGGGGTGTGCACCGCATGGCCCGCCGCGCGCAGCGAGTCGGCGAACGCCTCTACGCCTGCTGTGAGCCCCTGAACGTGGTGGAACAAGATGATCTCGGCCATGTCCTTGCCTTCCTCTGCCAATGATCCAGAATATTGGAACAATCGGGAAGGTTAGTCTGAGCGATCATGGCCATCAACTCCGTCGTCCCGGACTACGACCTGGCCGACACGATGCAGCTCGATTCGCCCTCCCAGGTGCAGGCCATCGGCAACGAGGTCAGGACGACGGTTCTTGGTCTGCTCCACGAGCGGGCGGCAACGGTGACCGAGTTGGCGAGCGCCCTGGGACGGCCGAAGAGCACGGTCGCATATCACGTCAATGTCCTCCTCGAGGCGGGCTTGGTGCGTGTCGTGCGAACCCGGCGGGTCCGAGCGATCGAGGAGCGTTACTTCGGTCGCACGGCTCGCATGTTCTATGTCGGTGTCGGTGAGAACCGCGACGCGGAGACGATGCCGCTCGACCTCAACGACTTCGAGGTCGCTTTCAGGGAATCCGAGGCCGCGTTTCAGGCACATCGGCTCTGGTCCTTCATCCGGCACGCCCGGATCTCGCCCGAGCTCGTCGCCGAGTTCTGGGCTCAGGTCATGGCCCTGGTGCACGACTTCGACAGGCTCCCCCGATCAGGGGACACCGCCTACGGATTCGCCGTTGGCTTGTACCCGATCCCTGGTTATCCGATGTTGCCCGAACCGGAAGAGTGACCAAGGGCGCGGCTGAGGGGTTCACATACATAGCAGTTCAATGTATAGTGCTGTCAGGTATCAGAGGTCTAGATGCAAATCGACAAGGATCTGGTGGCCGCATCGGCGACTCCACTGGTGTTGGCCATCCTCGATGAGGACGAGAGCTACGGCTACGCGATCCTGAAACGGATCCGCGAGCTTTCGGCTGGTGAGATCGAATGGACCGATGGAATGCTCTATCCGCTGCTCCATCGGCTCCACCGCTTCGGGTATGTCACCGCCGCTTGGCGAACCTCACCAGAAGGTCGTCGCCGCAAGTATTACGCCATCACCGATGAGGGGCGTTCGGCGCTTGTCGAGCAACGACGTCAGTGGATGACGGTCACCACCGCTCTCGATGATCTCTGGCACCACGTTCAGGCTCGGCCCGCAGTCGGGGGGACGGCGTGATGGAGTCCCTGGAGCCGAGCATCGCCGAGTGGCGCACCCATGTGAGCCAAGCCAATGGGGTCAACGGACATGACGTCGAAGAGTTGGAGACCCATCTCCGGGAGCAGATAGCGGATCTGGGAGCGGCGGGTCTGAGCGACGATGAGGCCTTCCTCGTCGCGGTGAAACGTCTTGGTGACGTGGACGAGATGTCGCGCGAGTTCGCTCTGGAGCACAGTGGGCGGTTGTGGCGGCAGTTCACGGTTGCCCCGGAATCCGGGGCGCGCGGCCCATCGGCCGGTTTGCTGCGAGCGCTGACGCTGGCGGTGCTCGCCGCTATCGCCATCCAGATCCCGCGGCTGGCAGGATTGGATTCGGCGGCCCTCGAGACTTTCTACGCCCGGAACGCGAGTCTGCTCGTCCTCCCCTTCCTTGCCTGGTTCTACATACGTGAGAGACGGTTGACCGTCGCCCAGATCGTGCTGGCCATGGCGCCCTTCCTGATAGCCGCCATGGCCGTGAACCTCTATCCCTGGATCCCGGGCTCCGCATCGGAGGTCGTCGTGAACATCCATCTTCCGGTGGCCCTCTGGTTTGCGGTGGGCTATACCCATATGGGCGGGATGTGGCGATCCCACGAGCGACGGATGGATTTCGTCCGCTTCACCGGGGAATGGTTCATCTACTACGTGCTCATCGCTTTGGGCGGGGGCGTGTTGATCGCCCTCACCTCGTTCATCCTGGAGCCGACCGGGCCCGAGACGGTGCAGGCTGTCCTCGATTGGGTCATACCCTCGGGTGCGGCGGGCGCGGTCATCATCGCCGCCTGGCTGGTGGAGGGGAAGAAGAGCGTCGTGGAGAACATGGCCCCCGTTCTCACTTCGATCTTCACGCCACTCTTTGCGGTGATGCTCGCCGCTTCATCCGTCTTGTATCTGGTGTCGGATCTGGCGAGCGAGTTCAACAGGGAGGCGATCTTCGTCCTCGACGTCCTGCTGGTCGTCGTGCTCGGTCTGGTCGTATACGACATGTCGGCGCGGGAGGAGACAAGGCCGCCCGGCCTCATGGACCGAATCCAACTGATCGCCGTGGCCAGCGCGCTACTGCTCGATCTCATCGTTCTCTCATCGATGATCGCCCGGATCGGGGAGTTCGGGTTCACACCCAACCGGGCGGCGGCGTTGGGTCTCAACCTCGTCCTTCTCGTGAATCTGATCCGGGCGGGCTGGCTCTCGGTTCGCTTCGTCTCCAACAAGATCCGGTTCCACCACCTGGAACGCTGGCAGACCGCCTATCTCCCGGTGTTCGGGCTGTGGAGTGCGGCCGTGGTATTGATCCTTCCGCTCGTCTTCGAGTTCGCCTGAGCCGCGGCGCTGGAACGGGTTCCGCTTCCTAGGACGGGACGGCCGGCGTTTCGACGGTCGTCGACGTCGTTCTGCGAGGACGGAGAGAGAGGATTGCCGCTCCCAGACCGAAGAGGACGACCAGCAGACCGATCCAGCCACCTACCACCGGGATCGAGGTCAGAGCCACGACGACGATGAGACCGATGATGAGGGCCCACCACCGGCGCGCGGTCGAGTCCAACGACATCGCGATGCTTCCCAGCGCCATGCCGACCCAAGCCGGTGCCCCGAAGACGGCGGCAAGGAAGAAGAGAAAGCTGAGGACCGCGACCGTCACCAAGGCGGTGAAGATGATCGCTCCGACCAGGTCGTCGAGACCCACGAGCCCTACTCCGAAGGACAGGAGAGTTCCCACCAGGATCACGAGGAACACGAGAACTGCGAATGCGATGACAGCAGCGATCCCGATGCCCAAGGAGGCCAAGGGCCTCTGTCTCAGCATCAAGGTGGGTTCCTCGATGTACCTGGGAGCCAGCCAGAGGAAGAGCGCGGCCACCAGCAGGAGGCTGATGAACCTCTGTATGGCGTCCAGTATCCGATCTGCGGCGGTGGGAGCCTCCACCTCGCGGATCGTGACGTTCTCGGTGCCGGCGACCGTCCCCTGCCTGTCGTAGTCGCCGGTTACCCCGAGCACGTCACCGCCCACCGCCCCATTCATGGCCATTCGACCACTCCCGAAGACCAGGTCCTCGCCCACCTCGCCCGAATCGGAGATGGTGGTCAGCCCCGAGGCGATGAACAGGTCTTCTCCGATCGACCCGCTCACCGTTGACTGACCGGCAGCCACTCTCGCATCGCCGACGACCTCGCCGGAGATATCCACG
>JBMDXS010000053.1:0-42924 GCA_048595045.1 Acidimicrobiia bacterium
ATGAAGGAACCGAGGACACGACGGCCACCACCGCAGGTGGAGCAACCACGACGGCAGCCGCCGAGCCAACCACGACGGCAGCCGACGGGGGCGCCACCACCACCGCGGCCGCGGGCGGCGACGGCGACTGCGTTGTCGGCATGTCGTGGAACAACTACAACGAAGAGAGATGGGCGAAGCACGATGAGCCCGCAATCGTGGCTGCTCTCGAGGCCGGCGGCTGCGAGTACATCCAGGCAGATGCAGGGTCATCCGAGGAGCAGCAGATCACCGACGTGGAGAACCTGATCAACCAGGGAGCGGACGTCGTCATGATCCTGGCCCAGAACACTCTGGCGATCCTCCCCGCGGTTCAGGCCGCGACCGATCAGGGCATCCCGGTCATCGCCTATGACCGCCTCATCGAGGACGCGAACACCTTCTACGTCAGCTTCGACAACGTCCTGGTCGGTCAGCTGATGGCCGAGGTCGTCTTCGATCTGGTGCCGACGGGGAACTACTTCATCCTCAAGGGCAACGGTGCCGACGCCAACTCCGACTTCCTTCGTGAGGGGATCGGTTCTGTAATCGATGCCGCGGCCGAAGCCGGCGACATCACCATCCTCGAGGAGGACTACACCGACAACTGGGATCCCGGGCTCGCCCAGACCACGATCGAGCAGTGGCTGAGCGCGCACAACAACGACGTGCAGGCCATCGTCTCCGAGAACGACGGAATGGCCACCGGCGCCGCGGCCGCTCTCGACGCCCAGGGCCTTCTCGGCACGGTGGTGTTGTCGGGTCAGGATGCCGACGTGGCCGCCCTCCAGCGGGTGGCAGCCGGGGATCAGGCTGTGTCAGTGTGGAAGGACGCCCGTGCCTTGGGTGACGCAGCCGGGCAGGCGGCGGTGCAGCTGGCGGGTGGCGCCAGCCTCGCCGATGTCGAGGGAACGGTCGAGTTCGTTTACACGAACAAGGAATCAGGTGCAGAGACGGTATTGACCAGCATCCTGCTGACACCCGTCCCGATCACCCAGGACAACCTCCAGGAAGTGGTCGACGCGGAGTGGATCTCGGCCGAGGAGCTGTGCTCGACCGGGGGGACTGTCGGCCCCTGCGCCTAGTGACAAAGCACTGACGCGAAATCAATGAAACATCTGCGCCCCCGGGTTTCGGGGGCGCAGGTGCATTCCCGTTCTCTAATCTGGTGAACCAATGAGCGTGGTAGAGGCTTCGCCGACCCAGCCGGATACTCTCGAGCCGGGGTCGCGCCGGTCGCTGGGATCGTATCTGCGGGACACCGAGATAGATCCCCGCATGGTGGTGATGATCGGTGTCCTCCTGGCGATCTGGATCGTGGTCCATCTCCTGTACGGGGGAACGTTCATCACGCCCCGCAATCTGTGGAACCTCTCGGTGCAGACCTCGGCGATCGCAATCATGGCCACCGGGATGGTGCTCGTGATCGTTACCCGCAACATCGATCTCTCGGTCGGTTCCATGGTGGGGACTGTGGGCATGGTGATGGCCGTACTCCAGACCGAGCGGCTCCCATCTTTGATGGGCATCGGAAACCAATGGATTTGGATCGTCAGCCTCGTCGTCGGAGTGATCCTTGGTGCGCTCATCGGCGCCTTCCAGGGTTCGATCGTCGCCTATGTCGGTGTTCCCTCGTTCGTCGTCACCCTGGGTGGTCTCCTGGTGTGGCGGGGTTTTGCCTGGCTCACCGCCAGCGGCCGAACCATCGCCCCCATGGACGCCACCTTCCAACTCCTCGGTGGTGGTTCGAAGGGGTCGCTGGGAGAGATCGGGAGCTGGATCGTGGGTGGCGTCGCCTGTGTCGGGATCGTCGCCCTCATGGTCAACGGACGACGCAAGCGTCGAAAGTTCGGCTTCCGCCTCCGTCCCATGTGGCTCGACGTCGCTCTCGGCGTCTTTGGCTGCGTCGTCGTACTCGGCGCAGTCTGGGTGATGAACAGCTACTACCTGCCGGAGAACCTGGCTGCTCAATATGCCGAGGAACACAACATCCCCATTCCCGAAGGTGGTCTTCAGGTTCCGCTCGGCATCCCCTATCCGGTGCTGATCCTGGTCGGGGTCACCCTGGCCATGAGCTTCATCGCCAACCGGCTCCGCTTCGGTCGTTACATCTTCTCGATCGGGGGCAACCCCGAGGCAGCGGTCCTGGCCGGGATCAAGACCAAGCGCACCATCGTCAAGACCTTCATGACCATGGGGATCCTGGTCGCGATATCGGCGGCGGTATCGATCGCCCGTCTCAACGCCGCGGTGAGCGGTCTCGGCACCCTGCAGGAGCTCTATGTCATCGCCGCGGCGGTAATCGGTGGGGCCGCATTGTCCGGTGGCATCGGGACCATTCCCGGCGCCATCCTCGGAGCCCTCGTCATGCAGTCGCTCCAGTCCGGCATGGTGCTCCTCGGGGTCGATGCTCCCCTCCAGGACGTGGTGCTCGGTGTCGTCTTGGTGACCGCAGTTGCGATCGACACCATCTACCGGAGGAGGGCGGCGCGATGACATCGACCCCCCAGCACGCAGGGCCCCCACTGGTCGAGATGAGGGACATGAGTGTCAGCTTCGGTGGTGTCCATGCGGTCAAGGACGTGAGCATCGACCTCTATCCCGGTGAGATCCTCGGTCTGGTCGGGGGCAACGGGGCGGGGAAGTCGACCCTGATCAAGACCCTCTCCGGGGCGCAGAAGGCGGATTCGGGGGAGATCTTCATCAACGGCGACTTGGTGAGCATCACTTCGCCGAGAGACGCCAAGACCCACGGGATCGAGACCATCTATCAGACATTGGCTTTGGCCGAGAACATCGACGCACCGGGCAACATGTTCCTGGGGCGTGAGATGACCTCGCGTTGGGGGACGCTGGACGACAGTGCGATGGAGACCGCCGCTCGCACCGTGATGGGCCGTCTCAACCCGCAATTCCAGAATTTCAAGGTGCCGGTCGAGTCCCTGTCCGGCGGCCAGCGTCAGTCGGTGGCCATCGCCAAGGCGGTGCACTTCAACGCCCGGATCCTGATCATGGACGAGCCCACCGCGGCCCTGGGGCCGGCCGAGACCGAGCAGGTGCGCCAGTTGATGCGTCAGCTGAAGGCGGAGGGCCTCGGGATCATCCTCATCAGCCACGACATCCACGACGTGTTCGATCTGGCCGACCGGATCTCAGTCATGCTGCAAGGCAAGCTGGTGGGGACAGTCAACAAGAGCGACGTCACCATGGACGAGGTGCTGGCCATGATCATCATCGGCAAGCTGCCCGAAGAGGTCACCACGAAGGAGCTGGAACAGCTTCACGGCTGACAGCGGGCCAGGCCCATTTTTCCTTTTTCCTTCGGTCCGCCTCCTCTTGTGAACGTATACCCGCATACGGTTGCAGGCGTACCATCCCATGCGCTATCTTGCCCTCTTCCGGGGCACGTCTGCTCGAGAGGAGGAAAGATGCGACCAGACGTAATACCGTTGATGAGCCCATCGCGGAGGAACTTCCTGAAGGCGCTCGGGATGACCGCCGCCGTCGGGCTGATCAACGCCTGCACCAACGGCGAAGCGACCGCCACCACCGCCGGCGGCGGGACGGGCAGCACCGCTGCAGGAGGTGGGAGTGGCGCGGGGAACTTCCCCGAGACGCCGGAATGGAACTTCGTCTTCGTCAACCACGTGACCACCAACCCGTTCTTCGTTCCCACCGTCTATGGCATCGAAGACGCGTCGGCCATCCTCGGCACCAGCTTCCAGTGGACGGGCTCGGAAGGTGCCGACAACGGGGAGATGGTCAACGCCATGGAAGCCGCCATCGCCGGAGATGCCGACGGGATCGGCGTCTGCCTGGTCGACCTGGAGGCGTTCAACGGACCCACCGACGACGCTCTGGCCGCCGGTATCCCAGTCCTCTCCTACAACGCCGACGCCCCCAACAGCCGTCTCTGCTACGTGGGCCAGGACCTATACGGGTCGGGCTTCGAGATGGGCAACCGCATCGTCGAACTGGTCGGATCGGGCAAGGTGGCGTTGTTCATCGCCACCCCCGGCCAACTCAACATCCAGCCGAGGATCGACGGGGCACTCGACGCCATCGCCGAGTCCGGGGCCGACATCGAGGCGATCGACATCGCCACCGGCGCTGCGCTGGAAGAGGAGCTGACCAACGTCGAGGCGTGGTACCTGGGCAATCAGGATGCCACCGGGATGTTCGCGGTCGACGCCGGGAGCACCCAGGCCGTGGGCCAGGTGGTTCGGGATCAGAACGCCCGGGACAACGGTTTGGTCGGGGCCGGGGGTTACGACCTGTTGCCCGAGACGGTTCAGCTGGTGTCCGACGGCGTGCTCGACTTCACCATCGACCAACAGCCTTACCTCCAGGGCTTCCTTCCCACCCTCTACCTGTACCTGTACAAGCTGTCGGGTGGTGTGGTGACCCCACCCGAGACCAACACCGGTCTGGTCTTCCTCGACTCGTCGTCTGCCCAGTTGTTCCTGGAGACAGCGAGCCGATTCGAGGGCGATGCCGAGGAGCAGGCGGTCATCGAGCCCGTAGGCTGATCGGGCTAGATGACTGACGTCGCTGTCGACCCGCCTCGGTCCCAGACGATCTGGGGCCGGGTCGGCGGGTTCCTCTTGCGGCGGCCCGAGTCCACCATCGTCGTGGTGGCGCTGGCCCTCGCCGCCTATTTCGCCGCGGTCAACCCGGCGTTCCTGACCACGGCCAACCTCCGCGTCATCTCCCAGTACATGATCGCCACCGCCATCCTGGCGGCGGGTCAGGTCATGCTCCTCATCTGTGGCGAGATCGATCTCTCCATGGGGAACGTCTATTTCATGACCCCGTTCCTCGTCTACTTCGCCAACGAGGCGGGGCTGATCCTTCCCCTCGCCATCCTGGTGGGTGTGCTCGGGGCCGGGGTGGTGGGATATCTCAACGGGGCGATCAGCATCGGTTTCGGCATCCCCTCCTTCATCGTGACCCTGGGCATGGGTTTCGTCATCAACGGCTTCACCCTCAACATCTCCGACGGATTCCCCAAGCGCGTCCCCTCCGACGCGGCCGGTGCGGAGCTATTCGGTGGGGCCAACTTCTCCGGCTTGATGTGGGTGATCATCATCATCATCGGGATGCATCTGATCTTGAATCACACCCGATGGGGGGTGTACACCGTGGCGACTGGAGGCAATCCGCTGGGCGCATCGGAGGCCGGCGTTCCCACACGTCGGATCAAGATGCGCAACTTCATCGTCGCCGCAATGCTGGCCGGCTTCGCCGGGGTCATCGAGGGGATCAGGGTCGGGTCATTCGACCCCGGCGCCGGTGTGGCAGGCACCAAGGTCTTTCTCGCCGTCGCTGCCGCCGTGATCGGTGGCACTGCCCTCGCCGGTGGCTCGGGGACGATCATCGGCGCCTTTCTCGGAGCCCTGGTCCTGGCCATCCTCCAGGATGGCTTCAACCTGCAGGGGGTCAGCGCCTTCACCTTCTCCATGGTCCTCGGGGCCGCCATCATCCTGGCCATGATCCTCAACTCCCTGGCCAACAAGGCCAGGATCCGATCGCAGACCGCGCGCTTATGAACGCATCGTCGAACGGTGAGGCGATACGGGCAGAGGGGATCGCCAAGACCTACGGGCCGGTTGTGGCGTTGCGCGAGGTCGATATCCACCTCGCCAAGGGTGAGGTCCTCGGTCTGATCGGTGACAACGGGGCGGGGAAATCGACCCTCATCAAGATCCTTACTGGATTCGAGCAGCCCGACCAGGGCACGATCTTCATCGACGGGGAAGAGGTCAGGCTGCGCTCTGTCTCTCACGCCCGTGAGCTGGGGATCGAGACCGTCTACCAAGACCTGGCACTGGTAGACCAGCTCCCGGTCTACGCCAACATGAGCCTCAACAAAGAGCCCGTCCACCGCCCCATCCCCTTCCTCGACAAGGCAGAGATGAGGGAACGGGCCAAGACTCACCTCGGGGACATGGGCGTCCGGATTCCGTCGGTCGATACCGAGGTCGGGTTTCTCTCCGGTGGCCAGCGTCAGGCCGTGGCCATTGCACGCGCCGTCTATTCCGACGCCAAGGTGATCCTCCTCGACGAGCCACTGGCGGCGATGGGGGCCAAGGAGAGCGCGATCATCATCGACTTGATCCAGGGTCTTCGTCAGCGGGGTGAGGTGTCGATGATCATCATCGCCCACAACTTCGCTCAGGTGGTCGAGATGTGTGACCGGGTCAACCTGGTCCAGCACGGCAGGATCACCTTCGACAAGCCGACTGATGAGACCTCGGTCCGGGAGCTGACCGATTTGGTCTCTGCCGAGTACAGGAGCCGCGAGATCTAGAACGAATGGAAGGTCGGGGCCAGCGCCGGATAGAGGGCATCGAAGCGGGCGTGGGCCTCACCGTAGAGCTCCCTGTCGGCCGACGGCCCTGCGACCGTCTCAACCTCGATGATTGAGCCCACCGCCTCGTCGACTGTCGGGAACCACCCGGCTCCAACCGCGGCGAGCAGGGCGGCCCCGTAGGCCGCCCCCTCCTCGGTGCCGACCACGGCGATCTCGGAGGCGAGGACGTCAGCCAGGATCTGTCGCCATAACCCACTCCGGGTCCCTCCGCCCGACGCCCTGATCTGGACCGGTGGGGCGAGACCGGCGTCGACCATCAGATCGAGACCATCTCGCAGCCCGAAGGCCACTCCCTCCATCACAGCTCGGGTGAGATGCCGCAGATCGTGACGCACGGTGAGCCCGACGAACGCGCCTCGGGCCAAGGGATCGGGGTGGGGTGTGCGCTCACCGGTCAGGTAAGGCAAGAAGATCAGGCCGTCGCTGCCGGCCGGGACCTCGGCCGCCCCCGCGACGAGCTCCTCGAAGCTGCGTTGCGGGGCAACCGCGTCCCGCAGCCAGCGCAGACTGCCCGCGGCGGAGAGCATCACCCCCATCATGTGCCATCTGCCCGGCACGGCGTGGCAGAAGGCATGTACCCGGCCTTCGGGATCCACCGATGCCCCTTCGGTCGAGGCGAACACCACCCCCGACGTGCCCAGGGAAAGGGCGACTACACCGGGGGTGATGGCACCGACGCCTACCGCGTTGGCCGCTTGGTCTCCCCCTCCTGCGACTACCGGGGTACCGGCCAGTAGCCCGGTGGCCGCGGCGCCCTCCCCATCGACCGTTCCGGTGATGTCGGGTCCTTCGTGAGTGGTCGGCATGAGGCCGGCCGGCACATCGAGGGTCTGGAGAATCTCGGGCGACCAGGTTCGGGCTTCGAGGTCGAAGAGAATCGTGCCCGAGCCGTCGGCGACGTCGACGGCGTAATCCCCGGTGAGACGTAGCCGGACGAAGTCCTTGGGCAGGAGGACGTGACGGACCCGGGCCCAGTTCTCCGGCTCGTGGCTCTGCACCCAGAGCAGCTTGGGTGCGGTGAACCCGGTGAGGGCGTCATTGCCCGTGATCTCGATGAGACGCTCCCGCCCCACCCGTCGTCTGATCTCTTCGCACTCGGGCCCGGTGCGCTGATCGTTCCAGAGGATGGCCGGCCTGACCACGCCGCCGTCTTGGTCGAGCAGGACCGAGCCGTGCATCTGACCGGTGAGCCCCACTGCTTCGATGTCCTCGGCTGTCGTGTCGCTCTCGGCGAGGACGCGCCGGATCGAATCGGTGACACCCTCCCACCAGACCCCCGGGCTCTGCTCGGACCACATGGGCTGTGGTGTCTCGTAGCCGTAGGAGGACGACGCGGTGGCGATGACCCGCCCCTCGGGATCGACGAGTATCGCCTTGGTTGCCGTAGTCGAGGAATCGATTCCTAGGACCAGGGTCATGTGTGCCCTGCTGTCAGACGGCCCATGGCGGCCACGGCGTCGTCACACTCCTCGATCCGCCACACCTCGCGATGGGCGGTGTGCTCTCCGGGCTGGAGCGTCACCACCGGGCCCACGGTCTCGAGCTCGCAGAATGCTTCTCCCAGGTAGAACTGGCCGACTGCGCCACGATCGGGATAGGTGGCCACCCCGGCCGGTGCGACCTCCTTGGTGAACAGGTGGCCCTGGAGCAGATATCCGAGACGGCCCGGGGCGGGCCCGGTCCCGATCTTGAATGCGGGGCCTCCTTCTGCGACGACTGTCAGACCTCCTCGATGAAAGGCCAGTCTTGGGTCGGACAGGTCGGTGTAGGGCCACAACACCAGGCTGCTGCTGGCCGAGAGCCCGTGTTCGTCGGGTGGTCCCCACAGCGAGACGATGGCGACTCCGCCCAGCGCCAACTGACTGATTGCCCAGGGCGCCACTTCGATCGGCTCCTCGCCTGCGTTGTGGAGCTCGTGTTCGACCACGACACCATCCTCACCGCCGCCGAGGGTGATGCGCTTGATGAGGCCGGCTCGGTCCGCCGGGCCCTCGACGGTGACGTGGTCTCCCTCCCGGCTCACAGCACACGGCCCTTCGTCTGGTGCATAGGTGATGGCGGGCACCTCGGGAGCCGCCCACAGACGGTGCCCGCCCCGAAATCGGTACACACCCGAGTCCGGCCGATCGATGACCACATCGTCCCCGAGCACCGCGAATATCTCAGGGCCGGGCTCGCGCCTACAGCCGAGGATTCGGGGGCCGAAGTCGACTGCGATGCGCAGCAGGTAGGGCCCCAGTGAGATCTCGACCGGGTCGGCCACCCGGCCTCAGCTCCCGGTCGACCAGATGACCCGGTTGACCCGGTTCTCGAGAAGCTCCTGTTCTCCCGAGACCGGCATGGGATCGAGCTCGCCCGATGCCACCCTGACCTCGAGAGAGTCGAGGCTCTCGGAGCCACTCAGGATCGACCGCCCAAGGTCCTTCGACCAACCGGCGTACCGTTTCTCCATCGGCACGGAGATGGTCTCCGATTCGACGAGCTCGGCGGCCACCAGCAGGGCACGGGCCAGGGTGTCGATCCCCCCGATATGACCGTGGAACAGGTCGGCGCGGCTCATCGACTGCCGGCGCAGCTTGGTGTCGAAGTTGAACCCGCCTGTGGTGAGCCCACCGGCTCGCAGGATCTCATAGAGCGCCAGCGACAGCTCGTCCACCGAATTGGGGAACTGGTCGGTGTCCCACCCGTTCTGATAGTCGCCCCGGTTTGCGTCTATCGACCCGAAGATGCCATGGGCCACCGAGTAGGCCACTTCGTGATGGAAGGAGTGACCGGCGAGGGTGGCGTGATTGCCTTCGATGTTCACTTTGTACTCGTCCACGAGGTCGAATCGCTCGAGGAAGCCGTGGACCGTCTGGCAGTCGTAGTCGTACTGGTGTTTGGTCGGCTCGGCGGGTTTCGGCTCGATGAGCAGCGTCCCGTTGAAGCCGATCTGGTGTTTGTGCTCGGCCACCATGGTGAGGAATCGGGCGAACTGCTCGCCCTCCTGCTTCAGGTCGGTGTTGAGAAGTGTCTCGTAACCCTCCCGTCCCCCCCAGAGCACGTAGTTGGCGCCATCCAGGCGGAGGGTTGCCTCGAGGGCGTGCTTGACCTGGGCCGCGGCATAGGCGAAAACCTCGGGGTCGGGGTTGGTAGAGGCGCCTGCCGCATATCTGGGGTGTGAGAAGAGGTTGGCCGTCCCCCAAAGGAGACGGACCCCGGTCTCCGCCATCTTCTTCTCTGCATAGTCGACCATTGTGTCGAGGTTGGCCGCCGATTCGGCAAAGGTGGCCCCCTCCGGGGCGATGTCCACGTCGTGGAAGCAGAAGAACGGAGTGCCCAGCTTGGAGAAGAACTCGAATGCGGCGTCCATCTTGTGGCGGGCCGCGCCCATGGGGTCGTCCCCGGCTCCCAGCCACGGCCGATCGAAGGTGCCCGAACCGAACACGTCGCTGCCCGGCCAGTTGAACGAGTGCCAGTAACAGACCGCGATCCTGAGCTGGTCTTCCATGCGTTTGCCCAGGACCACTCGTTCCGGGTCGTACACCCGGAACGCCAGGTCGTCCCTTGGGTCGGCCCCGACCAACCCGACCGGGCCCGGCACGTCTGAGAAGAACTCTTCTGGCACCATCGACCTCCTCACGATCCCGATGAGAATCGGCGAAGCCTATCGCCACCGACCAATATCCAGGCGATGACACATATCGGAGTGCTCACGGCCGGGGGGGACTGCCCCGGGCTCAACGCCGCCATTCGAGGGGTGGTGGCCCGCGCCGTGGCCGATGGGGCAGAGGTGTCGGGCATCGCCGACGGGTGGGCGGGCCTCATGGACGGGAGGGTCAGGCCACTGGGCCGCGACGATGTGCGGGGCATCCTCACTCGGGGGGGCACCATCCTGGGCACATCCCGCACCGACCCCTTCGAGCATGGCGACGGGCTGGCCTCGCTTCGTCCCGTCCTCGAGGAGAGAGGCATCGACCGGGTCGTGGTCATCGGGGGTGACGGGTCGCTCCGCACTGCGGCGCGCCTCGGTGAGGAAGGGCTCGCAGTTGTCGGGGTCCCCAAGACGATCGACAACGACATCGAGGGAACCGACATCTCGTTCGGCTTCGACACCGCGGTTCAGATCGTGACCGATGCCATCGATCGCCTGACCACCACTGCGGAGGCTCACAACCGGATCATGGTGGTAGAGGTGATGGGACGTCAGTCGGGCTGGATCGCGATCAGTGCCGGGCTGGCCGGGGGAGCGGAGGCGATCCTGGTCCCGGAGCGCCGGTACGACCTCGATGAGCTCGCGGCCCGGCTCGTGGCGCGGCATCGGTCGGGTCGGGACTACTCCATCGTCATCGTCGCCGAGGGTGTCCGTGGCCCCTCGGGGGACATGGTCCTCGCCGGGCTCGACCTGACCGGTTTCGAGCGGTTGGGTGGGGTGTCGAATCTGATAGCAGCAGAGTTGGAGGCGCGAACGGGTTACGAGACACGGGTCATGATCCTCGGGCACCTGCAGCGTGGCGGCACACCCACGGCATTCGACCGTGTTCTCGCCACCAGGATGGGGATCAGGGCCGCCGAGGCGGTGCTGGCAGGGGACAGCGGGGTGATGGTTGCATCCCGAGGCCAGGAGTTGACGATGGTGCCCCTGTCGACCGCGGTGGCCGTCCCGAGGACGGTCCCTGAATCGCGTCTAGCCGAGGTGGACTGGTTCCTGGCTTGAGTGGCGCTCAGATGTCCGAGCGTGTCGACTCGATGATGGTTGCCCGGTAGGCCCCGCTGGGGGCCTCGATGATGACTTCCTCATTGACCCGCTTACCCAGGATGGCTGCGGCAAGAGGCGAGTCGGACGAGATACGGTTGGTATCGACCCCGGCTTCGGCTGGGTGGACGATGAGATGTCGGACCTCCTCGTCGTCCTCGGTCTTCACTGTGATCCAGTCACCGATCTGGACGACATCCGGGTCCTCGGGGATGTCGTAGATGTTTCCTGCCGTCTCCAGGACGTACTTAAGCTGCTCCAGCTCTCGCTGGGCGAGATCGAGTTCCAGACGTGGCGCCATCTCGTCGTCTTCTTCGTCGATCGCCTCGACGAGGGTAGGGATGGTCTCCTCCTCGAGACGACGCGCCCTTCCCTCGAGACGCTCACGACCCTCTCGGGTGAGAAGCGGCGGCTCGTTGGATGTCATACGGGTCCCCTTCCACTCCCACCTGCAGCGTCGGCCGTGAGGATTAGGAAGAGCCCGATGAGCGGCCGAAGCCACCCTTCGGGCTCTTCTCGATCCAACGTTGCCACATGGCACCACATTTGTCCAGCGAACTGAACGGTCGGTCAGTGATCGGAATGGACGCCGATAGATCGTGTCCCGGCGTCGGGATGGGCCAGTTCCAGGAGCAGCACCGCCTCCTTCTCCACGGCCCTCAGTGCTGCCCTCGGCGTCTTGCGAAGCAGATGCACCTCGAGGTTTGCCTCGTTGCGCTTCCTGCCGATCTTCCACCAGCCGCTGAAGAGGCCATCGACGAGGAGGTTGCCGGCCCACCCGACCGGGAGGATCTCATCGGCGAAGAACCGGGAACGGTCCGAATGGCCGAGCAAGATGTTGTCGTACTCGGGGAGGAAGCGCGGGGGCGCAGGCACGTCCTCGTCGACCATGAGTCCGTCCGGGACGTCGAGCAGCTCTCCGCCGTCCTCGCCCGTGCGGACCTCGAGCTCGGAGCGCATGCCATCGACCACCTCACGCAGGCCGTTGAGCCGGGACCACACCCTGATGTCGCTGACCGAAGCCGGGCCGAAGGCGGCGAGATAGCGCCGGATGAGTTGCCGGGGGTCGGCGTCGACGGGGACTCTCGCTCCCGTCCACGACTCGAGCGTGGCCCACGCCGAGGGACCGGATCGGCCCCACAGGCCGCGCGGTGGGACCTGCACCACCGGAACCAGGTAGGTGACCACCTGGGCCAGCGAGGCCGGCGGCACTCCCGGCCAGCTTGCCCCCAGGAGAGGGCCGAGCTGGGCCCGTGTCATCGCTCTCCCGTCGAGCAGCGATCGGCCCAAGGTGAGCAGGGCATCTCGGTCCACGTCGGCCGTGTCCCTGGCGAAGGGTGTGGAGGCGAGGACCGCGGCCAGAGTCGGTTGGAGCAACGAGCGAAGGAACAGGTAGTCGTCGGTGGTCGCAAGATGGATGGTTGCCCGCATCAGGGCGCCTCGCACCGCCTCTCTCCTCTCGATCATCCCGGACAGCTCTGAAGGATCGAACCCCTCGATCCGAGCCCATAGGGCGTAGTAAGGGTCGTGCGGGTTCTGTGCCTGCATGCCGACAAGATGAGTCATGGTCTCCGCCGCGTTCCGCGACGATCGCTCCAGGAGCATCTGTCGGGCGAGCGTCGTCCGGTTGAGCGCCCGCCGGCTCAGCCGTGCCGTCAATGCTTGATTTCGAGCCCGCCGAAGAGCACCGTCGCACTGACCGCCAGCCTGGGGGCGTCGGCCGCCACCGTGTCCTTGACGGTGGCGTTATCGATGCCTCCGAACAGGGGCAGGCCCTTCACGGCCACCTGCCATCCCTCCGGGACCTTGAGCTCGACACCGCCAAATGCCGTGAACACGTCGAGTTGGGCATCGGCAGCCGGCACGGCGTCCCTCAGGTCGACCTCGGCTCCACCGAAGATCGCCGAGATGCTCCCGCCCTGGAACTGCTTCGAATGCGATGCGAGCTCGCTTCCCGAGAAGACGTTGAAGCTGTTCACGCGATCACCCGCCTCGGTGCGGGACCCCATGCCCCGTCCGAAGAGGACGAGCAGCCCGACACCGATGATGGCAGCCGGGATGATGAACTGGCCGACGTCGACGACGCCCAGGTTGGACAGCAGGAAGGCGGTACCGACTGCGGTGATGATCAGGGCCACCGGCCAATGCCTGGGGTTGGCGGCGAAGGTGAGGACCCCGGCCAGGATGACTACCGCCGGCCACCAGGTGCTGAAGATGTCCCACGCATCGACGGTCCCGGCATTGTCGAGCAGGAGGATGACACCCACCGACACCACGAGCAGACCGAAGAAGAGGCGACCCCAGTTCATTGGGCCAACCTACCACTTCCCCCCTCAGTCACCGGCGACGAAGAACCTCCACTCCCCGGTCTCGCTGATCCCGATCCGCCACAGGGCGTAGGAGCCAAAGGTGGCCGTCTGATCGAGCTCTTCCCGGGTGTAGATGTTGCGCAGGGCCTCCAGGTCGGTCGGAGGGACCTCATCCCAGGAGTCGTAGACGAAGGCAGACGGCCAGTAGTAGTGGCGGTCAAGGCCGTCGTAGTCCTCGTAGGCATAGGGTGTGCCGAACAGCTCGACGAGCAGGGCTGTCGCCGGATAGGTGCCATCCTCTTCCCATTGGCGAATGTTCTCGATGCCGCCCCCGCCGAAACTCGAGACGAAGTCAGGTGCGGCGAGGGCCTCCAGGGCCCCGTAATCGCAGGCGACGGCGGCTTCGGCAATCGCCATGCGCGTCTCGGCCACGACTTCGGGCAGCCCCGGCTGTTCGGCCGGGAGGGGCAGCCCGGCCGCCGAGCAACTGGCTCTTGGAATGGTGGTGAGCACCGTGGTGCCCGGCTCGGACACGGTCGGGGCCGGGGCCGGCCCCGTGGTTGGGGTGCTCGGCATGAGCGTGCCGATAGTGGTGGTCGCCGCTGCCGTCTGCCCGTCCTCCGGGCTCGAGATCAAAGGAACGACCCCAAGGGCGAGGATCACCACGCCGAAGACAGCGGCGAAGATGAGCCAACCCGGCGGGATCGAGCGCCCGGGTGCGGCTTCCAGAGAAGGCGGGGCGGAGTGCTTGGCCACCATTCGCGCCTCCTGGGCCGCCTGTTCCAGACGCTGCTCGACACCGTCGAGATGCTTCATCGCTCCTCCTTCCACGTCTCCAGGGCACGGCTGAGGTTGGACCGGGCCCGGTGCAGATGGCTCTTCACGGCACCGGAGCTGACTCCGAGGACCTGTCCGATCTCCTCGACTGACAGCTGGTCGACGTAGTGGAGGACCGTGGCCTGCGCCTGGCGGCGGGGCAGCCGGCGCACCTGGTCCCATACCTCGGTGGATGACGGTGACAAGTCGGGAAGGGTGTCGGGCTCTCGAGTCCCGAGACGGGCGACGGCCCGTAGCTCCGCTCCAATCTTCCGATGCCAGGATGTCGATCGGTTGATCAGCACCCGGCGGACCCACGCCCCCGGGTCTTCGTACTTCGAGACCCGGTCCCAGTGGCGATGTGCGGCTACGAAGGATTCCTGCACCAGGTCCTCGGCGGCCCCTCCCGAGTGAGTCAAGGCGCGGGCGATGGCCACCATCCGGCTGTATTCCCGTCTGTAGAACACCTCGAAGGGCTCGACATCGAGCCCTCCAACTTCTGTGGAAGGCACGTCCCTCCTCGATCGTTGAACCGTGCTCACACACCTAAACACGAATCACGCCGCAATCCGGTTTACCTCGGATCGAGGACCGGGTACCTCATTTAGGATCGAGTCACCGTGGACCTGAGCCGTCTGACCGAGAAATCGCAGCAGGGGCTGGGCGAGGCCCAGTCGCTGGCGGTGCGGCTCGGCCACACCGAGGTCGACGGCGAACATCTGCTCCTGGCCCTGATCACCCAACCCGAAGGGCTCGTGCCCCGTCTGATCAGCCAGTCGGGAGGGGACCCCAAGCGGATAGAGGCCGACATGGACGCAGACCTCGCCTCCCGCCCTTCGGTCAGCGGGCCGGGGCTTTCGCCGGGTGAGATCAGGATCACCCAGCGCCTCGCCCGGCTGCTCGACACGGCGGGAAGGGAGGCGACCCGGCTCAAGGACGAGTACATCTCGGTCGAGCATCTAATCATCGCCATCCTCGGGGAGGGGGACACGGCGGCCAAGAGGTCGCTGGCCGAGCAGGGCATCACCCGTGACCGTTTCCTCGAATCGCTGACCGCCATCCGGGGCAACCAACGTGTCACCTCGGCCACTCCGGAGTCCGCTTACGAAGCCCTGGAGAAATACGGGCGGGACCTGGTGGTCGATGCCAGGACCGGCAAGCTGGACCCGGTCATCGGGAGGGACACGGAGATCCGTCGTGTGATCCAGATCCTCTCCCGCAAGACCAAGAACAACCCGGTCTTGATCGGCGACCCCGGGGTGGGCAAGACCGCCATCGTCGAAGGCCTCGCCCAACGGATCATGCGGGGTGATGTCCCGGAGGGTCTGCGGGACAAGACGGTCTTCGCCCTGGACCTCGGGGCCCTCATCGCAGGTGCCAAGTACCGTGGCGAGTTCGAAGAGCGTCTCAAGGCGGTCCTCGGGGAGGTCAAAGCAGCCGAAGGGCGCATCCTCCTCTTCGTCGACGAGCTGCACAACGTGGTCGGGGCCGGAGCAGGCGAGGGCGCCATGGATGCCGGGAACATGCTCAAGCCGATGCTGGCCCGAGGCGAGCTCCACATGATCGGGGCCACCACCCTGGCCGAGTACCGCAAGCACATCGAGAAGGACGCCGCCCTCGAGCGCAGGTTCCAGACTGTGTTGGTCGACGAGCCCACGGTCGAGGATGCCGTCTCCATCCTGCGTGGCCTGCGCGAGAGGTTCGAGGTGTTCCACGGGGTCAAGATCCAGGACGCCGCCCTCGTGGCCGCCGCCGTCCTCAGTCAGCGTTACATCACCGATCGCTTCCTTCCCGACAAGGCGATCGACCTGGTGGACGAGGCCTGCGCCATGCTCCGAACCGAGATCGACTCCATGCCCGCCGAGCTGGACGAGCTGACCAGGCGAGCCACCAGGCTCGAGATCGAGGAAGCGGCCCTGAGCAAGGAGAAGGACGCCGCCAGCAAGAAGCGGCTCGAGGAGCTGCGCCGTGAGCTGGCCGACGTCAAGGCCGACGCCGGGGCCATGCGGGCGCAGTGGGAATCCGAGCGTCAGACACTCAGAGAGGTTCAGGAGCTCCGAGCCGAGATCGAGAAGGTTCACCGGGAGACGGAGGAAGCAGAACGCAACTACGACCTCGACCGTGCCGCCCAGCTCCGTCATGGTGAGCTGCCGGAGCTGGAGCGTCAGGTGAAGGAGAAAGAGGACGGGCTTGCGGCCGAGCAGGCCGGGCATCGTCTGCTCAGGGAGGTGGTGACCGAAGAGGAGATCGCAGGGATCGTCTCTCGCTGGACCGGGATACCGGTGAGCCGGCTCCAGGAGGGTGAGAGGGAGAAGCTTCTCCGTCTCGACGAGGTGCTCCACGAGCGCGTGGTGGGCCAGGACGAAGCGGTGGAGCTGGTCGCCGACGCCATCATCCGGGCCCGCTCCGGAATCAAAGACCCGCGCCGCCCGATCGGGTCATTCGTCTTCCTCGGCCCCACAGGTGTCGGTAAGACCGAGCTCGCCAAGTCACTCGCCCAGGCGCTGTTCGACAGCGAGGACAACATGGTCCGCATCGACATGAGCGAGTACCAGGAGCGCCACACCGTGAGCCGGCTGATCGGAGCGCCGCCCGGCTATATCGGTTATGAGGAGGGTGGCCAGCTGACCGAGGCGGTCCGACGCCGGCCCTATTCGGTGGTGTTGTTCGACGAGATCGAAAAGGCCCATGCAGACGTCTTCAACACGCTGCTTCAGGTGCTGGACGACGGCCGACTCACCGACTCACAGGGGAGGACGGTGGACTTCCGCAACACCGTCATCATCATGACCTCCAACATCGGGTCGCAATACCTGCTCGAGGGCATCACCCCCTCGGGTGAGATCAAGCCGGAGGCAAGGGAGATGGTGACCAGTGAGTTGCGCCGCCACTTCCGTCCGGAGTTCCTCAACCGGGTCGACGACGTTGTGCTGTTCAAGCCACTGACCCTCGCCGAGATCGAGAGAGTCGTCGACCTGATGCTCGACGATGTCAGACGCCGCCTGGCCGACCGGAACATGACTATCGAAATCAGCGATGCGGCCATGGAGTTCATTGCCCAACAGGGCTTCGACCCGGTCTACGGCGCACGGCCGCTGCGCCGATTCATCTCCCACGAGCTGGAGACCCGGATCGGCCGGGCCCTGATCGGTGGCGATGTCGAGGACGGCGCCACGATCGTCATCGACCTCGCCGAGGGAGATCTCGTGGTCGAGTTCCGGAACCAGGAGCCTGCCAAGGCTGTCTAGCCGGTGAAGACGTCGATCGGGCAGTTGTCCTCGACGGTGTATTCCTCTCCGGCCCGCTCGTAGGAATAGCGGCAGTCCGGCGAGTTGACCTGGACCTCGAGATTGAAGACGTCTTCGTCCCAGTGATACGAGCCCTCACCGGTCAGGGTCACCCCTTCCATGAAGACGCAACTGTCGAATCGATAGGTGTCCTTGCCGTCGCCACCGACCAATGTCACGACTCCGCCATGGTTGCACCCGACCGGGGTCTCGGTGACGGTGTCCCACCAGTAGTACTCGGGCAGGTAGAACAGGTCGAACTCGATCGAGTCGAACATCGTCTCGGCGCTGTCGAACTCGGTGACGCTCACCGGGAGCAGGGGTATGTAGTAGCCGACTACCTCGCCTTCGCACCCGTCGATGTCGGGTGGCGTGCCATCGATGATGAACCGGGTCACGGCCTCGTCGGGACACTGGTTCCCCCGTCCGAACACGACGTGGGGCCCACCTTGCTGGCTGATGACGTACCCATCGTCGAGGCGGCCGCCAACATCGACGCTCTGCTGATATGGGGTGGCGGGGTCGGCCGTCGAACCGATGACCACCGTCGGAACGCCTGACGCGGTCAGAGGCTCGGGTCGGGGCTGGTCCTTGCTGGCACCGGGCCAGAAGGCGCAGGGAAGGTCCCCGAAGAAGATGACCCCGAGACGGGACGGGTCCACCCTCGCCCCTGCGTCGAAGAATGCCTGTGCCGTTTCCTCGGGCGTCGCGCCCGGGTACGAGTAGTCGAGGCACTCGACTCCGTAGTACACGGCGTCCGAATAGGTTGGGTCTTCGAGCACTGTCTCGGTAGCCGGGTCGAGCCCCAGGTTCAAGTAGAGAAGCCGTAGCATCGGCACGAGGTCGCCCCGACCGCTGTAGGCGCCAAGGGCCCGCAGGAACATCATGCGGTCGTCCTCTGAGTACATCTGACCGCTGGCCACGACGTCGAGATCACCCTGGCCGAATGATCGCTCGGCGAACCCACCGCCGGGCAGCGGGAACCGAGCAGTCAGCGGCCCCTCGACCACCAGTGACAGGAGCTGGTCGTACGCTTGGTCCGGAGTCACCACGATGTCTGCGGCACAGAACTCGTCTCCGCCACAGAAATCGAGCGTGGACTGGAGCGTCTGCCCGAACGCAGCCGCCTGTTGCTCGAAGAAGGCGAGGCCCTCCAGGGTCAGGTCCACCGTCCCGTCGAGGATCATCCTCGAGACGCGCTCCCCGTAGGCAGCTGCATAGGTCTGGGAGAGCTGCGTGCCATAGCTCTCTCCGTAAAGGATGATGTCCTCGTACCCCAGTGTCTCTCTGAAGTCCTCCAGGTCGGCCGCGGCCTGGTCGGTGCCCAGATAGGGGAGCATCTCGGGGTCGCCCATCTCACCGACACAGTCCTGGGCGAATATGGCCGAAGCGGTGGTCAGCGCCTCTTGGTCGATGCCGAGCACGCCAGTCCCATCGACGCGGTAGTAGGCCGCGGCGGCTGATGGGCAGCTGAGGCCGCCGGACAGCGCGACTCCACGCTGGTCGAAGAAGACCATGTCGTAAGACTCCGGGATGGAAGGGTCCAGGGCCTCTGTGTACGAGTCGGCCACCGAAATTCCCGAGCTGCCCGGTCCACCCGTGGCGGTGACGAAAACCCCGATTCGCTCGCCGGTGGCGGGGAGGACGGCGTAGGTGACCGGGATCGAGCCCTGGTTGGATGGGTCGAAGTGGTCGAGCGGCATCGGCAGGGTGACGCAGGTGAACACGGAGTCGGGACAGAGCTCACCGTCGAGGTCCTCGAGGATCTGATCCGTCCTCAGGCGAGGTGTGGTAGTGGTGGTGGTCGCCGTCGGCCGAGCCGTCGGTGGTCCCTCCAATGTGGCAGTGGTCTCGTCGCCCACGTCCGAGGCGGTGCAAGCCCAGACCAGCAACAAGGTTCCGACCAGGGACCACCGCCGCATCGGCGGCATCGTATGCATGGTCGGTGGGTCGGCCATACTCTTGATCTTGCCCCAGCTCCTGGCTCGATCCCTCGTCTTCATCACCTCGGCCGCGGTCCTCATCCTCGAGATCCTGGCCGGACGAGTTCTCGCTCCTTATCTCGGAGTCAGCCTCGAGGTGTTCACCGGAATCATCGGTGTGATCCTGGCCGGCATCTCGGTAGGGGCTTGGGCGGGTGGCAAGGCTGCAGACAGGGGAGATCCGAGGCGTCTGGTCGGGCCTCTCCTGGTGGCCGGGGGGCTCAGCGCCATGGCCGCCCCACTGATCGTGGACCTGGTCGGGCCCGCCGCCTCGACTGGGGCGCTTTCCATCGTGCTCCTCAGCCTGCTCGGCTTCTTTGCCCCCGCGGCGGTTCTCTCCGCTATCCCACCGATCGTGGTCAAGATCCGGCTCGCTTCGTTGCAGGAGACCGGTTCGGTGGTGGGGTCGTACTCGGCGATCGGCACCGCAGGGGCACTGTTCGGCACCTTTGTCACCGGGTTCGTCCTGATCGCGGCCTTTCCGACCCGACCCATCGTGATCGTGGTCGGGATCGTCCTGGTCCTTCTCGGTGTCGCCCTGTGGACGGCACGGACAACCTCGTCCACCCTGGCCTCGGTCGGGGCGCTCGCATTGCTCGGCTGGTCGCTGGTCGTGTTCGACGGTGCCTGCCAGTACGAGACCACCTATCACTGCGCCGAGGTCCTCGTCGACTCAGAGCGCCCGTCGGGACGGCTGCTCATCCTCGACCGGGGGCACAACAGCTACGTCGACCTCGAAGACCCGACACACCTGGAGTTTCGCTACATACAGGTGATGGTGGACCTGATCGATACCGAGATGCCCGCAGGGCCACTCGATGTCCTCTCCATCGGCGGCGGCGGGTTCACCTTTCCCGGGTACCTGGACGCCACCCGGCCCGACACCAACCATCTCGTTCTGGAGATCGACTCGTCGCTGATAGACATCGGCAGGAACGACCTCGGCTTCGACGACGAGGCCGAGGTGATAATCGACGATGCCCGCAGGTCGATCGACGGGGTGGCGGCGGGGTCGATCGACGTGGTGATAGGCGACGCCTTCACCGGGCTCACCGTGCCATGGCACCTGACCACGGTCGAGTTCGTCGAGATCGTCGGGGAGAAGCTGGCTCCGGGAGGCTTCTACACGGTCAACATCATCGATCGACCCGAGGCCCGATTCGCCAGGGCAGAGGCGGCCACGCTCGAGGAGGTATTCGAGCACGTTGCCATCTTCGCCCCTCCCGGCTATTTCACCGGTGACCGCGGCGGCAATTACGTCCTGGTCGGTTCACACGACCCCATCGACCTGGAGCGGGTCGGCTCGGCGATCCGTTCCCGAGGCGGTGTCGAGGTCGCTCTTTCCGGGCCCGAGCTCGGTCGTTTCATAGACGGAGCGGATCCGCTCAGCGACGATTATGCGCCCGTCGATCAGATGCTGACCGGCCTCTGAGGCGAGGTAGGGTGGCCCTGATGCTGCGCGTAGTGGCGGGGAGAAGGCAAGCGGTGGATGGCCCGGGCGGTTTCGCTCTCGTGTACGCCACCACCGGCGTCTACGGGTCGACCTCGATCGGCGGTGCCGGGTTTGGATACAGCCGTCCGGTGGCTGTGATCGGGCCCGATCGCATCGAGGTCCCGATACGCGATCATGTGATGTTGTCGAGGTTGGCACTCTTCCTCGTGCTCGGGATCGCTGCGTTGTGGAGGGCGTTGGATGGCGGGTGACGTGACTTCGTCGCAAGGGATCGCCTCCTCGATCTCCGATTCACTGACGCGGCTGTTCGGCGAGGCCTCCCCGTCGGCCCTTTTCTCCGATCCCGTCGAACAGGGGGAGCACACAGTCATGACCGCCGTGGCGTGGGAGAGGGCTGGCGGGTTCGGCTTCGGCTCGGGTCAGGGTGAGGGCGAGGGCATGGAGAGTGCAAGCGGTGAGGGCGGGGGCGGTGGTGGGTTCTCGCAGGGTCGACCGGTGGCAGTCATCAGGATGGGCCCGGACGGAGTCGAAGTGACACCGGTCATCGACTTCACCAAGATAGGGGTCACACTGCTGCTCGCCGGCGTCGGCGTGTGGAGCGCCCTCCGCCGGTGATCAACCGCCGGGCTTGACCACCAAGACGTCGCACACAGAGCTCTTCACCACCTCGGCGGCCGTGGAGCCGAGCAATAACCTTTGGACCCTGCCCCGCCCCCTCGGACCGACGACGAGGACCGACGCCCCAATTTCATCGCAGTAGGCGACGAGGATCTTGCCCGGATGACCGTCGCGCTCGACCCGGACCACTTCCGTGCCGGCTTCATCGAGGATTGGGTCGGCCAGTTTCCAGATCTCGGAGCGATCGGACTCGGCCAGCTCTCGAGTGCTGATCGTCTGATCACCCTCGAGATGAAGGACGGCGGGCGTCACGTCCAGGCCATGGACGACGTGCAGGGGAACCTCCCGCCACAGAGCTTCCCGAACTGCATGTCGCAGCGCCTCGAAGCCGGCCTGGGACCCGTCGATACCGACCACCACCGGACCTACTCGTGATGTGTCCGTCATGATCGGGGGCATCCTGGCAGAAACGTCTCATGGAGCGGGAATGAACCGGATCTGCGGTGCGGGGTGCCAGGAGTCGTCGTGGAATGACTGGCGAAGTCGGAAGGGGCAGAGGCGTCACTGGAGTGTGCCGGACCAGGGAATCGGCTGGTCATGGAGACGTCGCTACGATCCGCCGCCGTGCCCCCGCTGAGCGGTCCCTTCCTCGCCATCTCCGCCCTCCTGGCGATCGCCGGGATGATGAAGGTGTACCGGCCCTCCTTCACGAGCGGAGCTCTCCGCGCCACCGGCCTGCCCGCCAACGACGGCCTGGTCCGCTTGCTGGGGGCGACGGAGGTGGGTGTGGGGGTCGGGGCGATTGTGGTCGGCAGCGCCGTGTGGGCTGGGGCCGTGGGCCTGTTCTACGTCGCCTTCACCATGTTCGTCTTGCTTGCGCTCCGTAGCGGCGCTCCGATCGCGAGCTGCGGATGTTTCGGCAGTGCGGACACCCCACCTAGTGTCGGCCATGTGGTGCTCGACATCTCGGCAACACTCGTGGCTCTCGTGACTGCCCTCGATCCTCCTGGATCGTGGGTGGGGATGACCGGAGCCGGGCTCGCGACGACCTTGCCCTTCCTCCTCTTCTCCGGGGCAGCGGTGTACCTGTTGTATGCCATCGTCAACGTCCTCCCCCAGCGCCCGGCCCCGGGCCCGACCATCCAGCTGTCGCCGACGAGGGGCTCGGTGAGTGAGTAGGACCTTGGTCAGACGGGCCACCGGTCTGGTGGACCGCCCGGTGAGTCGCCGCGGCTTCCTGCGACGGATGACGATGGGGGCCACCGCGCTCGCGGTCACCCCTCTGTTCTACATGAGCCGTCCGGTCACTGCCTACGCCGCCATTTGCTCCTGCTCTGGCTCCAGCTGTGATTGTGGCGCCATGTGCTGTGATGGCTACACGGAGTTCTGCTGCAGCATCTACGGGGAGAACGCCTGCCCGGCGGGCACCATCCCGGCGGGATGGTGGAAGGCCGATGGTTCGGGTGTCTGCGACAACCATCTCGGGCCGCAGCCCCGTTATTACCTCGACTGCAACATCGCAACATGCGGGTCGTGTGGCTGCGGGGCGGGTGGGATCTGCGGGGGAGGATGCCAACAGGGCACCAGCTTCACTTGTGGCTGCGCCAACGGGGACTGTGGCCTGAGGAAGTCCTCTTGCACCGGGTTCCGTTACGGGCAGTGCAACCAAGAGGTCGCCTGTGTGGGCCCAATCGTCTGCCGGGTCGTGACCTGCACCCCACCGTGGGTGTGGGACGACTCATGCACCACGGCCTCTGCCACCGACAACAACACCCGGTTCCACAACGCCGCCTGTCTCCAGCAGCCTGGCCTTCGCGCCCCCCTCCCCTCGGGAGCGGCGGTGAGTGGCGACTGGACCGGGGCGGGACGGGACATGCCGGGCGTGTTCGTCGACGGTCGCTGGCATCTTCGTCCGGCCGGAGGCGGGCCCGACATCGTCTTCGACTTCGGAGGCCCGGGGGACCGGCCCGTGGTGGGTGACTGGAACGGCAATGGGATCGACACCCCGGGAGTGTTCCGGAATGGGACGTTCTATCTGCGGAACTCGAACAACACCGGTGTTGCCGACATCAGCTTCGACTTCGGCAACCCGGGAGACTTCCCCTTGTCCGGCGACTGGACGGGCAAGGGGTTCGACTCGGTCGGCGTCCACCGCGCCGGTGTCTGGTACCTACGCAACTCGAACGATCCCGGGCCGGCAGACATCACGTTTGGATTCGGTGACCCTGGTGACCGGCCCATCATGGGCGACTGGGACGGAGACGGGATCGACACCCCCGGCCTCTACCGCCGGGACTCGTGGTACCTCCGCAACTCGAACACCACCGGCGTGGCCAACATCAGCTTCGTCTTCGGCGACCCTGGTGACGATGCGGTGACGGGGGACTGGGATGGAACCGGGACTCAGACTCCCGGGATCGTCAGGGACCAGCGCTTCTATCTGCGCAACTCGAACTCGTCGGGTGTGGCCGACCAGGTCTTCTGATGACCGCGGTTCTCATCATCGAGGGCGTGGCCATCATCCTGCTCGCCATCCTGGTCGTGGGCTTGCTGCGGAGCAACGCCGACGTGCTCCGAGCCCTCCACGAGCTGGGGGCCGGAGAGCCCGGGACGCGGACTACTGGCTCCCGTCATCAGCACGCCGCACCACAGCGCGAAGGCACGGCACCCGACGTCAGTGGGTCGACGCTGAGCGGTTCAGCGGTCCATGTCGGTGTCACCGGGACCGGGCACCCGACCCTCCTGGCCTTCCTCTCTACCGGATGTTCAGCATGCGTGGGCCTCTGGGAGGGTTTGGCGAGCGGTGTGGGCAGTATCGGGGGTGATGACACCAGGCTGGTAGTCGTGACCAAAGGCCCGGAGGCCGAGAGCGAGTCACGTCTGCGGCAGCTCGCTCCCGAGGGGGTCTCGCTGGTCCAGTCGACGGAGGCATGGGCCGACTACGAGGTCCCGGTATCCCCATACTTCGTCCTCGTCGACGGCCCTTCCGGGTCGGTCATCGGTGAGGGCTCCGCCGGCTCCTGGAGCCAAGTCACCTCCTTGATGACTCAGGCGCTCGCCGACGCGGGTAGCGGCCGGCTGGACCGGATCGACAACGGCGAGCTCAGGGCCGATATCGAGCTCCGCCGGGCGGGCATTCTGCCCGGTGATCCCCGCCTCTACCACGAGGAGCGCCCGGGCAACGGCCGGGGATGAGCGCGTCATGGTGAGGTCGGCCGGGATCGAGGTGGCGGTGCCACGGGGCTGGGACGCCGAGATCTACCGACGGGAGGGTGATTTCACCGGCCAGGCGGCAGCCGACGCCGGGGCGTTGCGGCCCGTGGTCCACCTGGGGACGTTCCCGCTTCCCACCGGCCGTGGTGACTTCGGCTCGGGTGCCGTGGAGATCATGAACCAGGATGACCTCCTCGTCGTGCTGTTCGAGTATGGCCGGGAGTCGGTGGGCACCCCGCTCTTCGCCCGTTCCGGTATCCCCCGTGTCGCCGCCGCCGACTTCGGGCCCAACAACATGCAACGCCCGATCGCCGGTCAGAGCGGTGCCCAGTACTTCTTCAACCAGTCGGGCCGCGCCTTCTGCTTGTATGTCGTGCTCGGGGCCCACGCTCGTCGCAATGAGCTGGTTCCCGAGGTGAACCAGCTCTTGGCCGGCCTCACCATCGACCCGGAGTGACGATTGCACACGCCTGATCCCCACCGATACAGCCGCATGCCATATGCCCGCTCGGGACGTAGTGGTCTCGACCTGCCCAGGATCTCCCTCGGGCTCTGGCACAACTTCGGTGGCGATGCGCTCGGCGAGGAGCAGCGCCGGATGCTGCTCAACTCATTCGATCGTGGCATCACCCACTTCGACCTTGCCAACAACTACGGTCCCCCGCCCGGTTCGGCGGAGAGCAATTTCGGGTCGATCATGGCGACAGATCTCGGCCCCTACCGAGACGAGCTGGTGATCTCGACCAAGGCCGGCTATCTGATGTGGGATGGGCCCTACGGTGATCGTGGCTCGCGCAAATACCTCCTGGCCAGCCTCGATCAGAGCCTCGCCCGGATGGGGCTGGACTACGTGGACATCTTCTATTCCCACCGGTACGTGCCCGACACCCCGCTGGAGGAGACGATGGGGGCCCTGGACAGCGCAGTCCGGTCGGGAAAGGCGCTGTATGTGGGCATCTCCTCATACGGGCCCGAGAAGACCAGGGAGGCGGCTCGGATCCTGGCCGACATGGGCACGCCCTTCATCATCCACCAGCCTTCGTACTCCATGCTCAACCGATGGGTCGAGGACGGCCTCCTCGACGTCCTCGAGGACCTGGGCATCGGCTGCATCGTGTTCTCGCCTCTTGCCCAGGGGTTGTTGACCAATCGATATCTCGAAGGGATACCCGAGGACTCGAGGGTGGTGGGAGGTGACTCGTTCGACATGGGCATGCTCACGGAGGAGAACCTGACCCGGGTCCGTGCCCTCAACGAAGTGGCGGTCCAGCGGGGTCAGACCCTGGCCCAGATGGCCATCTCCTGGGTGCTGCGCGACCCGAGGGTGACCTCGGCTTTGATCGGTGCCAGCCGTTGGTCCCAGATCGAGGATGCCCTCGGTGCGCTCGACAACGTGGAGTTCAGCTCCGACGAGTTGGAGCAGATCGACCGGCACGCCGTGGAGGGTGGCATCAACATCTGGGCCACCTCGAGTGACGCCGGCTGAGCCTGCCGATGAGGGACTCCTCCGTGAAGCGCTGGTCGGCGGTGCACCGGTCGTTGTATCGGCTGACCGGGGGCCGGGTGGGGAGGCGTCTGGTGGGCAACAACATGCTTCTTCTCACCACCCGGGGCCGGAAGACCGGCGAGCCGCACACCGTTCCCCTTCTCTACCTCAGGGACGAGGAGACCATGGCCGTGATCGCGTCCTATGGAGGACGTGACCATCATCCGGAGTGGTACCTGAACCTGCTGGACGATCCTTCGGTCGCTGCCCAGACGGGCGACCGAACCGTACGGCTCACCGCACGGACGGCATCCGTCGTGGAGCGAGCGACGTGGTGGCCGAGGGCCGTGGCCGCCTATCCGGACTACACCGAGTACCAGAGCCGGACGAGACGTGAGATCCCCATCGTCCTCCTCGAACCGGCCCCGTGACGACCGCATATTCTCGGCCGATGCCAGTGGCACGCCGTCTCGCCCCCTTCGGGGTCACGATCTTCAGCGAGATGTCTGCCCTCGCCCTCGAGCTCGACGCCATAAACCTGGGCCAGGGCTTCCCCAACTGGGATGGGGCCGGGTTCGTGAAGGACGCAGCGGCGCGCTCTCTGGCCGAAGGGGGGCACGATCAGTACCCACCGAGCCAGGGTGTCCTCGCCCTGAGAGAGGCGATAGCCGCTCGTTACGGGCCGCTACTCGGCCGTGAGCTCGACCCGGGTGGCGAGGTGACGGTCACATGTGGTTGCACCGAGGCGCTGGCCGCTTCCTTCCTCGGGCTGATCGACCCCGGGGTCGAGGTGATCCTCATCGAGCCGTTCTACGACGCCTACCCGGTGTTCGTGTCGATGAGCGGTGCGGTGCCGCGCTTCCTGACCCTTGCCCCTCCTGGGTTCGAGGTCGATCTCGACCGGTTGCGCTCGTTGTTCTCGTCCCGGACCCGGGCGATCGTGGTCAACAACCCGAACAACCCAACCGGCCGTGTCTTCACCGACCAGGAGCTCTCAGCCATCGCAGACCTTTGTCGAGAGCACGACGTGATAGCGATCACGGATGAGGTCTACGAGGAGATGGTGTACGACGGGGAGCATCGGCGTCTGGCCGCCTACGAGGGTATGTGGGACCGGACCGTGACCCTGTCCTCCCTGGGCAAGACGTTCTCCCTGACCGGGTGGAAGCTGGGGTGGTCCATTGCTCCGCCGTCCTTGACCGCCGGGGTGAGGGCGGCCCACCAATTCCTTACGTTCACCACGCCCACCCCGGTCCAGCATGGGGCGATCGCCGCCATGGGGGCACCGCACGCCTTCTATGAAGGTCTTCGCTCCGGCTATCTCGAGAAGCGTGACCTGCTCGCCGACGGCCTCGAATCGGTCGGATTCGAAGTCCACCGGCCCCAGGGCACCTATTTCATGATGGCGGGGTTCGAGCGATTTGGCTTCGGTGACGACCGCGCCTTCTGCCGGTATCTGGCCGAGAAGACCCGGGTGGTGGCCATCCCACCCAGTGTCTTCTACCACCACCCTGAGGACGGCTCCATGCTGGTCAGGTTCGCCTTCTGCAAAGACGACGCCATCCTCTCCGAGGCGATCGATCGTATGGGAGCCCTGACAGGCTGAGGACCTCGCCCGGCCGTCATCGAAACGCCGGGACCACCTCACGAGCGAACAACTCGAGGCCGGAGAGGTCGTAGGCAGCTTCGGGGAAATAGACGATGGCATACGCCAGCCCCAGAGCCTCCCATGCCTTGAGACTGGCGATCACCTGTTCCGGCGTCCCCGAGTTGTGCCGGTAGAGGCGGATCTGCTCCTCTGCCTTCGCCGGTGGGACGTACTTCCCGAGTCGCGCCTGGAGGGCCCCGATCCTTTCCGCCACCTCGGCCTCGGTCCCGGCACAGATGATGTTGAAGTTCGCCGATCGGGTGATCTCCTCGAATTCGCGGCCGACGTCGCGGCAATGGGCCGCCAGAACCTCCGACTTGTGCCTGAACCATTCGGGCTTGATCCCGAAGTTGGTGTACTGGGCATGACGGGCGGCCACACGCAGGGTCAGCTGCTCACCGCCACCGGCGACCCAGAGCGGGATGTGCGGGCTCTGCAGGGGCTTGGGCTGGCAGATGGCGCCCTCGAGGCGATAGTGGCGGCCTTCGTAGTGGACCACTTCCTCGGTCCACATCGCCTTCATGATCTCGACGCTCTCTTCGAGCATCCTGATCCTGGGCCCCGGCTCGAGGAAGGGATACCCGTAGCCCTCGTGCTCGTGCTCGTACCAGCCGGCGCCGATGCCCATCTCTAGCCTGCCGCCGGAGATCACATCGATGGAGGCAGCGACCTTGGCCAGGTAGGAAGGGGGCCGATAGGTGTTGCAGGTGCACATCTGACCAAGACGCACGCTGCTGGTCACAGCCGCCAGCGAGGCCATCAGAGTCCAGGCCTCGTAGGTCGCCTCCTGGGTGGGCGCGGGCACGGTGTGGAAATGGTCGTAGACCCACAGTGACTCGAACCCGCTGTGCTCGATGCTCCTTGCCACCCTGGTCATCGTCTCCCAGTGCTCGGTGCGCTCGATACCGGTCAGATCGAGTCGCCAGCCCTGGGGGACAAACGCTCCGAATCTCATTGGGCGAGGCTAAACGTTGCAGGCGGACCGCCTGCAAAACCGGTAGGCGGCCCCGAATCCCTGTTTACACTTCGGCGCTCCCCGACACACCCAGGGAGCGATGACCGCACCTTTCTTCGATCCTGGACCGGATCGCGACGCTTGTGGCGTCGGATTCATCGCCGCCCGCGACCTGGCGCCCAGTTATCGGATGACGCGGCTGGCGGTGGACTGTCTGGTCAATCTCGATCACCGCGGGGCACGGGCCGCCGATGGCACGGGGGACGGCGCCGGCCTCCTCACCCAGATCCCGCAACGTCTCATCAACCGGGAGCTGGGGACACACGGCTTGGAGCTGGCTCCGGGTCGTCTCGGGGTCGTGATGTGCTTCCTCACCCCGACTGAGGCCGCCGCATCCCGCTCGGTGGTCACCGAGGCGATCGAAGCCGAGGGGATGAGGGTGCTCTTCTGGCGGTCGGTGCCCACCGACCCGTCGGTCCTCGGCGATCACGCCCGACTCGTCTTACCGCTCATCGAGCAGGCCATCGTGACCGGCGGCGTAGAGGACGCCGACTTCGAGCGCAGCCTCTATCTGGCCCGGAAGCGCATAGAGCGGGCGAGTGTCCCCGGGCTCTCCATCCCATCGGCATCGAGCCGAACCGTGGTCTACAAGGGGCTGTTCACCGCCTCCAAGATCTCGAACTTCTACTGGGACCTCCGTGACCCCGATTACGAGACGGCGTTCGCCATCTTCCATCAGCGTTACTCGACCAACACCTTCCCGTCCTGGGACAACGCCCAGCCCTTCCGGGCCCTGGCCCACAACGGGGAGATCAACACCATCCAATCCAACCGATCGTGGATGGTGGCGAGGGAGAAGGCGGCGACGCCCGGTGTCTGGGGCGAGCGCCTGCCCGATGTGTTCCCGTTCCTCCAGCCAGGCATCTCCGACTCGGGGAGTCTGGACAACGTCTTCGAGCTGTTGATCCAGAGCGGGCGCCCGCTGGACCATGTCAAGGAGATGCTGATGCCTGCGGCGTGGGAGAACGTGCCCGATCTCGAGCCCGATCTCGCCGGCTTCTACGCCTATCACGCCTTCCTGACCGAGCCGTGGGACGGCCCCGCTGCCATCGCCGCCACCGACGGTGTTTCGCTGCTCGCGGGTATGGACCGCAATGGCCTACGTCCGGCCCGGTGGGCGGTGGGCCCCGACGTGGTCCTGGTTGCCTCAGAGGCCGGTGTGTGCCCGGAGGAGGAGGCCAAGGCGACCAGCACCGGCCAGCTCGGCCCGGGTGAGCTGATCGTCTTCGACGGGGTGACCGGCCAGATTCGTCATTCGGATGAGGTCAAGCGGGACCTGGCCTCGGCCCGGCCCTACGGGGACTGGGTGAGCACCGAGACCCTGCGCATCCAGGCCCCGTTCGACGACCTGGCCGATGATCGCTTCGATGCCGCTGCTCTCAGCCGGGTGTTCGGCTACACGGCCGAGGAGCGAAGGCTGGTCATCGCCGACATGGCAATGGGGGACAATCCGCTCGGCTCGATGGGAGACGACACCGGGCTGGCTGTCCTCGCCACACGTCCCCGCCGGCTGACTCAGTTCTTCCACGAGCAGTTCGCCCAGGTGACCAACCCTCCGATGGACCCGATCCGGGAGAAACTGGTCATGTCGCTCCGGATCCAACTGGGGCGGCGTGGCCCGTTGCTCGAGGACAGACCTCAGCAGGCCCACCTCATCGAGCTGTCGAGCCCGATCCTCTCCGATGCCGAGCTGGAGGCGATCGTCCGCTCCGGCGACCCCCGTTTCTTCTCCCACTGGATCGCCACCACCTGGGCGGTCAGCGACGGGCCCGAGGGCATGGAGCGGCGGCTCGACGAGATCTGCGATGAGGCGGCGCAGGCCGTGAAGCTGGGGGCGACCATCATCGTGCTCTCCGACCGCGAGACGGAGGCGACCCGGGCCCCGCTGCCGATGCTCCTCGCACTTGGTTCGGTGCATCACCGCCTCATCGACGACGGTGTCAGGGGGTCGGTGTCCCTCGTGGTGGTCTCCGGGGAGGTCCGCGACCCACACGACCTCGCCTGCATGGTTGGCTTTGGCGCCTCTGCCGTCAATCCCTACCTGGCCATCGAGCATGCCCGTGACCTGGCCGCATCCGACGCGATCGATGTCGACCCGGTGACCGCACAGGAGAACTATCGGGATGCGATGGAGGGTGGCTTGCTCAAGATCATGTCGAAGATGGGTATCTGCACCCTCTCCGCCTATCGCGGATCCGAGCTCTTCGAGGTGATCGGGCTGTCCGAGCACGTATGCCGGCGTGCCTTCCGCAACGCCCCGAGACGGCTCCGCGGAATCGGGCTCAGGGAGCTCGCCAGACAGGCCCTGCAACGCCACGAAGCCTATGTCGACGGCCCCACCGACGCGGGCGGCTTCTACAAGCATCGCCGGGGCTCCGACACCCATGTCACCAGCCCGATGGTCGTGCTCGCGGTTCAGAAGGCGGTGCGCTCCGGGGACCCGGAGGATTGGGACAGGTACATCGAGATGATCTCCGATCGGGACCCGGCCCTGGTGCGCGACCTGCTCACTTTCGTGCAGCGGGAGCCGGTCCCGCTCGACGAGGTCGAGCCGACAGAGGCGATCATGCGTCGCTTCACGACCGCTGCCATGTCCCATGGCGCCCTCTCCGCCGAGGCGCACATCGCCCTGGCCGAGGCCATGAACCTGATCGGGGGCTACTCCAACTCCGGCGAGGGCGGGGAGGACCCGGCACGGTTCGGGACGCCGATGAACTCGGCGATCAAGCAGGTTGCGTCGGGGCGGTTCGGGGTGACGCCTGCCTACTTGCACTCTGCCGACGAGCTCCAGATCAAGATGGCCCAGGGCTCGAAACCAGGTGAGGGTGGGCAGCTCCCCGGGCACAAGGTGTCGACCGAGATCGCCCGGCTCCGTCACACCGAGCCAGGGGTCACCCTCATCTCGCCCCCACCCCACCACGACATCTACTCCATCGAGGACCTGGCCCAGCTCATCTACGACCTCAAGGCGTTCAAACCGACCGCCCGGGTATCGGTGAAGCTCGTCAGCGAGCCGGGCGTTGGCACGATCGCGGTGGGTGTGGCCAAGGCGGATGCCGATGTGATCACCATCTCCGGATCGGAAGGAGGGACCGGGGCCTCGCCTTTGGTCTCCATCAAGCATGCCGGCTCGCCGTGGGAGCTCGGCCTGGCCGAAGCACATCAAGTGCTGACGGCGAATGGCCTTCGCTCCCGGGTAGTGCTCGAGACCGACGGCGGTCTCCGCACCGGGCGTGACGTGGTCGTGGCCGCTCTCCTCGGTGCCGAGCGGTTCGGATTCGGCACCCTGCCCCTGCTCGCCATGGGCTGCAAGATGGTTCGCCAGTGCCACCTCAACACCTGCCCGGTGGGCATCACCACCCAACAGGAGGATCTTCGGGCCAAGTTCACCGGATCCGCCGACCAGGTGGTCCTCCTCTTTCGCCGTCTCGCCGAGGAGGCACGGCGCCACATCGCCGCGCTCGGGGCCAGGTCGCTGGCCGAGCTGGTGGGCAGGGCCGACCTTCTCCGCCCCATCGACCCGCAACACCCACTGTCTCCCGACCTCTCCGCCATGCTCGTGCCGGCCAAGGGAGGCAAGGTCCACGAGGGTTATCGGAAGACACCATTGTCCGGCCTGGAGGAGCGGCTGGTCGCTGATTGTGAGGCTGCCATCTCCACCGGCCGGGGGGTCGAGCTCTCGTATCCGATCCGCAACGTCGACCGCGCCATCGGGGCCACGCTCTCGGGTGTGATCACGGAGCGCCATGGTGCTTCCGCCCTTCCCGAAGGCACCATCGTGGTCAAGCTTGCGGGCACCGCCGGACAGAGCTTCGGGGCATGGCTCTGCTCAGGTGTCGACCTCCATCTCGAGGGAACATCGAACGACTACCTGGGAAAGGGGATGGGGGGCGGTCTCATCTCGGTATCACCCCGGAGACCCGGGTCGTTATTGCCACACGCAGCCGGTAACGCCGTCCTCTATGGAGCCACCGGGGGCCGGGCCTTCCTGGCGGGACGGGTGGGCCAGCGATTCGCGGTTCGCAACTCCGGTGCCACCGCAGTCATCGAGGGTTGCTCCGATCACGGCTGTGAGTACATGACCGGTGGCCGGGTCCTCGTGCTCGGCGATGTCGGGCGGAACTTCGCAGCCGGGATGACGGGCGGCATCGCCTACGTGTGGGATCCTGATCTCAGCCTCAAGGCGATGCTCGCCGACACCGCCCCATCTGCCCGCCGTCCCTCTGAAGCCGACGTGGCAGAGATCCACCGCCTGATCGGGGCCCACCGGGACTACACGGCTAGCCCGGTCGCCGAGCAGGTTCTCTCCGACTGGAGCCGCCAGCAGGCCGGGTTCTGGGTGATCTCACCTTCCGCCCCACCCCTTGAGGCCGTGGACACGGCGGTGACCGAGGTGCCCGTCACCGGCTGACATGGAGCGTGTCGAGCTCATCGGGCAAATCGAGTCCCAGCTGGCAGGACGTGGCGAGCTGACCGAGCGCCGTGTCCTCGATGGCGATGGCTACTTCATCGACGGGCGTCTCGTGGTGGCCGTGATGGGCTCGGACCTGTGCGTCGACGTCGGCAGGGAGGATTGGGATGCCACCCTTGCCACCGACGGGGTCAGACCCCTTCTCTTCGCCGATCTGCCCGTCCCGGGATGGGTGATGGTCGACGGTGGCTCGCTCTCGTCCGAGGAGAGCGTGTCCCACTGGATAGAGACGTCCCTTGCCCGCCGCTGAGCAAGGCCGGCCCACCGGCCACATCGTGATCCTGGGGGCAATGGGCTCGGGGAAGAGCAACCTGGCGCGCAGGCTGGCGGCCTCGCTGGAGAGGGACCTGTTCGACTCCGACGTCAGCATCGAGTCGGATACCGGCCGGAGCGGTCGGGAGATCGCGGAGTCCAACGGCGTCGCCGCCCTCCACGCCCTGGAGCGAGAGGCCCTCCTCGATGCTCTGGGCCGGGATGACCCGGCCGTGATCGCGGCGGCAGCTTCGGTGGTCGACGACCCGGGGGCTCGCTCCGCCCTGGAGACCGTCTTCTGCATATGGGTCCGTGCCGATCCCGAGATCCTCGAAGAGCGGGTCTCGAGGGGCGACCATAGGCGCAGGGTGGCGTCGTCGGAGCAGCTGGAGAGACGTGACTCTCTGTTCGGCGAGCTGGCGGACCTGGTGGTGGACACCGGAGAGTCGTCCCCCGATGACACCGCGCGCCGGGCCCTCTCCGAGATCAGGAACTGGGCCGGTGAGTGAGCCGTTCCGGCTCGGCGTGAACTATTGGCCACGTCGGAAAGCGATGTACTGGTGGGGTGACTTCGACCCTGACGAAGTTGCCGATGAATTCGACCTGATCGCGTCCCTGGGCATGTCGGTGGTCCGAATCTTTCTCCTTTGGGACGACTGGCAGCCCACCCCGGGCTCGGTCTCTTCGGATCGGCTGCGTGATCTCGGCGTGGTCCTCGATGGCGCCGCCGAGCGTGGTCTCAGGCTCGACATCACCTTCTTCACCGGCCACATGAGCGGGCCCAACTGGTCGCCGGGCTGGCTCCTGGATCCCGGCGCGAGCGGGCATGCTTCCCCCTTCGTTCGCCAGGTTGTGAGCGGGGGAAGCGTGGTCGACAGCGCCTATCGCAACATGTTCTGCGATCGCGACGCCCTGGCGGCCGAGCGCACCCTCCTCGAGACTGTGGTGGGCGAGTACCGGGACCACCCCGCGGTGTGGATGTGGAACCTAGGCAACGAGCCCGATCTCTTTGCACAACCCCCCGATGCGGAGGCCGGCCGGGCCTGGGTCCGGGAGATGACCGGTGTCGTGAAGGGGATCGACCCGAACCACCCGGTGACGACCGGGCTCCACACGGCCAACCTCTTCGCGGACAACGGCCTACGGGTCGACCATGTCTTCGCCGAGAGCGATGTCGCGGTGATGCACGGCTACCCGATGTACGTCGACTGGGCGCGTCACCCCCTCGACCCGGACTTCGTCCCCTACCTCTGCGCCCTGGTCACGGCGCTCACCGGTAAGCCCTGCCTGGCCGAGGAGTGGGGAGGGTGCACCTCACCGGACACCCCCGGATCGGTGGTCTGGCAGTGGATCTCGTATGGAGCACCCAGGGACCAGTTCATGGCGGGTGAGGAAGACTTCGCCGAGTACGTCGCCGCGGTCCTCCCCGGTCTGGTCGAGGTCGGTGCGACCGGCGCCCTCATGTGGTGTTTCGCCGACTACGAGCCCAGTCTGTGGGATCGGCCCCCATGTGATGATGGTGGCGCCAGACACGAGCGTCATTTTGGCCTGGTCCGCCCCGACGGGAGTCTCAAGCCACACGCCGACGTCATCCGGTCTTTCGCCGCCACCGGTCCCACCGTCATGGCCCCGACCAAGACCGTGGCCTTGGACGTGACCCCGGATCGGTATTACCTGGACCCGGCCCACCACGCACGTCGTCTCTATCAGACCTGGTGAGCTTCCGGAGTGGTACCCGGACTCTGTCGGGCAGGCGACCACCGACTGACACTCTCGACAATCCCGAGCAGCGTCGGTTTCCTCTCCTAGCGGTGAAGCACCTGACGCCTCGGGGACCCATCGTGCGCCGATCTCACCCGGGGCGCTCTGCCCCTCGAGGCCACCTGGATCAAGTCACCGAGCATCGCGCTGGCGGTGGGCTGGCCGCCCGCCCCGGGCCCGGTGAAGAGAAGCCGCCCGACGGAGGGACCCTCGATGAAGATGGCGTTGGTCACACCACCGACCCCGGCAAGGGGATGGTCGGCGGGGAGGCTGGAGGGCTCAACCCGCGCTTCCACCCTGCCATCGATGCCTCGCTTGGCCGAGCCGATGAGCTTGATCACTTCGCCCCGGCTCGCCGCCGCGGCTACGTCCTCCAGGGTCACGTTCTCGATCCCCTCGGTCTCGACTTCCCACGGGGCAACCCGCTCACCGAAGGCGAGACTGGCCAGGATCGAGGTCTTGAAGGCGGCGTCCCGGCCGGAGACGTCGTCGCCCGGGTCGGCCTCTGCATAACCGAGGCGCTGTGCTTCGGTCAGGGCCTCCTCGTAGGCCCGTCCCTCTTTGGCCATCGCGGTGAGGATGTAGTTGGTCGTCCCGTTCACGATCCCGGAGACGACGTCGATGTCTTCCCCGGCCAGACTCTCGGCCAGCGGTCGAATGACGGGTATGCCACCCCCTACTGCTGCTTCGTACATGACGGAGACTCCGGCTCGCTTCGCCGCCTCGGTGACCTCCTGGCCCCTGGTGGCGATGAGCTCCTTGTTCGCCGTCACCACCGGCTTCCCCGACCGCAGTGCCGCCAGCACCAGGTCGCCGGCCGGCTCCAGACCGCCGATCACCTCGACGATGACGTCGATGACGGGGTCGGTCGCCACGGCGAGAGGGTCGTCGGTCATCCGATCCTCCGCCAGGGTGAAGGGACGCTCCTTGGTCAGGTCGCGGACCGCCACCTTCTTCACCTCGAGATCCACCCCCGACTTGAGACGGATCGCGTCCCGATCGGCCACCAGCCGGGTGATCAGCGCACCGCCCACCGTGCCGGCGCCCAGCACGCCGACTCGGACGGTCATGGCAGCCATCTTTTCTCTGTCGCCTGTCTCATTCGGCTCTCATCTCTCCGGGAGGCCGCTTCGGGAGGTACGAAAAAGATCCGCCCCTCGTGCCGGTGCGGATCTCGTTTCTCGTGTGGTTGTGGCGCTGGCTACACGGTCGAGACGCACGGCCTGTCGGTCGTGGTCGTCATACCGGTCGTGGATCCAGCGATCATGTCCGGAGAAAGGTATCCGGGTCGGGGAGACAAGTCAATGCACCAATTGGGGGAGATGACTCGAATCTTGCACACATCGCGCCCGATCCAATAATCTGGAAGCAGACGAAGCGCTCATCTTGAGCGGTTGAGGGATCAGGCCCGACGAAACCGCGGCAACCGGCTTGAGCACGGTGCCAATGCCTGGATCGATGAGTTGCCGGAGCCTCGGCTCCCGGCGCTCTTCAAGCGTTTCGAGCAGAAACAGAGGAGTAGACCGGTGAGCGAGGCAGACACGCCTATCTGTGGTAATGAGCCTGTGGAGCCGCGCCCGTGAGCGGATATATCGAACGCGTCTCCTCGGGTCTGGTGATCTTCGACGGGGCCACCGGCACCAACCTGCAGACCGTGGGCCTCACGGCCGAAGACTTCGGGGGCCCTTCGTTGGAGGGCTGCAACGAGCTGCTGAACCTGCGGAGACCCGATGTGATCCGAGACCTGCACCGCTCCTTTCTCGAGGTTGGGGTGGACGTGGTGGAGACGAACACCTTTGGTGCCTTCTCGGTTCCCCTCGGGGAGTACGGGCTGGAGGACCAGACCTATGAGATCGCCGCCGCCGGAGCCCGTCTCGCCCGGGAGACGGTCGACGGCTACATGGCGGCAGACGGGAGACCCCGGTTCGTGGCCGGATCCCTGGGGCCCGGAACCAAGTTCGCCACGCTTGGCCAGATCAGCTATCGGGAGCTGGTCGATGCCTATGAGGTGGAGACGGCGGGGCTCATCGACGGGGGCGCGGACCTGCTCATCATCGAGACCCAGTTCGACCTGCTCGGGGCCAAGGCGGCCATGGAGGGGGCGAGGCGGGCGATGAAGAGCGCCGGCACCGAGTTGCCGCTCCAGGTCCAGGTCACGATCGAGCTCACGGGGAGGATGTTGCCCGGGACCGAGATCGGAGCTGCCCTCACCGCACTGGAGGCGATGGGGCCAGATGTGATCGGGCTCAACTGCGCCACCGGTCCCGAGGAGATGTACGAGCCCCTGCGCCACCTGAGCCGCCACTCGACCGTGCCCATCGCGGCGATCCCGAATGCCGGTCTGCCCCATGTCGAAGACGGGAAGATGGCCTACGACCTCTCGCCCGATGCCCTGGCCCATCATCTCGGCCAGTTCGTCACCGAGCTCGGGATCGGGGTCATCGGGGGTTGCTGTGGTACCTCTCCCCAGCATCTCGCTGCCGTGATCGAGGAGACCCGATCCCTCGCCCCCAGGGAGCGTCACCCGGAGAGCGTGCCCTCGGCTGCTTCGATCTACAGCCAAGTGCCTTTCGACCAGGACACTTCGTTCCTGATCATCGGCGAGCGGGCCAATGCCAACGGGTCCCGAGCCTTCAAGGAGGCGTTGCTGGCCGAGGACAAGGACGGCTGTGTCGTCATCGGGCAGGACCAGGTGAAGGAGGGCGCTCATCTCGTCGACCTCTGCGTCGACTACGTGGGGCGGGACGGCGTGGCCGACATGGTGACACTCGCCGCCGCCTTCGCCACCGACGTCGCGGCTCCGGTGGTCCTCGACTCCACCGAGCCCGAGGTGATGGAGGCGGGTCTGGAGCGGCTCGGAGGTCGCAGCCTGCTCAACAGCGCCAACCTAGAGGACGGGGAAGCCCCGGGCTCCAGGCTGGATCGGGTGATGACGCTGGCCCGCAGACATGGGGCGGGTGTGATCTGCCTCCTGATCGACGAGGAGGGCCAGGCGCGCACGCTGGAGTGGAAGCTGCGAATCGCTCACCGCATCCATGACCTGGCCGTGAACCGGTACGGTCTCCGATCCGAGGACCTGATCTTCGACGCCCTGACCTTTCCGCTGACCACCGGGGACGACGACCTGCGCAAGGACGGCATGGCCACGATCGACGCCATCCGTCAGATCAAGGCTGAGCTGCCCGGGGTGCGCACGGTGCTCGGAGTCTCCAACGTCTCATTTGGCCTCAATCCGGCTGCGCGCCGCATCCTCAACTCCGTCTTCCTCTACGAGGCGGTGGAGGCGGGTCTGGACGCAGCCATCGTCCATGCCGGGAAGATCGAACCGCTGAATCGGATCGACCCCGAGCAGCGTCAGGTCTGCCTCGATCTGATCTATGACCGTCGGTCGGAGGGCTACGACCCTCTGGAGAAGCTGCTCGACCTGTTCGCCGGTGTGGAGACGGTCGAACGCACCGAGAGCGACTACGACGGCCTGGAGGTGGGGGAGCGGCTGGCGCGCCGGATCGTGGACGGCGATCAGAAGAACGTGATCTCCGATCTCGACGTGGCCCTGGCCGAGGGCACCGAGCCCTTGGACATCATCAACAACTACCTGCTCGACGGGATGAAGACCGTGGGTGACCTGTTCGCCAGCGGTGAGATGCAGCTTCCCTTCGTCCTCAAGTCCGCCGAGACCATGAAGAAGGCAGTCGCCCATCTCGAGCCGCTGATGGAGAAGGCCGAGGGATCGAGCAGGGGCCGGATCATCCTCGCCACCGTTTCGGGCGACGTCCATGACATCGGGAAGAACCTGGTCGACATCATCCTCACCAACAACGGGTACGAGGTGCACAACCTGGGGATCAAGGTCGGGATCAACGAGATGATCGCCAAGTTCGAGGAGACCTCTGCCGACGCCATCGGGATGAGCGGCCTTCTGGTGAAGAGCACACTGATCATGAGGGACAATCTCGACGAGTTGGAGCGGCGGGGCCTGGGCAAGGTCCCGGTCCTGCTCGGGGGGGCCGCCCTGACCAGGAACTATGTCGAGGCCGACTTGCGATCCCGTTACCAGGGTCCTCTCTATTACGGCAAGAACGCTTTCGCCGGTCTGGATGCGATGGGCAAGATCCTGGCCGGGGAGCCCGCTCCCGAGCCGATCGCCGCACGGCAGCACCATGAGCGTGAGGCCGAAAGCGGTGTCGTGCCGACTCGCTCGCCGGAGGTGGAGAAGGACAATGAGATCTTCGTCCCGCCCTTCCTCGGGTCTCGGGTCATCCGGGGCGTCCCCATCGACGAGATCGTCCCCTATCTGAACCTCACCGCGCTGTTTCGCAATCAATGGCAGTACCGGCCCGAGAAGGGGGAGCGGGACCCCGACTTCAAGGAGCGCCTCCAGCCGCTGCTCCGGGAACAGATCGCCCGAGCTCGTCACGACGACCTGCTCCATCCCAAGGTGGTCTACGGCTACTTCCCGGCCAACGGCGACGGTGACGACCTGGTCATCTGGGACGACGAGCAGGCCCAGACCGAGCTGACCCGGTTCAGCTTCCCCCGCCAGCGCGAGGACCCGTATCTCTGCATCGCCGACTTCTTCCGCCCGGTCGGGGATGAGGTCGACTATGCCGCCTTCCACATCGTGACCATGGGCGGCAAGGTCTCTGAGCGCACCAAGGAGCTGTTCGAAGAGGACCGCTACTCCGAGTACCTGCTACTCCACGGGCTGGGTGTCGAGATGGCCGAGGCCCTGGCCGAGCATTGGCACCACCGGATCAGAGAGGAGTGGGGCTTCGTCGACGAGGACGGGCCCTCCCTTCTCGGCTTGTTCCGGCAGCAGTATCGGGGAGGCCGGTTCTCGTGGGGTTATCCCGCTTGTCCGGACCTCGAGGACAACGAGAAGGTCGCCTATCTGCTGGGGGCGGAGCGGATCGGCATCACCGTCGGTGAGGAGACCTTCTATCAGTATCAGCCGGAGCAGACGACCTCGGCGATCATCTGTCACCATCCCCGAGCCAAGTACTTCGTGGCTCGCAAGCCTCGGGAGGATCGGGATGCTGACCAAGGCTGACAGCTGGCTCCGCATCGCCGAGATCAATCCCCCCGAGCTGCCCAACCTCCAGCACCGCAGTCTGTCCCCGGTCTGGAGCCACGTCCTCGTGACCGACAACGTCTTCGGGCGAATCCGGGTCTCGCCCTATGCCTTCTCGGCCCGCATCACCCACGACACGCCCGATGTGCACCCGACCGTGGTGGTGTCGACCAGGGACCGGAACATCCTCGCCATCGAGTCCGAGGTGAGGGGAGCCCTGGGCAATGGCGTCGATTCCTTCCTGGTCGTCATCGGGGACACGGTGCCCCATGTCGACCATCTGGCCGACCACTACGAGATCGTGGAGCACCTCCGGGAGTTGCAGGACGATCTCCCCGACTTCGAGGTGGGGATGCCCACCAGATTCAGGGAATGGCAGTTCCGCCGCCGGGTGGATCTAGGTGCCCAGTTCTTCGTCACTGGGCCGATGCTCGATCCGGAGGTGGTGGAGAGACATCTCGCCCGTCTCAATCTGAGGCCCGACGACCCGCCGGTGTACTTGATGGTCATCCCCCCGTTCAGCGCCTCCTGGGTGGAACAGATGGAGGCGATCGGTTCGGTCCCGGCCACCAATGGCCTCAAGGAGAGACTGGCCGATCTCGCCCCTGAGGTGGCACGCAAACTGGGTTGGGAGCTCACCGCCGAGCTGGAGCGTCGGGCCCGGGATGCCGGCGCGGCAGGCGTGATCCTGATGGGTCTGAAGTACGACTCGGTGGTGGGCGAGGCGGCCGAGAGCTGGCTGAACCAGGGGGAGTGAGGTTTACACCGGTCACGGTGGGTCGGGCCCGGTGGTGTAGGTGTGGCCGAGGGGGCTGGTCCACTGGTAGGTGCCGGGTCGGGTTCGTTTCAGTTTCCAGTTGTCGTGTTTCTGCTGGTGGTGATAACGGCAGAGTGGTTCTAGCTCTCCGACGGTGGTGTGATGTGTTTCGGTCCAGGGGATCTGATGGTCGATATCACAGTCGGCCGAGTCGATGCGGCAGGTGGGGAAGACACATTCGGGGTCGAGGGTCTCGACCAGACGTTGTTGGGCTGCGGTGGGTCATCTTCGGGTGGTGATCACATCTAGAAGCTGGGTGTGATGGGTGATCCCGAAATTCCAGTCGGCCTCGGGCTGGTTGGCGACGATCTTTCGGACAACGTCTGAGATGACCGGTCCGAACCCGGGGATCTCCCCGGGCTGTTCGTCCAGTCCGAGAACAGTTGTCAATTCGGCGTTGAGGTTGACCTGGGCCCGATCTGCGTCTGACCCGTTGATCTGACCGTTCCCACCGTTGAGCAGGATCAAGAAGAGCTCGGCTCTGATCAGGTCGATGGGCCGTTTGTCGCCTTTGGCTTTGCGCTTTCTGGCCATCCGGTTGATCCGTCTCATCGCCCGGCTGGCCTCGTCGGCGGGCAGATCGAGCCCGTACAGGTTGGCAGTACCGGTATCGGTGGGTTCACAGACCACTCTGGCCTCTAGCAGTCTCTGCTCATAACGGTCTTGGGCTGCCGCCGGATCGATGCTGATGATCAGTCTTTGGATCCGGGCCCGAAGCTGACCGGTCGTCTGCGAACCGGCCCGTTCCAGGGCGATGTCACAGACCTGTCGGGCTAGATCTTGGGGAAGATGGCTGGTCTGGTCGGCCAGGAGTCGTGCCCGGGCCAGATCGATCAGACCATCGGATAACGCTTCCCACACTGTGGGGAGACGCTGGCAGAGCAGATAGGCCAGATCCACATGGACTTCCGCCGAACGTCGAGTCAGTGTGAGGGCGGCGGAGATTTCGGTACTGGTGGTGTCATAGACGGTCCGATCATCCGGATCCGGATCATTGATCAGCTCTCCTATCGCCTCTGATACTGATTCGATGTCGGCTAGTAGTTCCGCCTGGTCATGAGCGACCTGCCGGGCCCGAGCTTTCAACACCGACACCCGCTCATGACCGGAGAGACGATCACGGTCCATCCGTTCCAGGGCGGCGGTCAGCATCACCCCCGCCGGCAGCCAGCCCAGATCAGAGATCAGATCATCCGACACTGGTACCGGCCGGACAACGTTTGGTCGGAGAAGGTGAAAGGGTGTCTCCGTATCGAACATATGTTCGTATCGTACAACCCGCCCCCGACAAGAACCACCCCCCTGTGGGCGGAATGTCGAAGAATTTCCGAAATCATCGAAGAGATTTGGGTCGACGTGACGAGGACGAGAATTCGGCGGTCTTTGACGTCGGCAACACGATGATCAACCTGCTCAAGGGAACGGCCGCTGTGGAGCAAACCCGCCCCCGCCCCGAAAGAAAAAAGGTCGCGAATACCGATAAAGCCTGAATGGGGACGGACCGCTCACTCAGTCCAACGGCACGACGCCGAGCGGTGGGTGCCGCTATCGGGGCCACCGTGCTCTTGGTCGTGGTCGTGCTGGGTCTCGCCTTCGCCA
>JBMDXS010000054.1:0-30255 GCA_048595045.1 Acidimicrobiia bacterium
TACCGCCCAGATGCCGGCAAGCAAGGCCAGACCGAAACCGAGCCCGATGGCCACGATCTCGGCGGCGCCGCTCGCCCCATTCACGGCCAGGATCCCCATCGACCCGAAGAAGACCAGGATGAACGTGCCGAAGAACTCGGCAAGATACTTGTTCACGACCATTCGAGCTTCCTCCTGTTGATAGGCTGATTTGGACCCGCGCCGGCTCCGGAAGGTTTCGCGATCTCCGGTCAGGCTATGGCGAATCCGTGAGCGGCCTTCGGATTGCCCAAGCGACCTGACCGAGAAATAGGCCGAACCCCCTGGTTGGAGGGGGTTCGGCGTGATGAGCCCGCCTGTAAGCCGGATTCTGTCGAGGACGACCATCCATCTGGGCGCATCGTTACCGCTGCGCTCTTGCGGCCTACCCGGGACTCGATCGACGGGCCGTCGGCGTCCCTGCTTGGCCTTGCTCCGGGTGGGGTTTGCCGAGCCGTCACAGTCGCCTGTGACGCTGGTGAGCTCTTACCTCACCGTTTCACCCTTGCCTGTGCCCGTACTCGGGCCATCGGCGGTCTGCTCTCTGCTGCACTTTCCGTCGGGTCACCCCGCCTGGGAGTTACCCAGCACCCTGCCCTGTGGAGTCCGGACTTTCCTCGGTCTTGCGACCGCGGTCGCCCGGCGGGCTCACCACACCATTCTACGAGCCGGCCCGCTTTCGTCGACCGGCCAGCCATCCGGTGAGGCCGGCGATCAACGCGGCCAGGACCGAGAGCCACAACACCGACAGGGCGGGTGCGGGGCTCCCCCCCAGCCTCGCCACGACCATGATCAGACCGGCGAGGAGGAGCCCCGTCACCGCCCCGTGGAAACGCTCGGAATGGCGGGCCATGCGGCCTGCCACCCAGCCCGCCACGGCCAACCCCACGACTATCCCGACGATCAGACCGATGTCAGCACCGCCTTCGACCCCGACCACCGTGAGCAGCCCCCCGACGACCAGGCCCAGGATGGTTGCGGAGAGGCCACCGGCTCCTACGCCAAGACCTACCGCCACCAGGTTCAACGCTGCGAGCACGGGACGATCTTCCCACTCATGGCGCCCTCTTGGAGCTCGGGCCCTCGGTCGCCCTGGCCGGCAATGACGGTAGGGTCGTCGAAGTGGAACCGAACAGAGGACCGGGGCCCCTGGTCGTCGCGGCCCACCGGCTCCCCGTCGCCTGGGACGAGCGGGCCAAGAAATGGAAGACCAGCCCCGGGGGGCTGGTGTCCGCTCTCGCCCCCGTCCTGCGAGAACGGGGGGGTGTGTGGGTGGGCTGGAACGGAGTCCCGGGGGGCGACTCGAAGACGTTCACCGCGGACGGGATCAAGAACCGCCCTGTGGTGCTGACCGAGTCCGAGATCGAAGACCACTACGACGGTTTCTGTAGCGGCACGATCTGGCCCCTCTACCACGACGCGATCCGCCCCCTCGAGTTCCACCGCCACTGGTGGCGCCCCCACCAGGAGGTCAATGAGAAATTTGCCCGGGCCACCGTACGCGCTGCCGGGCAGGATGGGAGAGTCTGGGTCCACGACTACCAGCTACAGCTCGTCCCAGCCATGGTGCGGGAACGGCTTCCGGAGACTCGGATTGGCTTCTTCCTGCACATTCCGTTCCCGCCCGTCGACATCTTCGAGCGCCTCCCCTGGCGCCGCCAGGTCCTCGAGGGTCTGCTTGGGGCCGACTACATCGGGTTCCAGACCAGGCGCGCGGTGCTCAATTTCGCCGCCGCCGCCCGTGAGATCGCCGGCGCCCAGGGACCTGCCACGTCGCTGGAGTACCAAGGCAGGCATATACGGGCCCAGGCAGTGCCGATCTCGGTGGACATCGCCCAGAGTAGGGCTGCGGGGAACTCTGAGGAGGCGCAGGCCGCGGCGGAGCGGCTGAGAGGCGATCTGGGCAAGCCCGAGCACGTCATCCTCGGGGTCGACCGTCTCGATTACACCAAGGGCATCGATCTTCGGCTCAGAGCCTTCGAGGTCATGCTGCAGCGTCATCCGGAGCTCAGGGGGAAGGTGTCGTTCATCCAGATCGCCGTGCCCAGCCGGGAAGATGTCGGCGAGTACCAGACGATTCGGCGTCGGGTCGAGGAGATGGTGGGCCGGATCAACGGCCGGTTCGCCCGCGCCTCATGGACCCCCATTCACTATCTGTATCGGAGCTACTCGTTCGACGACCTGGTCGGCGCTTACCTCGCTGCCGACGTGATGATGGTCACCCCCCTACGCGACGGGATGAACCTGGTGGCGCTGGAGTACGTGGCCACCCGCCCCGACAACCGTGGAGTGTTGATCCTGAGCGAGTTCGCCGGGGCTGCCGAGCGCCTCATGGATGCCTTGATCGTGAATCCCTATGACCTGGATGCGTTGGCCGTCTCCCTGCACTCTGCGGTGATGATGGACGAAGAAGAACAGGCTCGCCGCATGTCCCGTCTGCGTAGAGCCGTGCGCAGATGGGACGTCTACTCCTGGGCTCGCCAGAACATCGAAGCGATCGACGGATGATCGAGACATGGGACGGTGTCACGAAGCGCTCGCCCGCGCTGACCCGCCGATCTGCTCGACACCCGGGTGGCGTTTCCGTCCACCCGATGACGGGCACCACCATTCCTAACCTCTCCCCGTGTGCGGACGCTTCTCGATAACCGGTGACCTCGACTTCTATGCCGAATACTTCGGAGCCGACGAGGTATTAGCCGAGCGTCTCGAGCCGAATTGGAACGTCGCCCCCACCGATCCGGTGTATGTCGTCGCCGAGCGAGAAGGCGTCCGCTTGCTGGACTCGATGCCATGGGGCCTCATCCCACACTGGGCCAAGGACACCCGCTCGATCCACATCAACTCGCGGGTCGAGACAGTGGCCACCAGCGCCTCCTTCCGAGAGTCGTTCTCCCGCCGCCGCTGCTTGATCCCTGCCGACGGGTTCTACGAGTGGGAGCCGAAGGAAACGGGGCGGGCCCCGCACTGGGTCTACCGGGCCGATGGTCACCCAATGGCGTTCGCCGGCATCTGGGCCTCCCGTCATGACGCCGATACCGATACCTGGCAGCGCACCTGCTCGATAATCACCATGGTGGCCCGGGGCGCGGTGTCATCGATCCATGACCGGATGCCGGTCTCGCTACATCCGTCGGTCTGGGATGGATGGCTCGACCGAGAGATCCGGGATCCCGAAGTCGTGAGTGGTCTGCTTCAGCCGATCGACCCCGAGCTGATCATGGAGCATCCGGTCTCGAAGCTCGTGAACTCGGTGAAGAACAACGGCCCGAAGCTCCGAGAGAGATCGAGCCCGGAAACGCTGTTCTGATGCAACCGACCCTGCGGCGCGAGATAGGAGTGGGCGGGGCGATCGTCACCGGACTGGGTTCGATCCTCGGCACAGGGGCCTTCGTCGCCATCGGCCTGGCAGCAGGCATGTGGGGTGACTCCGTCCTCTTTGCAGTCCCGATCGCCGGCGCCCTGGCCACGTTCAACGGGCTCTCCTCGGCGTTCCTCGCGGGGCGCTTTCCGGTCGCCGGCGGGACCTACGAGTATGCCTACCGGACACTTGGGCAGTGGTGGGGTTTCGCTGCCGGATGGCTCTTTCTGCTTGCGAAGACCGCGTCGGCCGCTGCGGCTGCCTTGGGGGTCTCCACCTACCTGGGCTTGACGGGAGATCAGCGGATCCTCGCCATCGTGGCCGTGATCGCGGTGACCGGCTTCGTCCTGGCAGGCTTACGGCCAAGCACTGTGGTCAACGTCGCCCTGGTCACCATCACGGTGTCCGCACTGGTTACGTTCGGTATCTCGTCGATAGCCTCTGGTGGGGCTCGCCAGCCGATCTCGATCGACGTCATCGGAGCCGGTCTGCTCCCTGCCATTGCCTTCGTGTTCGTCGCATACACCGGGTACGGGCGCATCGCCACACTGGGCGAGGAGGTGCGTCGGCCGGAACGAGCGATTCCCCGGGCGGTGGTGGTGACGCTGATCATCGCCACCGCCCTCTACACCCTCGTCGCTCTAGGGGGACGCGTGAGTGGAGGTCCCAATTGGGGCCTCGCCCTGGATGAATCCGGCCTCGACGCCCTGCTCGAACCGCCCGCCTCGGTCGTGGTAGCGGTCGGCGCCGTGACCGCGATGCTCGGTGTCCTACTCAACCTCGTCCTCGGGCTGTCCAGGGTCTGGCTGGCCATGGGGCGCCGCAGCGACATGCCCCGGGCGTTGGGCCGGCTCGACAGTCGTCAGAACCCGGTCAACGCAATCGTCACCGGGGCAGTCCCCATCGTCTTGTTCACCTTGTTGGGTGACCTATCCCTCACCTGGTCCTTCTCTGCGTTCACCGTGCTCCTCTACTACGGGATCACCAATCTCGCCGCCCTGTCCGTGGATCGACGGCGATGGACCGCATGGGCCGGTTTGCTCACCTGTCTCTCCCTCTCATTCTTCGTTCCCCTCACGGTTTGGTTGACCGGAGCCGCATTGGTCGCACTCGGTGCCATCTGGAAGGCACTTCGCAGAGCTTGACCGGGAAGGGCGATAGCCTGCCCCCACTCTCCCCATGAGATCTGTTGTCCGCTCGCTCCTGGCTGCCGCGACTCTGGCCGCCTGCAGCACCCTGGTGGGAGAGACCCCGGTGGAGACGAGTGCCCCCCCATCGACGCCGGCCTCCACCAGCACGAGCACGACCACCACACTCGCCGAGGAACGGGACTGCACCCCCATCCGAACGGGCGCCACCCCGGTGGTGACTGGGTCTGTGGCAGGAGATGTCCTGGCGCTCTCGCGCGAGATCTTTCCCTGCGCACATCAGGTTGTGATCGTCGGGGAGACTGATCTGACCGAGGTGGCCTTGGCGGCACAACTCGCCGCTGCTCTGGGCGGCCCGCTGCTGCATCCCGGCCCGGAACTCTCCGCAGAGCTGCAACGCCTGGCCCCCCTCACCATCCATGTGGTCGGCGGTGTCGACGTTACGACACCCCAGGGCACCGAGGTGCTCCGACCGAGCTGGGCCCAAGCCGCGTCCATGGCCGGCGACGAGCTCGGCGTCACCAACGATTTCTCCCTGCCGGTTGTCCCCGATGCGTCCACGGTGGTCGAGACGATCGCCGCCCTCACCGCCCGGGACCGGGTGGCGGCTCCGCCGCCCGGCGCCACGCCGCAGGCGCCGGCGGTAGACCCTCCCGCCCTGATCCGGGGGTTGGCCGTGCCCACCGGTTCCGAGTTCGCATGGTTGGTTCCCGCAGCCCAGCCGGGTCTCGCTCTCAGCGCCGCAGCAATGGGGCATGCTGTCGGCGCCTCCGTGGTGGCCTACGAACCGGGCGACATCCTCGGCTATCCCGAACTCGGCCCCGCCCTATCTGGACGGCCACCGAGCGCAATTCGGTATGTGGGTGCGGAGCCCCCCGCCTCGCCATGGGAGATAGAGGTGTTACTGCGGGGTGTCCAGCTCCCGGGCGGTGGGTACCGAGTCTTCCCTGCCACGACGCCGCGTCGGTATGTCGCGCTCTACGGAAACCCGTACACGCCGGCCCTCGGTGCCCTCGGCGAACAGGGGCCGGCCGACTCCCTGGCTCGAATGCAGCCACTCCTCACCGAGTACGGATCAGACGGAAGCCAGGTGATCCCCACCTTCGAGATAATTGCCAGCGTGGCCTCGGCAGGCCCCACCGATGGCGACTACAGCGAAGAATGGGATCCTTCCGCGTTCGAGGAATGGATCAGGTTCGCCGGAGAGAATGGTCTCTACGTCGTCCTCGATCTCCAGCCGGGCAGGGAGGACTTCCTGACTCAGGCCCAGCAATACGAAGAGCTGCTCAGACTCCCCTACGTGGGTCTGGCCCTCGACCCGGAGTGGCGGCTTCTCCCCGACCAGGTGCACCTTCGGCAAGTCGGCCACGTCCAGGCGGCCGAGGTCAACACCGTCGTCGACTGGCTCGCCGACCTGGTGCGCGACAACGGGCTGCCCCAGAAGCTGCTCCTGGTGCACCAGTTCAAGTTCTCGATGATCGCAGACCGCGAAGCGCTCAAACAACGACCCGAGCTTCAGATGGTCATCCAGATGGACGGGCAGGGGCCCATCCCAACCAAGGACGAGACCTACGCGGTCCTCACCGCAGGGACCGACGAGGCTCACTGGAGGTGGGGGTGGAAGAACTTCTACGACGAGGACTCCCCCGAGACCGCCTCTCCCGCCTACACCATCGACAGGGCGCCGATTCCTGTCTACGTGTCTTATCAGTGAACCTGGCAAGATCTCGCCCCCATGACTGAAGGACAAGGTTTGACCAAGTACGCCTACTTCTGCGGTCATGAGCAATGGCATCCCGAGGAGCTGGTCGAGCAAGCCATCCAGGCCGAGACGGCAGGATTCGACGCCGTAGTCGTCTCCGAGCACTTCCATCCCTGGGTCGACGACGAGTCGGCCTCAGGTTTCGCGTTCTCCACGATTGGGGCCATGGCCCAGGCCACAGACCGTGTGCAACTGATCACCGGCGTGACGACACCGTTGTTCAGGTTCCACCCTGGTGTCGTGGCCCAGGCGGCGGCCACCTTGGACCGACTCTCGGGAGGGAGATTCATCCTGGGTGTCGGGACCGGAGAGAACATCAACGAAGGCCCTCTCGGATACGACTTCCCCGCCTATTCGGAGCGCAACGCTCGCATGAAGGAGGCTCTGGAGATCATGCGGCGTTTGCTAGATGGAGAGAAGTTGAGCTACGAGGGCCAGTTCTACACGACGGACCGGGCCCGTCTCTACAGCCCTCCCCTGGGGCCGGTGCCGATATTGCTCGCTGCCGGCGGGCCGAAATCCGCCACCCTGGCCGGCGAGCTGGCACAAGGAGTCATCACATCGGTCAAAGATCCGGCAGAGACCAGGGAGAAGGTGGTCGATCCTCTCATCGAGGCGGCATCAGAGCACGGTAGGGAGCCCCCTTTGGTGCTGGCGACGCGGTGGTCGATCGTGGCCGGGGATGACGACGAGGCGTGGCGGGCCATCTACCCATGGCGTGGCCTGCGGGCGCCGGGAAGGCTGGAGGCGGTAGATCCCGCCGAGCTGAGGGAGAAGGCCGACCGCATGCCGAGGGAGGAGATCCTGGAGCGCTATTCCCGGGTGAGCACGGCCGCCGAGATACTTGAAATCTACCGGCCGTTGGTCGACGACCTGGACGCCGACATCGTCACGTTCCAGATGGCCGCCCTCGACCAGCCAGGCCTCATCGAGAAGTTGGGGAAAGAGGTCCTACCCGAGCTCAGGCGCTGATGCTCACCCCGCCCGGGTGATCATCTCGACGAGCTGCAGGATCCGTTGAGATGCCTCAGGTGACAAGGTCTCGTCCCTCGCCGCCACCATCAATGACGGCACCACCTCCTGAAGAGCGGCGAGGATCTGTCCCGAGTCCTCGTTGGGGGACGTCAGGAGCAAGTCGACCGAGGGGATCATTCCCTCCGCCAACCCGGCACCGAACGTAGCGAACAGGTCGATCCGTTGACCATCGACGTCACGGGTGACCATCATCCGCCGTCCGCCACCTTCTGGCGTGATCCCCACCACGAAGAACTCGATCCCATCCTCGCTCGTGGTGCCCAGGTCTTCGAGTGTGGCGTCCCGGCTGAGGGCGCCGCCGACACCTTGTGCGAATCCACTCCAGAAGTTCGCTGCCACCTCACCATCGCCGCCCTCCAGCGCCGCTGCGACCGTGGACGGAGCCGCCCCCTCGGCGAGCGACGCCAGCACCGCCTGCCCGGGCACGGCCAGGGAGCTGGCACCACCGAAGTCACCGGCAGCCAACAGGGCGCGCAACTCCTCCACGGCTGTCACCGGATCCGGGGCGCCCTGCCCGACGGTCACGGCGGTCCCACCAGCCCCGCCCGATGAGCAGGCAGCGAGGATCGCCACCAGGCCCAGAACCAGGCGCCTACGCATCCTGTGCGACCAGCTCGGGGACCCGGCCCGATCGGAGGAACTCATCGCGCCGTGGCTTCTGATTGAGGCCGGTGGCGAACCACAGCCAGATCAGATAGGCCAGCCCGGCGACCTCGAGGACCCATCGCCAAGGGTCGGATGCCGCCCGTTCCCATACTCCCGGCCAGAACGGCTCGGTGCCAGTGGGCATCTCCCATCCGAAGAACGGCCAGAACAAGACCTCCGGGACGGTCCACATACCGTCGAGCAGGATATGGAACAGCCACCCGACACCCACCGCCATGAAGGCGCGTCGGCGCCGGCCTCTCCTCGTCACGAGCATGACGACGACGATGTAGAGCGAGGGGGCGAGGAGGGTGTGGAACCAGAGCTCGCCGATCGCCAGATCGGGCATGATCACCGTCCCGAGCAGCAGATCGACGAGATCGGGGAGGATCGCTCCAAAGAGGAGGAATCTCACGTCCACCTTTGGATCCTTGAAGATCCAGCGGAACAACCAGAGGGTCGCCCCGAGGTGCCAAAACAACATGTCTCAGGCGACGAGTATGCGTCTGCAGTGGACGCAACGGGGGATGTCCGCGTCGAATGCCTCGATCTGCTCGGCAGGTGAGAGGGTCATGTGACAGCCTCCGCAAACCCCATGCTCGAACCTTCCGATGGCCACCCCCTCCTTGGACCGGCGGAGCGTCTCGTAGAGCTCGACCAGATCGCCTGGAACCGGCGCCAGGGCCTCCCCTTTCCTCTCCTCCTTGCGGGCCAGCTCGGCATCGATCTGCTTCCACTCGGACTTGATCACGCTCTCGAAGGCGGCCTTCTCCTGACCCACGGCATCGCGTCTCGATTCGAGGTCGGCCAACTGATCTCGAACCGGATCGAGTCTCTCCAGCATGCCCAGGACCTTCTCCTCGAGTGCCTCTCTCTGGCCGTGAAGGCTCTGCACCTCGAGCCGCATGTGCTCGGTCTCACGGGCGCTCATCCCACCGGCGAACAACCGGGTCTCGTGCTCGCCCAGCTTGGCCTCCAGAATCTGCAGCTCCCCTTCCGCCTTGTCGAAGTCCAGCTCCAGGCCCTTCAGGTCGGCTGCGGCGGCCTGGATCTCCGAGGCCAGTTGTTGCTCCTGCTCGTGCGCCGCCTTGTACGCGGCCAGCTCGGGGAGTGATTGACGTCTCTCCAGCAGACGATCGATCTGGAGATCGAGGTCCTGCACATCGAGCAGGTCGGCGAAGCTCGTCATCTCCATGGGGCAGGTTCAGGGTAGTTGTCCCCGTGGCCTCGGCTCTCGGGCACCCTTCCTATGCTCACCCGCTTGGACCGAAGAGCGCCGCTGGTTTGGGAGCCGCCGTCGGATTGGGCACGGCTGGTCGTGATCGACTCCCACACCGGCGGTGAGCCCTTCCGGGTGGTCGTGGAAGGCTTGCCTGAGATTCCTGGGGCGACGATGCTGGAGCGACGTCGGTACGCCGAGGAGCACCTCGACGGGCTGCGGAAGGCGTTGATGTGGGAGCCACGGGGACATGCCGACATGTACGGCGGATTCCCCGGCCCCCCTCTCGATCCCGCCAGCGACATGTCCGTTCTCTTCGTCCATAACCAAGGGTTCTCGACGATGTGCGGTCACGGCATCATCGCCCTGACCAAGGTGGCTCTCGACACCGGCATGCTGCCGTCTCCAGGGCCCGAGACCACGATCGGGATCGATACGCCGGCGGGTCGCATCGTGGCCACCGCGACCGTGGGCGAAGGCGTGGTTGGAGAGATCTCGTTCAGAAACGTGGCCTCGTTCGTGGCCGCCCTGGATGAGAGGGTCGACGTGCCCGCGATCGGCGAGGTCAGGTACGACCTCGCCTTCGGTGGCGCCTTCTACGCCTACGTGACGGCCGCCGATCTCGGGCTGCGGCTGACCCCCAAAGAAGCCCCCCGGCTGATCGAGGCCGGTCGAGCCATCAAGACGGCACTGATGAAGACGCGACCGATCACCCATCCGGCGGACCCGGGCCTAGGCTTCCTCTACGGGGTGATTTTTGTCGCTCCTCCCGAGGACCCGGCCCATCATTCACGAAATGTCTGCGTGTTCGCAGACGGGGAGGTCGACCGTTCCCCTACCGGAACGGGAGTCAGTGGGCGGCTCGCCATCCATCATGCCCGGAGGGAGATCGGGGTCGGGGAGGAGATCATGGTGGAGAGCATCCTGGGAAGCGCGTTCGCGGGACGGGTCGTCGAGGAGGCGGAGGTAGGAGACATCCCGGCCGTAGTCCCCGAGGTGAAAGGGACGGCCCACATCACCGGGCGGAATGAGCTCTGGCTGGATCCGAAAGACCCCCTGGGCAGTGGGTTCTTCGTGCGCTGAGTGCCACCCATCCGGGCCGGGCCGAGCCGGGAATCAGCGCTCTGTGCCACATGCCCTACCGACGACCCAAACGGCACCGGGGTGACATCTGCTCGACGCTGATCTGTCCCAGGGCCGCGATTCGGTCTCACCGCATATGCTGTGGAGTACTGCGCATCATCAAGCTCGGGGCGGGCATGCCAGTGGCCACCGGTTTGGCCGGTCGCCAAGGAGTAGCCGATCGTGGCGGAGGCGAACTCAGGAGAATCCGGGGTCGGACGGCTGAGTATTCGACTCTTGGGGAGTTTCCATATTTCGATCGATGACGTCCCGAGGACCATCTCGATTCCGGCGCAACGACTGCTGGCGATGTTGGCGCTCAATCATGAGAGCGCGGCAGAACGCGCCTTGGCCGCCGGGACGCTTTGGCCGGATTCCACCGAGACCGCGGCCCGTTCCAACCTGCGCTCTGCCCTCTCCAGCTTGGGCTCTCTACGCGGAGCGATCCTCGAGACCGTGCCGAACGGCCTACAGCTCGCTCAGCCGCTGCGAGTCGATCTCCATGAGCGCCGTGAGAGAGCACACCGCCTGCTGGACCCCTCATTCGACGATGACGATGCACCGCTGTCGGCTTTCACCGACGACCTCCTTCCGCAATGGGATGAAGTCTGGGTGGAGCACGAGCGTGAATCGTTCAGGCAGCTCAGACTTCATGTTCTGGAGTACTTGAGCGAGCGTCTGGCCGGGGCCGGCAGGTATGCCGAAGCCATGGAGGCTGCCCTATTGGCGGTAGAAGGAGCCCCAATTCGGGAAAGCGCCCATCGGGCGGTGATACACGTCCTGGCCGCCGAAGGGAATCGAGGAGAAGCGATGAGTCGGTACGCCGAGTTGTGTGCGGTTCTCGATCGAGAGCTTGGCGTTGGGCCGTCGTTTCAGATCGAGGACGCCATGGGTGAGGCCACCACCGCATATCGCGGGAATCTCGACGCCCCCCGGGGCTGATGACCCACGCTTGCGGGCGACGCTCCGGCAACACCACGAGCACGTCTCTTCCACACCGCGTCTGATATTCCACGTCATATCCGGCGAAAGGAGCTTCGCGCATCGGGGGAGCGATCGCGCCACCACTGAATTGGCTCACTCCGAGATGAAGCAAGTTCGATCCAGCCTGCTGATCGCCTCTGACAGACATGCAGAAATCCGGGAGCCGCGACTGTCGCCTCGCGGCGCCCAAGAAAGGATTGAAATGAAACGAATGACCATCATGCTGGCGGTGCTGACGCTGTCACTGCTAGCGGTCCCGGCTCTGGCGGTCGCCAGCCCCAAGTTCATGCCGCAGTTCACCACCGCAACGTTCGACTCACCCAACCTGGTCGTGGACTTCAAGATGAGCGGGCTCGGTAGCTTCGCAACCGTGGACATCACAGTGAGCGCCACGGCGACACGCACCGACGCCTGTGTCAACAACGGGCAGAACATCCCGGCGGATCCGAAGAAGACGGATACAACGGCTCAAGCGTCGGCGTCAGGGACCTTCCCGGTGAGAAACGGGCAGGTGACAGGGAGTCTCACTGTCACGCCGCCACCGACCTCGTTGAGCTGCCCACCCGGACAGACGGCAACGCTGTTGAGTATCACCTACACGAACGTGGTCATCACGGGTGCGGGGGTATCGCACACCATCAGTGGGACGTTCGGGACCTGATACCGAGCCGCCGATGGGAATCGGCGCACAACGTACGATTCACGATTGGTGACGAGAGCGGGCGGAGCAGCCGCCCGCTCTCGCTTGTATCCGCCGAAGCGCCGAAACCACGTCCGCCGCTCATTGGCGAGTACCGGGCACTCCCTTCGTGGGCGTCGAGGGACTGGAACCGCCGACCTCTGCCTGGTAAGGACCTACCGGGAGTTTCTGTGGCCAGGGAGAATCCGTCGTATTCACTCATACTTGGTGATCTGCGTGCCATCGGATGCGGGCTTCATGAAGGCCATAGTCTGATGGGAGCGATGGCATCGTCGGGTGTGAATCCAGACGCGTTGTGCGGCGCAGCAGAGCCCACTGTCCAGTGGATTGAGGTTGACGGGGCCCGGATATATACGGAGGTCCGCGGCTCCGGAGCCCCCGTGCTGCTCATAGGAGCAGCCGATGAGGACGCCGAGGTGTACCGGGGAATCGCAGAACGACTCGCGGAGTCTCACACCGTGGTCACCTACGACCGGCGAGGAACCGGACGGAGCGATCGCGCCGACTGGCCCTCGGATTCAGCTCGGCACGCAGCCGACACCGCAGCAATGATCGACGAGCTCAATCTGGGTGACGTCGTGATTCTGGGAGCAAGCGCCGGCGGCATCGTTGCCTTGAGGCTTGCCCTCCTAAACCCTGGACCGTTGAAGGCGGTCCTGTGCTACGAGCCTGGGATCTTCGGTATGGCGGAAGGTGGAGAGTTGCTCCGACGTCGCGTCGAACTCTCTGTGGACCGCCATCTCGAATCGCATCCTGGCGACTGGCGGGGAGCGACCGACGCGCTCGGACGGGAAGCAGTCAGTTCCATAGATAACCTGACGTCTCTATTCACACCGCCACCTGGCAAGGAGTGGTTTGTCGGTCGAACTGGTGCAAACGCCGAGTCGTTGATACGTGGGGATCTCCCGCTGACTGGGGAGGGCTTTGACCCGGATGCGGTTGCGGATTGTCCTGTCACACTTCGCTTTTCCCATGGAACGGCGTCCCTGCCCATCTTTCGGACTGTCGCTACGGGATTGGCTGCCCTTCGTGATGAGAGCCCTGACGTTCTACAAGGAGCTAGCCACAGCATCTTCTATCACCCCAATCGGGCGGCGGAGTACATCAGGGCCTGGATCTGAAGCACATTTCTCCCGAGTCCCCAACCACCAAAGGAAGAAAATCGAGGTGGGCGTTGACGGACTCGAACCGCCGACCCATGCCTTGTAAGGGCCTATCGGCCGGTCTGGCAACCTGGGCGCTTCTGCGGAATGCGTCCTCCACCAGGCGTTTTTCCTCACATCGTTTCGCGACACTGCTCGTCGTCTCGCGTTGTCTTGTGGACGCGTTGTGGACGCGATCGTCTAAAGCAGCATTGACCTACCCCGATCAGTTGGAGGATATGAGTCAACACTCTGGCGGGGTTCCCGACCATCCCAACTGAAAACTGGAGGTCGACGGACAGACGCCGCTTTCCGGACTCCCGCGACTGTCTGAGGACCTCCCCGGGGTACCGGGCAATTGCTCACGCCCAGGACCCAACCATGAGTTCCAATGTGGGCGGTGACAAAGCCGACCACGAGCGTCTTGGATTTGTCGACCATGCGCTCCCATGTGGAACGTGTTGGGGGTCGTGGGCGTATGTCTGACGACATGGACATTGCGGTGCCACGATCTGCTCGGATGAAGGAGAAGACGGGTTACGAGGGGTTCGATTCCTTTTACCGAGAAACCTGGGATCAGACCTATCGAACGCTGGCCCTCACAATCCGGGATCACGAACTCGCCCGTGAAGCGGTTGATGAGGGAATGGCTCGGGCCTTGGCTCGCTGGCGTCATTTGAGTGCCGACCGGAACCTGGCTGGATGGGTGTACAAGGTGTCGTTTAACTGGGCCGTCGATCAGATCAGGCGCAGGGGCCGCGAACGGAAGAGGCTTGTGCCGGAGAGTGGCCTCGCATCGTGGGTTCCTGACACGCCCCGGCCGGACCTCACAGAGAGGATCAACGGTTTGTCGATAGAGCAGCGCGCTGTTGTGGTGTTACGGGTGGTTAACGACTGGTCGGAAAGCCAGGTCGCTGACGCCTTGGGTGTGCCAGTCGGAACAGTGAAGAGCCGACTGTCACGTGCTCTGGAGATTCTTCGATTGGAGGTCGAGGAAGATGACTAGCGAACTCCTTTCACGTCATCTCGATGATGAGATGGCGGCGGTACCTGCTGCATCCGGCTCGTTGAAGGCGGTGAAGCGGAAGGTTCGTCATCGGCGTGTTCAACAGAGTCTTATCTCGCTTGGAACGACTCTGGTAGTCGTCCTTGTGGCGGTGTCACTGATGGTGCCCGCTTTGCCTCGTATCGCTGCGGCCGAGGGGCCAGAGACTCCGACCCGGCTGCTGATCGACGGAGACGTCGAGGTCCCTATCACAGACGACCCAATTGCTGAGGTCGAGACCCTATCCCGAACACTCACCGTCTACGGGGGTCTTCCAGCCCCTGAAGCCAGCTTTGACATGATGGCACTCGGCGCTGAGCAGCGACTGGAACAGGTTGCACCGCTGTTCGACCCGAGAGTGGATCCCGAAGATGTGCCCGTTGTCTACATCGGTGACGTCGGTGGCCGGTCGGTGTTCCTCCACACGAACGGCTGGGTCAGTTGGTTCGATCGACTCAGAGGTGTCGGACCTCATCTGTGCATCACCGTCGGTGATAGTTCCACCACTGGAGGTGGAGGCTTCTGCACCGGTCCCGGCGACACCCCTGAGGGTCGCAGCACGAGTGGTGGCCTGCATGTGGATGGCTCAGAAGGCGGGTTCGTGGGTTCCTATGTCACCTGGTTCGCACTACCAACCGGGACAACCGTTGTGGTACTCGACCTCGACGACGGGCGCAGTTTCTGGCAGCGGCCTTTCGGCGAAACAGTGCTGTTTGAGGTCGGCGAGTACGTCGGACCTGTCGCCCTTCGTGCCTTCGACACGCAAGGAGAAGCCCTCTACGAAGTGAGTGTTGATGTCCACGGGACATCAGACCCGGTGTACGGCGAAGAGCACAACGACACCGAGGTCGAGATCCCGCCGCCGGCAGACTCCTAGGCGCACCTGGTTGAACGGTTGATCCCGGCAGCACACTCAAGTGTCGCGAATGGTCTCACCACTGTGAGGACTAGAACCCGTGGCACCGCTTGTGCTTGAGGCCCGAGCCGCAGGGGCACGGATCGTTTCTTCCCACCTTCACAACGATCCGCGCGCCTGAGGCCCCCGCCGACCTCGACAGGAGCCGAACCTCGCGCTCGTGCACTAGATCTTCGGCTCTTCGCAACTGCGCGGCCCTGTCATCCAGATCACGCTCCCGAGCGTCGAGTCGCTCCGCCTGTTCCTGCGAGGCCCGCTGGAGGTCGAACATAGCTTCGGGCGCTTCGTCAACAACGGTGGCGAGCTCGTAGCTGATCAGGGCGCCAACGCCCTGCCCCATCGTGACACCCAGCACATCGCAGTAGCGGCGCCACGTCGACCACACCGCGTCTGACACCGGCACCTTCACCACCTGCACGCCGTCAGAGTGATCGAATTCAGTGAGAACCCGTCGATCGATCCGAGCCAAGGTGCCACGATCCAAAGCCATTACTCACCGTCTCCGGTTAACCAGTGGACCGCTGCAACTCGTTGCAGGTGCGTGTGTGTTTGACAGGGTTGTGCGCGTTCATCCATGAGGTCGCTCGAAGCTGGTTGAGCGAGACCTGTGGGGAAATGTCGCCGGTGCAAGTCGCTCTCCATTCTCAGGGTCACAGTGCTTTCGAGATTGCTGGGCAACCCTGTCATGCGGGTGACTCGCCGAGACCGACCCTTGTCTGCCGAGCGATTCCTGCCTACCGGGAGTCGGTTGACAGGGCTACTGACACTCTGATGACAGGGTCCCGACGCAGCCTTGCGCTGTGGGATCGATCAGACGAGTCGTCCATGGATCCGGCCAGCAGGCCTGGCAGGCGAGGTGGCGTGACCCCGCCGGCATTCAGCGCTCCAAGAACTTCCGACGACGCATCGACGCCGAGCGACACCTGACGGCTGTCGAAAGTGAGATCCTCGCCGAGCGATACATCGACTCGGCACTGGGCAAGATCCGCTTCGATGAGTGGCTGCCGCAAGCTGAGGCCGCGCGGATCAACCGACGACCTTCCACCAAAGCGCGGGACGAGTCCTATTTCCGCAACCTGCTCGTCCCGACGTTCGGAACAACGCCCCTCCGTTCGATCCAACCGATCCACATCCAGCGATGAGTCGCCGACCTCGCCGAGAAGGGGTACGCACCGGCGACTATCCGCAAGGCCTATCAGCTGCTGTGCCGGACGTTCGACGCCGCGGTGCATTCCGGCGTGATCTTGCGAACGCCATGCCGCGGAGTCCAACTCCCCGCCAGCGACACCGCAGAGATGCGATTCCTCTCCCCCGCCGAGATCCACCAGCTCGCCGATGCGATCAATCCTCGGTTCAAAGCGCTCGTCCTCACCGGTGCCTACACCGGAGCTCGATTCGGCGAGCTGGCCGCCCTACGTGTCGACGACTTCAACATTGAAGGCCATCACATCCAGATCGTCCGCAGCCTTTCTGAGGTCAATGGACACCTTCATTTCGGCGAACCCAAGACCCGTGCCGCTCGCCGACGAGTGACACTCCCCGCCTGGCTCACCCGCTCGTTGGAGCAGCATCTCGAGGAGTGGCCGTCGCCGGACAAGGGCCTGGTCTTCACCTCACCAGAGGGAGGCGCACTGAGACGAGCCTTCCGCCGGCGCTATTGGAAGCCAGGCGTCTCTCATTCGGTTGGGGAACCGATGCGTTTTCATGATCTGAGGCACAGCCACGTGGCCCTCTTGATCGAACAAGGGACTCATCCTGCAGTCATCGCAGCGAGGCTCGGACATACCAGCGTCAAGACGGTCCTCGATGTCTATGGCCATCTCTATGAAGGGCTGGACAGAGAGGCGGCCGAAGGGCTTGAGGCTCCATGGGCAGCCTCACCAACTGGGCGGAACAACTCACGCGGAAGACCTGGAGGTATCGGACTCGACTGAAGGTGAGAGGACCCGGACCCCAACTCCGATCAAGAGTCAAAGAAAGTGTTCGGAGCCCACACACCCACCCGCCATTCCGCTCCGTCTTCATCAGGTATGGCGAGCTTGCCCTCGGAGTTCCACAGGATCATCCGAAGCCTCATCCTGCGGGCCTCGGTGTTGATAGTTGCCGTGACGTTGATATCAGCTGTGCTCGCCTGCTCGAACTCGATTGACTCGAGCTTCCAATGTCCCAACTCGTATTGGCTGAATGTATCTCTTGCGAACCTGGCTCTCTCCCCATCGGATCCAAGACCGGCAAGGATCGGCGGCTCGAACCGGGCAACATGGCCCCACCGACGATTCTCCCAAGCCTCAAAGAACTCACTCGCCGCCTCCACCACCTCACTCTCCGCGAAATCAGCAGAGGCGGGAGTGATAGATGTTGGTTCATATCTCTCCTGGTATTTCTTGTAGGCCGCATGGCGCTGGAGCATCGACCAGGTATCACTCCACGAAGGTCGTACCTTCTTCGGCTGGGCCGATTTTCTTGTGGCGCGAGCCCAGTCAGCGACGGCGAAAAGCATGTTCCATGCCTTGGTGGCAACTACTGCGTTGTCGAATCGGGTCACTGACCCGTGAACGATTCCGTGGCGGTATACCTCGAACACCTCCTCGTCGATCCTCTTCTTGATGGTCCTGGTGAATGTCTTCAGTGTGTGGGTTAGTCCCATGTGGTGGCCGACAACACTGTCCCACGCTGCCATCTCGTCAGGATCCCGCGACGCGAGTCCTTGGCGGACAGACGGCTCGAAGTCATTGACGAATCCGTCCATGACCGCAATCAGCTGCAGAGTGCAGCTGTCGTACTGGCTGTTTCGATAATGCTCCTTCGCTCGCTCGATCTGATGAAGCCGGGCGCGCAGGCCCTCATGCTGCTTGATGCCCATGATCCATCGATCGAGAGTCTCATCTTCTCGGTAGAGGTCAATGAGTCGGTCTTCGGCTTCGCGCTCACTCGAGGTCTCAGCAAGAATCATCTGGATGTCATCGAGCGACATCATGTCATGAAAGACCCAGTTTCGAGGGCCTAGCCGCTCATAGAAGCCGTCAACCACTGCCACTAGGCGGTCGACGTCCCGCTCGATCTGCAGAATTCTCGGTCGTTCCTGTCTGGCGATGAACCGCGTGAGCACTTTGGCTCCCTGTAGTTGCTCAAACATCTCCTGGAACGACGGGAGGTCGCGGGCTGATCCGTATGGACTGGCGCCTCCCTGCTGATTGGCTGACGCAGATGTCATGATCCGCCACTGTATCGAACGTAGGTTCGATTCTCGGGTGATTATCTTCACGAGCAGCGACAACAGAGCAGTGACCTATCGAGTCCCTGGTTGTCGCTTCTGTGGCCAGCATGTGGACGCGATGTGGACGCGGGTCGTGTCACACCTAGGCGTATCGGACCCGGCACAGGCGGCATCCCCAGCCATCGCAGGGACTTCCCTGGTGGGCGTTGACGGACTCGAACCGCCGACCCCTGCCTTGTAAGGGCAGTGCTCTAGCCAACTGAGCTAAACGCCCGCGACGTGCCCGGAGGCACGGTGGGGACCCAGAAATTCTACGAGAAATAAGCCCCTGAGCCCATTCAACATTTGGCCGCTCCCTGTCGATACATGACATTGACAATCCCAAAGTGTGGCCAGGGGTGTTCCTACTCTGGCCGGAGGCCTAGGCATGGGAAGAAGTAGCTCCATCGAACGTGAAGTCAGCGACGAGGCAATCCGCCAGTATCTAGACGGCATCGGCTCGTACACCCTCCTCACCGCCGAAGACGAAGTGCGCCTGGCCAAGGCCATCGAGGACGGGCGCAAAGCCGAGCTGGCCCTGGATTCAGAGAAGGACCAGGCCAAGCGTCGCCAGCTGGCCCAGCTGGTACGGGCCGGGGAAGAGGCGCGGCAGACCTTCATCCGTTCCAACCTGCGGCTCGTCGTCTCCATCGCCAAGCGTTACGGACATGCCCGTCTTCCCTTCCTCGATCTGGTGCAGGAGGGCAACCTAGGTCTGATCCGTGCCGTGGAGAAGTTCGAGTACCGCAAGGGGTTCAAGTTCTCCACCTACGCGACCTGGTGGATCCGTCAGGCGATCACCCGTGCCATCGCCGACAAGAGCCGAACGATCAGGGTCCCGGTCCACATGATGGACACCATCAGCCAGATGCAGACCTCCGAGGCCAACCTGACCAAGCGACTGGGTCGCAAACCCACCGATGACGAGCTCTCCGAGGAGTCCGGGCTGACGGTGGAGAAGATCCGCGAGGCGAGGAAAGTCGCCCCGGAGCCGATCTCGATCTTCGAGCCGGTGGGTGACGACAACGCCATGCTGGGCGACTTCATCGAAGACCTCGAGGCGGCAGCCCCGTTCGAATTGATCGCTTCGAAGCTGAACATCGAGAACCTCCAGTTCGTGCTGGAGCGGTTGACCGACCGGGAGCGCACCATCATCGAGATGCGCTACGGGCTCGGCAACCAGGAGCCGGCGACGCTCGACGAGGTGGGCAGGCATTTCAACGTCACCCGGGAGCGCATCCGCCAGATCGAAGCCAAGGCGCTGGCCAAGATGCGCCACCCGTCCACTCCCGGAGGGCTCCGGGAGCTGGCTGTCTCCTAGACCCTGCTCTGCCGGCACAGCACAGAGCGAGGTCACGCCGACTTGACCTGCTCCCAGAGCTCCCTGGTGTCTGCCTCGATGGGTAGACCTGCCTCGGATCGACGAGGACGTCCCCGGCTCCGACGCCGGTGATAGGGCAGTCCATCCCAGAAGATGACGCCGCCCCACACACCCCATTCGTGGCCGTCGCGTAAGGCCACCTCGAGGCACTTGATCCGGACCGGGCACCGGTCGCAGATGCGCTGGGCCGCGGCAAGATCCGCCGGCTTCTCGGAGAAGAACAGCTCGTGGCTGCCCTCGTGACTACATCGTCCGAGCTCTTGTAGTTCTGTCAATTGTTGTTTCACGTCGAGTCCTTCGTGTCTGATCGGTGCGGAAAAGAAAAACCGCCGGGATCTCCGGCGGCCTCACAACAGACAGTTGCTGGATGTCACATCATGTGACTCGAGGCCGCCGATGGGCATTCGGCACATTGCCGCCTGCAGCGGAAATGGGCGCGTTGAAATGCCCTGGGTTTCCGTTGGGATTCGTCATCCGCTGCTTCATAGGGGCCTCTTATCTCTCGACGCGGACAAGATTGCCTTCTGATGGGCGATCCGTCAAGGCAATTAGGAGAGCCCGTAGGTTTGTGCCGAGATGGACGGTGAATGGGATCAGTGGGCGCTCGATCTCTGGGACTACCGACGCCGCGTCCATGAGATGTATCGGCAGGTGCGACGAGATGGGCCTGGTGCCGGGACCCGGCACGAGTGGGTGCATGCCCGTGACCTGCTCTTCGATGGCCATCCCCAATCACCGATGGAGGACGGGGGCGAATTCGACGGGCTGTCCTATTTCCCCTACGACCCGGACTGGCGCACCATCGGCACGTTCATCCCCAAAGAAGGGGCCGATGCCACCTTGGGCCACTCCGCCGAGGGCAGCACCCGGTTCCTCGAGATCGGGGAGATCGAGTTCGACGTCTCCGGCCATCACGCCACGCTCGAGGTGTTATGGCTCGATGCGTACGGAGGCGGGATCTTCCTCCCCTTCCGTGACACCACCAATGGCGCGATCACGTACGGTGGTGGCCGCTATCTGCTCGACACTGTGAAGGGCGCCGACCTCGGGCAAGAGGGAGATCAGATCGTGCTCGACTTCAACTACTCCTACCACCCATCGTGTGTGTACTCGGAGCGGTGGTCATGCCCGCTGGCCCCTGCGGCCAACAGACTCCCCTTCGCCGTCGAGGCCGGCGAGCGCCTGTCCCCCTAATCTGAGCCCGTGTTCCGCTTATTGTTCCGTCTGGTTCGCCTGGCGCTCATCGCCATACTCGGGCTGGCCGTTGCCGCAAAGCTCATCCTCGAATCCCATGCCGCCGAGGACACCGAGGAGATCGACCTCGTCAACATCTTCGGCACCTCCAACCTGATCTCGACCGCCAAGCCATTCTTCGGGGGGAAGATCACGACAGCGTTTGGTGGGACCCACCTCGACGTGCGTCGCGTGATGCCCGCCCCGACCGGGATCTATCTCGACATCCTGGTCGTCTTCGGTGGATTGAGCCTGGTGATCCCCCCCGGCTGGAAGGTGGTCTTCGATGGCGCCCTCGCTGCCGGACGGTTCGAGGACCTGACCCGACCCGCCACCGATCCTGATGCCCCGGTTCTGAGGATCGGGGGTTGGGTGGCGCTGAGTGGTGTCGAGGTGACCAGCCGTCCCTCGCTCCAATCGGTCTAGGTCAAACGATCCGTCGCTTCGACGCCCACCGTGCCAGCTCGTGGCGGTTGGACAACTGGAGCTTGCGGAGCACAGCCGAGACATGAGTCTCAACCGTCTTGATGGAGATGTTCAGCTTGCGTGCCACCTGTTTGTAGGCGAAGCCGCGCGCGATCAAACGGAGCACGTCTTTCTCACGGGACGTGAGCTGGTCGAGCTCGGGATCCTCCTCGCTGGGCATGGCCCCGGCGAAGGCGTCGAGCACGAACCCGGCCAGTCGTGGCGAGAACACCGCATCACCGGCATCGATCCGCCGCACCGCATCGGCTAGCTCCTGTGGCTCGATGGTCTTGGTCACATAGCCACGGGCTCCTGCCCTGATCATGGCGATCACGTCTTCGGCCAGGTCGGAGACGGACAACGCCAGGAACTTGACATCGGGATTGGTCTCTCCCACCCCTTCGACCACGGCAATGCCGCCCCCGTCGGGCATGTGGACATCGATCAGCACGACATCGGGGTCGAGCCCGCGGATCTCCTCGATGGCCGAGTCCACGTCGTAGGCCGCGCCCACGATCACGAATTCCTCCGACAACTCGGCCTTGACCCCGGCCAGGAACAGCCGGTGGTCGTCGACCAGATACAGCTTTGTCATGTCACCGCCGCCGGCATCCGGAGGATCACCTCGGTCCCCTCCCCTGGCTCGCTGTCGATGCGCGCCTCTCCCCCGGCCCGCTCCACACGTGCCCTGATCGATTCGGCGATCCCCCGCCGGTCCCCGGCGACGCCAGCCGGCTCGAATCCTCTGCCCTGGTCCGTGACGTAGACCGCCAACGAGCCATTTTCTGCTTCGAAATAGAGTGATATTCGCTCGGCCCCAGAGTGCTTGGCGGCGTTGACCATCGCCTCATTGGCCGCGCCGAGCAGGGCACGGGTCGACTCGTTCAAGGTGTGATCCCCCACCACCACGACGTCGACAGGGACCTGGTGGTCGGCTTCGACTTTGCGGGCCGCATCCTTCAGAGCGGTGGAGAGGAGGTCTGCCCCGTCCAGTGGTGCGTTCCCGAACAGCCAGTCACGGAGCTCCGTTTCCTGGTGGCGGGCCAGTATCGACATACGCGCCGGGTCGTCGCTTCGCTGGATCAGTGCCAGAGTCTGGAGCACCGAGTCGTGGAGATGAGCCGCCATCTCCGCCCGCTCCTCCTGGCGAATCCTCTCCCTTCGCTCGGTGCCCAAGTCACTGGCGAGACGAGCGACCCACGGCCCGAACGCCACGAAGATGCCGATCCCGGTGAGCGCCACAGAGAGCACTACCGGCCCGACTTCATATAGCGGGCCGACATTGGCCGCGAAGACGGCGAGACCCCCGATCAGCAAAGCCACCCCGAACAACATGCGAAGCCGCCCGGGTTTCTCGACGGTGGGATCGATCAGAGCGGCGAGAGGGCCCGGCATGTTGCGATCGGTGAGGGCGGCGGTCCCGAAGGCGAGGGCGCCGACGGTGATCACGAGCACGTTCGACGGCCACAAGCCCATCGTCCCGAGCAGGATCATCAACCCGGCGAATGCGACACCGAGGCCGATGGCCTGCTGCAGCTCGACCATCTCGGGCTCGGTGTCCTCGACCCTGTCGACCGTAACCAGCCAAATCGCCATGTATACGAGGATCCCGAGCCCCCAGACCGTGGTCAGGGTGATGAACGCGGCACGCACGAACGCGTCACTCACGCCCAGGGCATCGGCAACGCCCCCGGCGACGCCGGCAACGACACGGTCACCCCCGCGTCGTCTCAGGTGGAGATCCCGCTTGGTTTTCACGAGTTGATCATCGCGGGGGCCGGGCCCAACCTCAATAAGGGATATCCCTGAAGACCTCGGGTGTTTCTCAGGGTCGTCCCCGATTGCGAGACCCAGAGCAATTCGGTCGAATAGTGGCATGGAACAGACCAACACCAACGTGGAGGCAAGCCCTCCCCCGGTCGTTGTCAGAGAGGTGGTTCGGCCCTCGGAAGGTCGGATCGTGGCCGGTGTGGCCCAAGGCATCGCCAACCGCTATGACCTGCCGGTTCTCCTGCTGCGGATCGTATTCGTCGCCCTCATATTCGCCGGTGGGCTCGGGCTTGCCCTGTATGCGGCCGGATGGTTCCTGATCAGAGCCGAGGATGAGGTGGAGACCCCGGCGCAACGGGTCTTCTCGGGGGCATCGGGGTCGAGGTCCTGGATAGGGATCGGCCTCATCCTCATCGCTGCGCTCATCCTGCTCGACAACTTCACCTTCCTCTCCGGGGGGATGGTCTGGGCGGTCGCCCTGCTAGTCGTGGGTGTGCTCCTCTATACGGGCGATCTCCCGCGCCTGGTGAGAAATCCGGATGGCACGGGCGGCGACGACAAGGAGGGAGTTCAACAAGTGACCACCACAGAGACATCGAGCACGGATGCAGCCTTGGCATCGAGCCTCGTGACCACAACGCCGTCGGGTACGGACTCGGGGGAGGGTCCCCCGCCCACCCCGACCCCGACACCGCCGGTCCTCCCGCCCGCGGCCCCCAGACCCAGGGAGACCTCTTATCTGGGCCGGATCACGATCGGCGTCTTGCTGGTCGCCCTGGGGGTCCTTGCCATCCTCGACAACATCCCGGGTATCCCGATCGAACCCCAACCTCGCCATTACGTGGCCCTGGCCTTGACGATCCTCGGTGTGGGCTTGATCGTCGGTGGATTCGTCGGCCGGGCCAGATGGTTGATCATCCCGGCGGCGATCCTCATACCGACCATGCTCTTCTCTCCTGCGTTCGAATACGAGTGGACGAGTGAAAACTTCGACCGGACCTACGCGCCGGACTCGTTCGCCGAATTGGAGAGCGGCTACACGCACGAGGTCGGGAATCTGATGATCGACCTGACCGACCTGCCCTGGTCCGGAGAGGATGTCGACCTGAGCGTTTCGGTGGATGCGGGGAATCTCGAGATCCTCCTGCCTCCAGGAGTGGGGCTGGAAGGCGAGGCCAACGTCGATATCGGCAGGGTGGCAGCGTTCGGTCGGGAGTCCTCCGGGCTGGGCAGCCCTGGGCTCACCTTCGACAACCCGGGACCGAGGGGCACGGTCACACTCGACGCCGAGGTGGACCTGGGCAACATCGACATCTACGTGGCTCGGCGCTGACTAAAGGAAACATGACGATGAAATCACACAAGTTCGATGCCATATCCTTCATCTCGGGAGTGGTGGCCGTCGTCCTCGGGCTCGCCTTCCTCATCCCGCAGACCCCCGTGGACCTGATCGAGATGATCACCTCTCTCGGTGCCTGGTTCTGGCCGGCCCTCCTCGTTGTGATCGGGATTGCCGTCCTGGTGCCGGTGTTCGTGAGGCGAACATCAGAAACCGACACGGACGACCGGCAGGCCTGACCCAGGACGGCTGACTCGCCACCAACGCCGGGACCCAGGGTTGCAGACTTCGCTCAGCGAAGTCCAGAGCCCTGGGTTCGCGGTTTAGCCTCTCGTCGGTGATCAGCTACGACACCACTACTGCATTGGTGATAGTCGACGTTCAGAACGACCTAGCCGACCCGGATGGAAGCCTCTTCGTGGAGGGCGCCGAGTCGGTGGTGCCCAGGGTCAACATCGAGATCATGCGGGCTCTGTCGGCTGGTGCTTTCGTGGTGTACACCCAAGACTGGCATCCCCTGTCCGCTTCGGAGGCCGCCACCGAAGGCCCTACCTGGCCGGTGCACTGTGTCCAGGACACCTGGGGCGCCGAGCTCCACCCGGGACTGCAGGTCTCGGGCCCGGTGGTGCGCCGGGGTGCGGGCGGGGAAGATTGGTACTCCGCCTTCACGATCCGGGACACTGACAACGGCCAGGACATCCCCTCTCCGTTGCTCGCCATGCTCGAGGAACGCGGGGTCGAACGGGTGGTCGTCGTTGGGCTCACCCTGGAAGGGAGTGTCAAGGCGACGGCGCTCGAATCGATCCAGAGGTTCAACACCTCGGTCGTGGCCGAGGCGAGCGCGCCGATGGATCGAAAGCCCGGGGATGGCAGACGTGCCGTTCAGGAGCTGCGTGACGCCGGTGTGACCATCGGCTAGGCGGCCTCGACCGATGGGGCAGGCTCCCGACGCCGGATCAGGTCGCGATAGAGGGTCCGGAGCGCGACCAGGACGGCCAACACCCCGAACGCGACGGACAGGATCCGGCCGTCGATCCCCAGGGCCACCCTGGAGGCGAGCAGGGAACCGGCCACCCCACCGAACCCGACGGTCACCGCATCCGTGAGGCTCACCCGCCGGTTCTTGCGGTTGATGATGGTGGCGGCAATGGAGGTGAGGATGATGGCCAGCAGCGACGTCCCCTGGGCCTGATGCTGGCTGAATCCGAGGAGCATCACTGTCGCCGGCACTATGACCACACCACCGCCGATCCCGGCGACACCGGCAAAAAAACCGGAGACCAGGCCGATTCCGAATGCGACTGCAGCGAGCGCGAGATCGTCGAGACCGCTGCTGGAAGGGAGAGGGTCGCTGCTCACGATCATCCGGATCCCGGCAGCCAGGAGAACCAGGCCGAAGAAGATGCTGAGCGATCGCGTGCTCATCCGGTTCATCAGTGACGCCCCGCCGATCGAGCCGACCACTCCGCCCAGGCCCACCGCCACTCCGAGGCCGATGTCCACCTCGCCGGACAGGGCGAAGACGATCGCCCCCGCGGCAGCGATGGGGAAGATGGAGGCCAGGGACGTGGCGTGGGCCCGGTGCCGTCCCATCCCCACCGCCACGAGCAGCGGAACGAGGATGATCCCGCCCCCGATCCCGAATCCGCCGGAGAGGAGCCCGGCCGCGAAGCCGATCAAGGCCAGCTTCCATGAAGTGACGGCCGGCTCGGTCATCACCCGCCCCCTAGATCACTGCTGTGCGTCACGTATGAGCGATGCGGCGCCCGGGGAGTCTCAGCCCATCCCCCCGAAGTAACGGGTCTTGGGCTCCACATACTCGTGAATCCCCTCGACACCCGACTCCCGCCCCAGGCCGGACTGCTTGACACCGCCGAATGGCGCCTCGGGTGTGCTCGGGTGCCAGTCGTTGATCCCGATCATCCCGAATTCGAGCTCCTCGCTCACCTTGAACGCAGTGGCCAGGTCCCGGGTGTACACGTAAGCAGCGAGCCCGTAGTCGGTGGCATTGGCGATGGCGATGGCCTCGTCGACGTCGTCGAACGGGATCACAGGCATGACCGGCCCGAAGATCTCCTCTTCGTGCACCGGTGCCCCGGGCTTGACGTCGGCCAGGACCGTGGGCTGATAGAAGTAGCCGGAGTGATCGGGGCGGTCCCCTCCGGTCAGCACTCGTGCCCCCTGCTCGACACTGGCCGAGACGAGATCGACCACACGATCACGCTGTCGGGCATTGATGAGCGGCCCGACCGTGGTATCCGGGTCGAGCCCGTTGCCTACCACCTGCTGCTCAGCGGTGGCCACGGCGCTGTCGTTGAACTCGTCGACCACCGAGTCGTGGACGTAGAAGCGCTGCGGTGCGATGCAGACCTGCCCGTTGTTCCGGACCTTGGTCCTCATCGCGCTTCGGGCGACGGCGGCGATGTCACCGGCGTCGGGAAAGACCAGCACCGGGGCGTTGCCGCCCAGCTCGAGCGAGAGCCTGGTCACCGTGCGCGAGGCGCCATCCATCAGCAGCCTGCCCACTCTCGTCGAACCGGTGAACTGGATCTTCTTGAGGCGCTTGTCGTCGAGCATGGCCTGTCCCATGGGCTCCGGGTCCCCGTTGATGACATTGAGCACGCCATCCGGGAGACCGGACTCGGCCAGTGCATGGGCCACCAGCATGGCCGACCGCGGGGTGTACTCCGAGGGCCGGCTCACCACGGTGCAACCGGCGGCGAGAGCCGACGAGATGGCCCGGGTCTGGTTGTAGACCGGGAAGTTCCACGCGGTGATGACCCCCACCACGCCGAGAGGCTGATAGGTGACGTCGATACGTCGGCTGGCCACGCGAGATGGGATCCATCGCCCGTAGAGACGCTGGGCCTCCCCCGCCGCCCAGCGGAACTGGTTGGGCGCGGTCTGCCACTCGGCTTTGGCCTGGGCCAGCGGCTTGCCCGACTCCTCGGTGGTGACCTTGGCATATGCGTCGAGGTTCTCCTCGATGACGGCCGCCGCCCTCTCCAGGACCGCCCCCCTCTCGTAGGCGGTCATATGTGACCAGGCCGGGAACGCCTCGGCCGCGGCGTCGATGGCGGCGTAGGCATCATCACCGTCACCGAAAGGGATCTTCTCGATTACCTCTTCAGTGGCCGGATTGATCAGATCCCACTTCCCCCCTCCGAGGGCGTCCACCCAATCGCCGCCAATTCGCTGCCTGAAATCGATCATCGGTTCGAGGTTAACGCTGAACGCAGGAGGATGGTTCAGTCCGAGCGAAGCCAGGCCGCACCCTGCGAGGGCAGCACCCCTTCACTTGCCGGCACGCTTGTGATGAGGATCTCCCCATGAGGGAGGGGCACCGGATCAGCACCGAAGTTGACCACCACCGTCATCTCGCCCCGGTCGAAGACAAGCATCTCGTCTCCGGCGTCCACCCAATGGAACGTGTCGGTCCCCACCAGATGTCGCGACCTGAGATCGATCGCCTTCCGGTACAACTCCAACGTGGAACCGGGGACACCGTCTTGTGCCTCGACCGAAAGCGAACCCCACTCCGCCGGTTGGGGAAGCCAGCTCCCGTTCGTGCCGAACCCAAACGACGGTCCCGTCGCGGCCCATGGCAGGGGTACACGGCACCCGTCGCGACCCTTTCGGGTGTGCCGTGACCGAACCCACGTGGGGTCCTCCAGGACCTCGAACGGCAGATCGTGGACCTCAGGGAGACCTAGTTCCTCGCCCTGATACAGATAGGCCGACCCGGGCAGACCGAGCATGAGCAGGGCAGCAGACCGGGCTCGACGTAGACCGAGCTCTGGGTCGAGGAGTGACCGGTCACCCTTGAGTAGCCAGGCTCTGGGGTCGACATCCTGGGGCAGGGCATATCGAGTCACCTGCCGAACGATGTCGTGGTTGGACAACACCCAGGTGGGCACCGCACCTACACCGGAGGAGCCGATGAGGGCCGCATCGATGATTCCCTTCATGATCTCCGCACCCCACGGCGCCTGCATGAAGTCGAAGTCGAAGGCCTGGTGGTATTCGTCCGGGCGCAGGTAATTGGCGAGACGATCCCAGCCATCCACCCAAGCCTCCGCCACGAGAATCCCCTCGTACTCGTCCACCACCTTGCGCCAGTCACGCACGATGTCATGGAGCAGGTCCAAGTCGGAGTACGGAATCGATACCCCACCCCGGGTATGCCCGTCGTCGATTCCGATGTCCGGGTATTCCGGATCCTTCACCAAGCCATTGGCGACGTCGACCCGGAAACCTGCCGCGCCCTTCTCCAGCCAGAACCTGAGGATGTCCTCGAACTCGGCAGCGACCTCCGGGCTGGACCAGTTGAGATCGGGTTGGGTCTGGTCGAAGAGGTGGAGATACCACTCCCCATCGTCGACCCTTGTCCATGTCGATCCTCCGAAGAGGCCGGCCCAATTGGTGGGAGCCCGAGACCCGTTCGGCCCCCGGCCCGAACGGAAGTGATAGCGGTCGCGGGCCGGGCTCCCCGGCGCCGACACCAGAGCCTCCTCGAACCAAGGATGCGCGGACGAGGTGTGGTTGGGCACCAGATCGAGCAAGACAGGCAGGCCGAGGCCCCTGGCGTCCTCGATCAGCCCAATGGCCTCGTCCATCGTCCCGAACTGCGGGTCGATGGCCCGATAGTCGGCCACGTCGTAGCCACCGTCGTTCATCGGGGACACGTACCAGGGATTTATCCAGACAGCGTCGACCCCGAGGGAACGGATGTAGCCGAGGCGCGAGCGAAGACCGGCGATATCGCCAGTGCCGTCACCATTGTCATCCGCGAAAGATCGGAGATAGACCTGATAGACGACCGCCTGACGCCACCAGGCAAGCTCTGGGGCCACTGGACGATTATTATGACGGTCTAGCGGCGGAACGCCAGGCTCGATCGCGGTGAGCGAACCGCATCGATCCGATGCGCAGCTGGTCGTAATGCACACGATGCGATGTATCGGCTACGCCACCGAAGAGCGGGTGGCGTCGGCCTCGGGATTCACACTCGATGAGACGACGCGGCTGCTCGCCGATCTGGACGGCAAAGGCCTCGCGTCGAGCACACCAGGGCCCTTCGGAGGCTGGGCCTTGACCGACGAGGGTCGGGAGACCGCCGAGAGGATGCACAACGAGGAACTGGCCGTCACCGGAGCCGCTGACCAGGTTCAGACGAGTTACCAGTCATTCCTGAGGCTCAACCCATTGCTGCTCGCCGTTTTCACGGACTGGCAGATGGCCCGCGTAGGTGACACCCATATCGTCAACGACCACCGAGATTCCCACTATGACGCGAGAGTGCTTGGTCGTCTGTCCAAGCTCGACGACAGAGCACAAGGGATCTGCGCCGATCTGTCCAGCCGTCTCACCCGGTTCGGGTCGTACGGAACTCGTCTTTCGACCGCCCTTCATCGTGCTCTGGTCGAAGACCACGCCTATGTCGCCGACAACTTCGAGTCCTATCACGCGGTTTGGTTCCAGCTCCACGAGGATCTGCTCGTCACGCTCGGCATCTCTCGGGAAGAAGAGAGAGAAGCTCGTTGAGGGCAATCCTCGGGCCAGAGGGCCGCGTTAGTCGGTGTTCTCGTTCCTGAGCGGCTCGTCGACCCTGCCGGCGATTACGCGCAAGATCACATTGGTGGCGTGGCGATGCTCCTCATCGGTGCGATCCCGCGAGGTCCAGTAGTCGACCACGACTCTTTTGGATCGACCCT
>JBMDXS010000055.1:0-7350 GCA_048595045.1 Acidimicrobiia bacterium
GCACCGGCCCACGGTCCTGCGGCGCCTCATTGTCCGCCCCGCGGTCTGACACGGCTGCGGAACGCGCCACGCTCACGGTGTTGAGACGGCCCCCGCCACGGGGGGGGGGCCTTCTCCGTCGCCCTTCCTGCAGTGCCCGGGACACGAAGGTGGGGCCGCCCGGAGGCGGCCCCACTGATTCTGACTGTGACTCGACCTTGGTTCAGGGAAGCCGGTTGTCCCACTCGGGCAGATCGAGCTCTGCCGGCTGCCGGCTCTCTTCCTGAGCCCGCACCATGTCGAGGTTGCCGTTGCTCCGCGACCCGACCACAGCCGGGTCGGAGATGCTGGGCACATAGATCACCTCACCGAGCTTCTCGGTCAGGTAGTCGATCCGGGTCTTCTCCGGGGAGATCCCGGGGTGCCCGACGAGCTGTCCCGCCAGGTCCATCTGGGTCTTCTCCGGGGAGATCCCGGGGTGCTCGACGAGCTGTCCCGCCAGGTCCATCTTGGTCTTCTCGATGTTGAAGGCAGGATGCTGGGCCCTGACCTGGAACGCCAGGTCGTTGAGCCGCTCCAGCTCGGCGGCCGGGTTGGGCCTGGTGGAGGCCTGGTAGGCCGCCTCGAGCTGTCGGACCATCTCGTCGTAACGGTCGGATGCGATCTCCGCTGCGCGGGTCGAGGCGTTCGACACGCTGGCCTCGTCGCCCTGATTGAGGGCAAAAACGAAGCCGGCGGCGATCACGACTGCCAGGGCAGCCGCCGCGAAGCCGAGCCCCTTGCCGGATCGACCGACGCCGGTTGTGGTTCCCGGCTGGGTGGCACTCGTAGACATGTCTCTCCCTTTCTGTAGTCAGGGACCCTTTGTCCCCCACTTGCGGAAAAGAGCGGCCCTCGGGAGCTCTGATACATCTGATTCAGGGACGGTCTGGTGTTGGAGAAAATGAGAGAAGGGCCGTCGGTTGACGGCCCTTCTCTTTCTCCCTCGGTCGTGAGCTATTCGCCCTCGACCGCCCCCAATGTCCCTTGTCCCCGCTCCTGTCGGATGTACGGGTTGTTTCCTGCCCGCTAGGAGACCGCTCGAGGTCTCCTGATACCCACGACCACCGATCCAGCCGACCCCTTCCTTGCCTCCACCGGCTCCTTATGGAATCTCATGGTGATTGCCATCCTGGTGGCGCCGGCCATCGTGACGCACCGCCCGGAAGATGGTCTACCAGGCACGGATGCGATCCAGCCTCAGACGGATCAACGTCGAATAGTCGGCGGCGAACTCGTCCGGGGTCCAGCCCAGACGCTCGATCTGAGACCGGTACTTGGCCAGGTAGGCCGCATCTTCGTGGGCGGGGGTCGGTCGTTCGACAATGGTCGCGGTGGCCTCGAATGTCGCCACCATGTCTGCCTCGAGGTCGCCGCGTAGGTTGAAGGCGACCTTTGGGTTCGAAGCGATGTTCTCCAGCTTGGTCGTCCCCGGCTTGCTGTAGATGAGCAGGTCGTCGCCATCCCGCAGAAACCACACGACGGAGCTCTGCGGTTGACCAGACGGGCTGACGGTGGTGAGCCAGCCGACGAGGTCCTCATCGAGACGTCCGGCCAACTCGGGGCGGTTCTCCAACATCGGCGGCAAGTTAGTGGTCTAGCGATTAGAAGCGAGCACCCCGACCGGCCCGATCATCTCCAGAGTCTCGACGCTTTCGACCGTGGATAGGATCTCGCCCGAGGCGAGCTCGAGGGCGTGGAGGCGAGGGGTTGCCAGCCAGGTCGAAACGTAGGCGATCGATCCCGCCTGGCTGAAGGTCACCGGCCCCCAGGTCTGATCTTCGACCTCGGGTGCATAGTGGACTCGGGTGCTCAAGTCGTGGGAGTCGAGCATGTACAGGCCGGTGGCCTCCGACACATACACCGTCTCGGACTCTTCGGTGGTGTAGCCGGAACCAAGAATCAGGTCATCGGACGGAGACACCCAGATCTCCGCAATCGGCTCGTCGGTTCTCATCGCCATTTCCCAGGTGGTGGTGTCGAAGGTGGCGACTCCGACCGGGGCGGTTCTGACCGTCCAATCATCGTCGTCTTCGATCAGCTCGACAGCTCGGGTGGCGACATACAGAGAGTCCCCGTCCGGACTGATCGCGCTGACGCGCCTGGCTCCCGACCCGAGGTCGATTGCACCGCCCAGGGGGTGCTCACTCACGGTGCCGCTCAACGGATCGATCTCCGATACCAGGTCTTTGTCGGCGTGGACCACCAACAGTCGCAATCCGATCGGATCCCAGGTGAACGACGGGGACGTGTAGAGGTACGGGGCCCATGGTCCCTGGCTGACGGGGTCGACCGATCCGATTTGGACCTCAGGCAGTGGGATCTCGGTAATGGCCCCCGCGTGGTCGAGGTCGCTGGTGGCCACGAATGCCTGCTCCGTGCGCTCCGAACCGACGACCGGTTTAGTGCCCCAAAAGACAAACACCTTGTCTGTCACCGCCTCTGCACCCCACACCGAATGCGCGGGATGCAACGATGCAAGGAGGGTCGAGGAGGCTCCGTCGATCGCCGCAAAGCGGAACTCGGGGGTTGACGAGTAGCCGACGAAGTAGACCGAGCCGTGCTCGTTCACGTCGACGATGAGGTCCCCCGATTCGGGCCATGAGGCCACCGGCGCCCAAGCGAGGAGATCGATGAGTCGCAACTCGGTGTTGCCTCGATCGTCGTTGACCCATGCCGCCATGAACCGGCGATCTGGTGACGTGACGGGCCCCCACATCCAGTCGCTCATCGGAATCGGCTCGAAGGCGGTCCTCGGTTGCAGCGACACGGCGTCGACTCGTTGGAGGACGACGCGGTCGCCGTCGACTGTGGTGCTTGGCGCCAGTGTGTTGCTGGGCACTTCGCCAATGGTCGGCGTCGGCGCGAAGGCGTCCGGGGGTGCGGTTGCCTCAGGCGGCGAACCTGCGTCATTGGTGCACGCGACCGCGATCAGGACGATGGCGACAAATGTGACCCTCGCGTGGCTCGACGCCATGTGTGTGCTCCCTGGCGAGAGCGTATCAACGGACTCAGTCGTAATCGGGTTCCAGACGTGTCACATGCGGCAGCCTGGCTCCCGATTTGGGTTATCTCTTCTTCTTGGCCAGGTCTCCCAGGATCTGCTGGGAGGCGAAGCGGCCGGGGGCACCCATGACGCAACCACCGGGGTGGGTCCCCGAGCCGCACTGGTAATAGCCCTCGATCGGGGTGCGGTATTGGTTCCAGCCCGGGGCAGGGCGGAAGAAGAACATCTGGGGGGCGAGGAACTCCCCGGCGAAGATATTCCCTTCGGTCAGGCCGACGACCCGCTCGATATCCAGGGGGGTGACCACCTCGCGATGGAGCACCAGGTCGGAGAACCCGGGGAAGAAGCTCTCCAGAGTCCTCTGCACCGTGTCGCCGAACCGAGCACGCTCCTCGTCCCAATCCCCATCCTTGAGGTGATATGGGGCGTACTGGATGAAGCAGGACATGACCGCCTTGCCGGGGGGCGCCATGTCGGGGTCGACGTTGGATTGGATGCACCCGTCGATGTAGGGCTTCTGCGAGTACCACCCGTACTTGGCGTCGTCGAAGGCGCGTTCCAGGTAGTCCAGAGACGGTCCCATGTTGACGAACCCGCGGTACTGGTCTGAACGGCCCTCCAGACCCGGATAGGTCGGGTTGGAGTCGAGGGCGAAGTTGACCTTCGCCGACGTCCCCTGGAACTTGAACCTCCGGATGTTGTCGACGAGATCGGTGGGCAACTCGCGGGGGTCGACCAGCTCCATGAAGGTGCGCCGCGGGTCGACCGCGCTCACCACGATCTTGGCGTCGAGCTCGGTCCCATCCGCGAGCACCACACCGGTCGCCCGGCCGTTCTTGGTGATGACGTGGTCGACTGGTGACTCGAGCCGAATCTCTGCCCCGAACGACTCGGCGGCCCGCGCCAGGACCTGTGTGAACCCGCCATTGCCTCCTTTGTGGAAGGCCCAGGCGCCATAAGCGCCGTCGTGCTCTCCGAACGAGTGATAGAGCAGAACCAGCCCCGACCCCTGGGAGCGAGGGCCGACCTTGGTCCCGATGATGCCCGATGAGGCGTGGAGGCCTTGCATGAGCTCGGACTCGAAGTAGTCCTCGAGGATGTCGGCGGCGCTGCCGGTCATGAGCCGGATCATGTCGTGGAGGACGCCGGGCGGAAGGTCGGCCAGATAAGTGCCGATCGCCGCCATCCGGGCTCGCTCCTCAGGATCCTTCGATGTGATGTCAGGCGGTATCGAGTCCATCAGCGGCCTGATGGCGTGAACCACCTGCTCCATCATGTGCCCGTAGGCGTCATAGGCGTCGGCGTCGTGCGGGGAGTGCCGTGCGATCTCATGGTGGTTCTCGTTCTTGTCCTGACCGAGAAGCAGATAGTCGCCGTCCTCGGTCGGGGCGAAGGTGGAGGGCATGAGCAGCGGCATGAACCCGTGATTGGTCAGCTCGAGCTCGTGGATGATCTCGGGGCGCAGAAGGCTCAACGCATACGAGAAGGTGGTGAAGCTGAACCCCGGGTACAACTCCTCGGTGATCGCCGCGCCACCCACCAGATGACGGCGCTCGAGGATCACGGTGTCCAGACCCGCCTTGGCCAAATAGGACCCGTTGACCAGGCCGTTGTGGCCTCCTCCGATGACGATCGCGTCGTACTTCTTCTTCGCGGGCATGGCTACCTCAGGCAGTCTTTCTCGGGGGGTTGTAGAAGGGGAGCCGGGCGACATTGGCCTTGACCACGTCGTAACGGTGGTCGATGGTGACTTCGAGCCCGACCTGCGACCCGGGCTCCGCGTGCTCGGGTCGGATCCTGGCGATGCCGACGTGACGCTGGACCATCGGCGCGTACACGAAGCTCGGGGTGTACCCGATCCGCTCCAGCTTGTCGTCGTAGATCATCATGCCACCGTGCTCCGGGGTGTGGTCCTTGGGCGGGATCAGGCTCCGCTCGTTGTAGACCCGGTCCCAATCCTCATAGTCGACGATTATCCCAACCGTTCTCCACCGAGAGGTGCCCTCTGCCAGCTCTCTCTCGATCGCATTGCGTCCGATGAAGGCCCGGTCGTCCGACTCGAGATTTCGCAACATCCAACCCAGCCCCAGCTCGTGGGGAGTGGTGCGCTGATCGTCGTTCCACGCGTAGCGGGAGGAGTGAAAGTCGACGTCGATGAGGACCAGGCCCGCCTCGATCCGGGCGATGAGCAGTGCGGTCTGCCCTGCCGGGATCACCCCATAGGGTGAGGCCACCTCGAACAGGGTGTCCCACACACCCACCGCGTCGTCTCTCTCCACCCAGATCTCATAGCCCAGGTCACCCGTGTAACCGGTTCGGGAGATGGTCACTGCGGCGTTCCCCACTTTGGCCGGCGTCAGGTGGAAGTAGCCGATGCCGTCGATCTCTGGGGCAAGCAGCCCGAGGATCTCGCGCGCGTAGGGACCCTGGAGGGCGAGAGCGCCGTAGTCGTCGGAGACGTCTTGGATGCTCACTGCCATCGGTCCCGCCAAGTCCTGGAGATAGGCCATGTTGGGCTCGGCTGCGGTGAGGAGGAAGTCGTCGTCGCTGTGACGCAGTATCACGCCGTCTTCGACCACCCAGCCGTCGTCGTCACACCACACCGTGTAGTGCGCCTGACCGGGGCGACAGGTTCGGATGTCACGGGCCAGGACTCCGGTGAGGAATTTCTCGGCGTCGGCGCCCGTGATTCGGTACTTGTAGAGCGGTGATGTGTCGATGACGGCGGCCGAGTTCCTGATGGCGAAGTACTCGAACTTGTCCGACATCTGGTAGCGGTCGGAGGCCAGGTAGCCCGACCAGTGGCTCCACAAGCCGGTCTGGTTGGCGACGCTGGTCCTGGGATGAAACGGTGTCTCGCGGATCATCGGCGACTACCTCGGCTCGGGTGCGGCCACTGTAACCAGGGACGACTGAATCGTCATTCAGGTTTGGTTTCCCGATGCTCTTCCAACGTGGGGGGGTGTATCCGCTCCAAGGCGGGGCAGAGGTGAATACATTGCCCGGGTCAAACCTGAATGGAGAATCAACAGATGAGACGTCTCGTGGTGTCCTTGATCGCCGCCGTTGTCGCGGTGTCCCTCGTTCCGATCGCTTCCGCCCAGGAGGAGGAGGATCAGATAACCCTCCGGATCGGTCTGACCCAGGACTGGGAGGTGCTCAACCCGACCTCCGGGTACACCGTCGCCGCATATGAGGTGTGGAACCTGCACTACGCAACCCTCACCGACAAGGCCGCGGACGATTTCGCCACGATCCCCGGGTTGGCCGAATCGTGGGAGGAGGTCGAGCCCGGGATCGAGTACGTGTACACCCTGAGAGAGGGTCTGACCTGGTCCGATGGCGAGCCACTCACTGCCGAGGACGTGGCCTGGAACATCAACACGGGGCGAGACCAGGGTTGGGACAACATGGTCTCGACCGTGGGGAACATCGAGGCAACGGTGATCGACGAAAGAACGGTTCAGCTCGTGTCGTCAGTCCCGGACCCGAAGCTCCCCACCATGGACGTCTACCTGGTGCCGCAGCACATATGGGAGCCGGTCGCTACCGACTATGACGCCGCCACCCAGTACGCAGCCGACGATGGAGTAGGCAGCGGGCCATTCGTCATTTCCGAGTTCACTCCGGGGCAATCGGTGGTGATGGCGGCCAACCCCAACTACTGGGGTTGGGAAGGCGAGGAGCCTCCATACGACCAGGTGATCTTCCGTCTCTTCGAGAACCCCGACGCGATGGTGGCCGCTCTCCAGCAGGGCGAGCTCGACGCGGCCCAGGGATTCCCGGCGTCGTCATGGGACGCCCTGGAGGCAGATGCCGATATCGAGGTGGTGGCCGGCCAGCAAGGTGGTTTCGACGAGATCGCCATCAACGGCGGAGCAGCCGAGGGTCAGCCCCATCCGGCCCTGCTCGACCTGGAAGTGCGACGGGCCATCTCCCATGCCATAGACCGCCCTGCAGTGATCGAGGACCTCTGGTTCGGCCTGGCAACCCCGCTGGAGACGATGAGCCCCTCCGCCGATCCGAAATGGATACCGGAGATCCCCGAGGAGGATCAATTCACCTACGACCCCGAACGGGCCAACCAGATACTCGACGAGGCGGGGTACATGGACAGCGATGGTGACGGAATCAGGGAGATGCCCGACGGCACCAACCCGATCGTCATCCGCCACGCCGTCAACACCGATGGCGACCTGGCCGGTTCGATCGGGGATCTGATGGTGGGATGGATGGGGGAGATCGGCATCGGCGTCGAGCTCGAGGCCTACGACCAGGACGCCCTCTTCGGGGTCATCGTCGACGGGACCTACGACACCTTCTAC
>JBMDXS010000056.1:0-2897 GCA_048595045.1 Acidimicrobiia bacterium
TTCGAGGTGATCGGCCTCTCCGAGAAGGTGTGCCGGAGGGCCTTCCGCAATGCATCCCGCCGTCTTCGTGGAATCGGGTTCAGGGAGATCGCCCGTCAGGCTTTGCAGCGCCACGCATCTCATGCCGGGGGGGAGACCGAACCGGGTGGTTTCTACAAGCATCGACGTGGGAGTGACACCCACGTGACCAGCCCGATGGTCGTCCTCGCGGTGCAGAAGGCAGTTCGCTCCGGCGATCCGGGGGAGTGGGACAAGTACGTCGAGATGATCTCCGACCGTGAGCCGGCACTGGTACGCGACCTGCTCACGTTCGTTCAGCGGAATCCGGTGCCGCTCGATGAGGTGGAGCCTGCCGAGCAGATCATGCGACGCTTCACGACTGCGGCGATGTCACTTGGCGCTCTGTCCCCGGAGGCCCACACCGCGCTGGCCGAGGCGATGAACCTCATCGGCGGGCATTCCAACTCGGGGGAGGGTGGCGAAGACCCGTCTCGCTTCGGCACACCCAAGAACTCGGCGATCAAGCAGGTGGCATCGGGTCGATTCGGGGTCACACCCGCCTACCTGCAATCTGCCGACGAGCTCCAGATCAAGATGGCACAGGGCTCCAAGCCGGGTGAGGGTGGCCAGCTTCCCGGGCACAAGGTATCCGCAGAGATCGCCCGCCACCGATACACCGAGCCCGGAGTCACTCTGATATCCCCACCGCCTCATCACGACATCTACTCGATCGAGGACCTCGCCGAGTTGATCTACGACCTCAAGGCGTTCAAGCCCACTGCACTGGTCTCGGTCAAGCTCGTCAGCGAGCCCGGGGTCGGGACCATCGCCGTCGGGGTGGCAAAGGCAGATGCCGACGTGATCACCATCTCCGGCTCCGAGGGCGGCACCGGGGCCTCGCCATTGGTCTCGATCAAACATGCCGGGTCGCCCTGGGAGCTGGGGCTGGCCGAGGCCCATCAGGTGCTGACTGCCAACGGGCAGCGGTCCCGGGTCTTGCTGGAGACCGACGGTGGGCTGCGCACCGGGCGTGACATCGTGGTCGCTGCGATGCTCGGGGCCGAGCGATTCGGGTTCGGGACCCTTCCACTCCTGGCGATGGGCTGCAAGATGGTCCGTCAGTGCCACCTCAACACCTGCCCGGTGGGCATCGCCACCCAGCAGGAAGACCTCAGGGCCAAGTTCACCGGCTCTGCCGATCAGGTCGTGCTCCTCTTCCGGCGTATGGCCGAGGAGGCGCGTCGGCACATGGCTTCTATTGGAATCCGTACCATGGCCGAGCTGGTGGGGCGGGCGGATCTCCTCCGACCCATCGACCCCCAGCATCCCCTTTCAGCCGATCTCTCGGCGATGCTCGTCGCCTCGAAAGGCGGCAAGAGGCATGAGGGATACCGCCGGGTCCCGCTCTCGAGCCTCGCAGTCAGGATGGCGTCCGACTGCGAGGAGGCGATCGCTACCGGCGAGCCGATCGAGCTCGCCTATCCGATCCGGAACGTCGACCGGGCGATCGGGGCCCGTCTCTCGGGTGAGATAACCGAGCGCCATGGCGCTGCCGGCCTCCCGGAAGGCACGATCGTGGTCAAGCTCTCCGGGACGGCCGGTCAGAGCTTCGGCGCCTGGTTGTGTCGCGGCATCGAGCTTCGTCTCGAGGGCACCTCGAACGACTACCTGGGCAAAGGCATCGGTGGAGGCCTGATCTCGGTGTCGCCGCGCCGGCCGGGTGAGGCGGTCCCCCACGCGGCAGGCAACGCCGTCCTCTACGGCGCCACCGGGGGCCAGGCCTACCTGGCCGGGAGGGTCGGTCAGCGATTCGCCGTGCGCAACTCGGGTGCGACCGCGGTCATCGAGGGCTGCTCGGATCACGGTTGCGAGTACATGACCGGCGGGAAGGTGCTGGTCATCGGGGACGTCGGGAGGAACTTCGCCGCAGGCATGACCGGTGGGATCGCCTATGTCTGGGACCCGGATCTGAGCCTGAAGGCCATGCTCGCCGACACCGCCCCATCGGCGCGTCGACCGGTCGACGCCGACCTGTCCGACATCGGCGCCTTGCTCGAAGCCCATCGGGACAACACCGGAAGCCCGGTGTCCACCCGGATCCTCGAGGACTGGGCCAAGGAGCAGGGGGCTTTCTGGGTCATCTCCGCTTCGGGCCGTCCCAAAGAGCCGGCCCGCATCGAAGTCGTCGAAGTCCCGTCGGTCGGCTGAGATCGCCGCCTAGATTCGATCCGATGACCGATCTGGCGCGGCGGATCGAGCTGTATCTCGATGGGCGGGGCGAGATCACCGAGGGGCGGGTGTTGTCCGGCAGCGGATACTTCCTCGACGGGCGCCTCGTGGCCGCGGTGATCGAGGGGGACCTATGCCTTCGTGTCGGGAATGACGGCTGGCAGGGGGTCCTGGCGACCGCGGGGGTCCGCCCACTTCTCTTCGCCGACCGGCCGGTCCCGGGGTGGGTCATCGTCGAAGGCGCCTCCGTCGATGCCGACGACGCCCTGGCTCGCTGGATCGAATCGGCCCTGGCCGAGATGAATCCCGGGTGAGGCACGTGGTCATCGTCGGGGCGATGGGATCGGGCAAGACCACACTGGGGAAGCTGCTCGCCACCGAGTTGGGTCGGCGGTTCATCGACTCCGACGATCAGTTACTCGAGAGAGCAGGGCGAACCGGGCGGGAATTGGCCGAGACGAAGGGCGTCTCCGAGCTGCATCGGCTGGAAAGAGAGGTCGTCCTCGCGGCCATCGCCAGACCCGAGGCTTCGGTGGTGGCTGCCGCCGCTTCCGTCATCGAGGACGAGGTGGTGAGAGACGCCCTGAGGGACACCGTATGTGTCTGGTTGACCGCCGACGCGGCAGTCCTGGCCCGGCGATCTTCGCCCGGCGGCCACCGGCGCGAGG
>JBMDXS010000057.1:0-2082 GCA_048595045.1 Acidimicrobiia bacterium
AAGTCGAAGGGCCGATCCGTCTCGGTGCACGAGGAGTTCCGCAGCGGAACCTGGCGGATCACCGAGATCGCAGACTTCCACACCGGCACCCTGGGGCCGACCTTCAACGTCAGCTTTGCGATGTCCGAGTGCATCTACGGCTGGACCGCGGCGTTCGACCAGAGGGGCACGACCATCACGGTGCGGATTCGGCTCGTCCCCGACGCCGGGATCACTGCCGCGACCATGGCGACACTGCGCACCCGTTGGCAGACCGGGATCGAGTCCAAATGGAGCAATCGATTCGGCTGCTGCATCTCCCCCGATTGTGTCGGAGGATGCGCCCTCAACTTCCGGGTCGAATGGGTCAACACGAACGAACATCACACTGTCAGGGTTCGCCAAGGCCCGGCCGGGACCAACATGACCACCTGGGATACCTCCGATTCGGGAGATGTCGCCTCCCACGAGTTCGGCCACATGCTGGGTTATCCCGACGAATACACCTCCAATCTCTGCCCCTCTCGCAGTCCGGTGAACACCGGGACTGTGATGGACGACAACACCGAAGTGGTGCGGAGGCTGTGCACCCCATTCTGCGACCGGCTCGGGCAGTCCACTTACACAGTGTGAGGACGCGATGAACGACAACGAGAAGGCCACACCGGGAGGAATACCTCAGGATCCCACCCCTCTTGCCGCCAAGGTCGGGGCGGGCCGTGTCGCCCCAGACGACGTGTCCGGTCTTCGAGTCACCCTGGACATAGAGGGAGGGTCGGCCGACGATCGGTACGAGTTCCACTTCAGGGGGTCGGGCAGCGGCGACACCCAGGTGGAGGTCAAGAGCCGTCTGCGACAGCTGGAGATCCTTCCCAGATTCGGTGAAGTGAGCGCCGACGACATGACCGACGTGTTCACCAACCTCGACGTCGGCCAGATGAGCGCTGTCGGCCAGAGCTTGCCACCGATCCCACCGGACAGCACTGTGGGCATCCTCACCGTCTCAGACGGCCGGCAAGAGGCCACGGTCGTCTTCATGGCCGACGAAGGTCAGGCGAAGGCAGCCGGTTTCGAGCTTCCCGACGACCTACGCAGGGCGGTGGACAAGATCTTCGAGATCGGTGCCAGACAAGTCGATCTCGAGAGTGTGAGGCCTTGAAAGGAGATACCCGATGGCCTGGTTGAACAACAAGAGGGTCATAGCCTTGTGGGGAAACTGGGAGGATTCCAACGTCTGGGGCTGGATCGACGGCGCGTGGCGCAAGTTCCACGACGACAACGACGACGCCACCACCAACTTTGCCATCTTGGCCGCACACGCCAAGGGTGACAATCGGAATGTGAACGTGCGGGTCGATGGTGACCGAGTCAAGGAGATGTACGTCTGGTGAGCGCCGAGGCTGATCGAGGCCGTGGTGAAGGGGCCCGAGGCTCACCGGCCCCCCTCCGGCAAGTGGACATCGAGCGGCTGGCATCAGGCGAGCTGCCGGACGAGGTCGTCACCAGGATCCTCGAATCCGGGCAACCCCCGGCCAGGCCGCCTCGTGTGACCAAGGGAAAGAAGCTGGCCCCGGTTGAGCTGACGCCCGAGGAGATCGAAGCTCTGGCCGGAGGTGAGCCGATCTCCGAGCAGCTGGCGGGAAGGTTCGAAGAGGCCGCCAAACTGGACATGAACCGGAAGCGCGCCGCCGGAACAAGGGCGGAGAGGCCGGAGGTCACGCCCCCGGGAGAGAAGCGAACGAAGCGCTGAGCCCGGGACTGGTTGCCATCTGAGAAGCTGGCACCGAAAAGCCGCCAACCTCGTCCCCGGGGCCCGGAGACGTCGGCGCCTGCCCCCGGTAGGCTGGTCGAAGATTGGCCCAGGTTCTGGTTCTCGGCGGTGGATTCGGGGGCGCACAGGCCGCCATGGCCGCCGGCGGCCTGCTCGGGGAGGGGCATCCCGTCACCGTGGTCGATCGGGCCGAATCCAGCTATCTGTGCGGAGCCAATCCCCTTCTGGTGGTGGGGGAGAGGCCCCGCGAGGGGGTGACCCGGCCGCTTTCGACCCTCGCCGAGCACGGGGTGGAGCTGGTGCGGGATGAGATTCTCGCCATCGACCTCGAC
>JBMDXS010000058.1:0-4290 GCA_048595045.1 Acidimicrobiia bacterium
TTGCTCGTCCTCGAGCGCCGGATCGACCTCGAGGACGGGGACGGCTGCGGTGTCCTGGCCACCGAATCGGTTCAACCCCACGACGACGCTCGTGCCCTCCGCCTGCCGCTTCGCCTCTGCGTACGCCGAGTCCTCGATCTGTGATTGCATCCAGCCCTCCTCGATGGCGGCGACGGCCCCGCCCATCTCTTCGATTCGGGCGAGGAGGGTCTCGGCCGCCTCCTCGAGGCGGTCGGTGAGGTAATCCAAGAAATAGGAGCCTGCCATCGGGTCAACAGTGTCGGCAACACCCGATTCATGGGCGATCACCTGCTGTGTGCGGAGTGCTGTCAACGCCGACTCGTCGGTGGGTAGCCCAAACGCCTCGTCGTAGGAGTTGGTGTGAAGGGACTGCGTGCCACCGAGGACGGCGGCCATCGCCTGGATCGTGGTGCGCACGACGTTGTTGAGTGGCTGCTGCGCGGTGAGGGTGGAACCGGCGGTTTGGGTGTGAAACCGCATGGCCCAGCTCCTCGGGTCTTTGGCGCCGACCCGGTCGCGCATGAGCCGGGCCCAGAGACGCCGGCCGGCCCGGTACTTGGCGATCTCCTCGAAGAACTGGTTGTGGCCGTTCCAGAAGAAGGACAGACGTGGAGCGAACACATCGATGTCGAGCCCGGCGTCGATTGCCGCCTGGACATAGGCCAGCCCATTGGCAATCGTGAACGCCAGCTCTTGAGCGGCGGTGGCACCGGCCTCACGGATGTGGTAGCCGCTGATGGAAATCGTGTTCCACTGCGGCATCTCGGCAGCGGCGTAGGCGAAGACGTCTGTCACCAGCCGCATCGACGGCCGGGGCGGGTAGATGTAGGTGCCCCGGGCCACGTACTCCTTGAGGATGTCGTTCTGGATCGTCCCCCGCAGCGCGGCGGGATCGACACCCTGCTCCTCGGCGACAAGCTGATAGAGCAACAACAGGATGGGTGCGGTCGAGTTGATCGTCATCGAGGTCGAGACCTGGTCGAGGGGGATGCCACTCAGCAGCCTTCTCATGTCGTCCAGGGTGTCGATGGCGACGCCGACCTTCCCCACCTCGCCCGCGGCCAGCGGCTCATCAGAGTCGAGCCCCATCTGCGTGGGCAGGTCGAAGGCGACGCTGAGCCCGGTCTGACCCGCCTCGAGCAGGTCCTGGAAGCGGCGATTGGTCTGCTCTGCGGTGCCAAAACCGGCGTACTGCCGCATCGTCCAGGGCCGGCCCCGATACATCGTCGAATAGGGGCCCCGCGTGAATGGATACTCTCCCGGCCGTCCGATGAGCTCGGGATCGCCTGGCTCCTCGTGCACCACTTCGATCTCGATGCCGCTGCTGGTGCTCCGGTATTCCTCCATGTCCAGGTATCCTGCCACCGTTCCGGTCGATTCATGGCGGGAACTTTCCAGGACACCTAGGACGTCCATTCCCATCCATGGCCCGTAAAGCCCTGATCCACCAAATTGAAGCGCGGGAGCGGCGGGGCCGATGGTTCGGCGCCCTCGCCACGCTTCTATCCATTTCCCTGCTCCTCTCCGGTTGGGTGGGTTTGTTCGCATTTCTGGGAGCGAACAGCGCCTACGGGACATTCGAAGAGGTGAAGCGAGATTGGGTGCCCGACACCAGGTCGATGGAACTGACGCTGCCCGACCTGAGCCGGGTGAGCCGGATCTATGCCGAGTCCGGTGAGGTCCTCGCCGAGCTCCACGACGGCCGCAACTCCGAGCCGGTCGCCTACAAGGACGTCCCGGAGACCCTGGTCTACGCCATCCTCGCCGCCGAGGACAGCCAGTTCTTCGAGCACGAGGGCATCGACTTCTCCGCCATCGTCTCGGCCGCCATCGACAACCTGATCAGCGACCGAACCCGTGGCGGGTCGACGATCACCCAGCAGGTGGTGAAGAACGCCTTCGTCGGCTCCGAGGTCACCATCCAGCGCAAGATCACCGAGGCTTTCGTCTCCGCCGAAGTCGAGCGCCGATTCCCCAAGGAGCGGATCCTCGAGTTCTACATGAACTCGGTCTACTTCGGGGCAGGCGCCTATGGGGTGAAGACGGCGTCGGAGGAGTTCTTCAACAAGCCCATGGCCGAGCTCTCGATCAGCGAGGCCGCGACCCTCGCCGTGATGGTGCGCAACCCCTCCCTCTACAACCCGCGAAGCAGGCCCGAGCTCACCCTGGAGAGACGTGACGAGGTCATCCGTGAGATGCAGGAGAACGGGTGGATAACCCCGGCCCAGGCAGACGCCTCCGTCGAGGACCCGATCGGCGTCATCGAAGCGCCGCTTCGCCGCGGGCCCGCCGATCACGTCGTTGCAGAGGTCAAGCGCCAGCTGCTCAACAACCCGGAGTTCGACTTCCTCGGCACGACGCCCGAAGAGCGGAAGAAGGCGGTGTTCGGCTGTCCGGCCGACGACGTCGCCTGCGAGGGCGGCGGTGGTCTCCAGGTCTTCACCACGATCGACCTCGAGCTGCAGAACAAGGCGAACGAGATCCTGCGGACATGGCTCCCCCTCCCCCCTTATGAGGAGAACCTGGCCCACTGCAGGGAGATCCTCCCCAACGAGACCGACGACTTCCTCGCCCGTTACGCCGAGACCCATTCCTGTGTGCCCACCGGCGCAATGACGATGGTCGACAACTGGACCGGGGCGGTGAAGGTCATGGCCTCGGGACTCCCGTTCGAGTTCTCCCAGTTCGACCTGGCAGTGCAGGGCCGGCGAAACCCGGGCTCGGCCTTCAAGGTGTTCGGGTTGATCGCGGCGCTGGAGAACGGGTTCACCATGGGACACAGTTGGAGCGGCAAGAGCCCGGTCAAGATCGAGTGCCCGTTCCCCTGTGCCCCCAACGGCTCGAATATCTGGACGGTGCGCAACGCCGGGGCCTCATTCGGGGTCATCGACCTCGCCGAGGCGACCTACAACTCGGTCAATGCCGTGTACGCCCAACTCTCCCTGGAGGTCGGCCCCGAGAAGATCGTCGACGTGGCCAAGAGGATGGGGATCGACGAATCGGCTCTCGACCCGGTGTTGTCGATCGTCCTCGGCAGCTCTGCGGTCAGCACCAAGGAGATGGCCAACGCCTACTCCAACTTCGCCACCTACGGCCAGCACGCCGACGACTACATCGTCTCCAGGATCGTCAACAGCGCCGGTGAGACCGTCTACGAGCATCAACCCGAGGTCACCCAGGTGGCCGATCCTGCGATCTTCGCTGCCGCCAACCGAGCCCTGAAGGTGGTCCCGGTATCGGGAACGGCGCCCCGGGCCAACATCGGCATCCCCCAGGGTGGCAAGACCGGCACCCATCAGAGCTACCTGGACGCCTGGTACGTGGGCTACACCCCCGAGTACAGCACCGCGGTCTGGGTCGGCTACGAAGCACAGCAGGTCCCACTCGAGAACGTCACGATCAACGGTCAGCACTACGACCGGGTGTTCGGCGGGTCGGTGCCCGCCCCGATCTGGGCCGAGTTCATGGGCTTCGTCCACGCCGGGCTGCCCGTCACCGACTTCCCGCCGGATCCGGGCAACATCGAGAAGTTCCTGGTGCCCCCGCCCACGACGGTGCCCAATGTCGTCGGGCTCGACGAAAGTGGCGCCGAAGCGGAGCTGCGCGAGGCAAGGCTCAACGCGTCCGTCGAGCCGGTGCCGTCGCTGGAGCCGGCCGGCACCGTGGTCAATCAGTCACCGGGCGGTGGCGCCACGGTCAGACAGGGATCGTTCGTCACCATCTATGTCTCAACCGGGGAGATCCCCACCGGCGCCATCCCCAATCTGCAGGGGCTCACCTTCGACGAAGCACTAGAGATAGTGAGATCCTTCGAGCTGGACAGCGGTGTGAGGATCAATCTGATCCAGGGCGAGGCGCCCACGACCGACCCGGCGCTCGTGGGGCGGATCGTCGCCACCGAGCCGCCACCGGGGACAGAGGTCGAAGGCGCGATCGATGTCATCGCGATGATCGGCGTGCTCCAGGAACAACCGCCGCCGGCCCCTACCACCACTGTCCCCGCCGACGACTGACGGACCCCGTCCCTTTTTCGCGGTTTGTCACGGGTTTCGACTCGACCTGAGCGGCCTCGCCGGTCAGAGACACTACCCGCAAGGCATCGGTTCCCGCAGCGCTTACGACTGGGTCAAGTCAATGTTTCGCGACTCGCGTCTACGACTATTGACGTTGTTCAACGATCACTAGTAGATGTTGCCGTATGCGAATCGAAGTGCCTGGGGGTGGCCAGACTGCTCGTCCTCCGCATCTGCGCGCCGTGGGACCTCCGGG
>JBMDXS010000059.1:0-17597 GCA_048595045.1 Acidimicrobiia bacterium
TTCCTTGGGGGCTTCGACCACGGTGGAGGCAATTGCCACCTGATCCGACATGGCTTCCCTTTCGGTTGGGTCATCGACCCCTACCCGGATCCGTTCCTCACGACACCGATTCGAGGTGTCATTCGCTCGATCGTGTCAGGAGCTGGTAGGCGTGGGCGAGACTCGATTGGTCCGTTTCTCCGATCGATGTCATCGAGATCTCTTCGTCCATGAGACCCCAGGCCACGATCTCGGCGGCGTGCTCCATCCCCTGTTCCCCCCAGGGCGCTTCCTCGTCTCGCCACACCTCGAGGCCGCGCAGATCGAGGAACTCCTGACGGGCCATCTCGCTCAGGTTCTCGTGCACCCAGGCATGGGCCAGCTCGTGCAGGATCACCTTCCTCGGGGTCACCAGGAAACGGTCCCAGTTGAAGCCACAGATATCGACCCGATGTGTCTCACCAGACCGGAAGTAGCCGTTCTGGCCATGACAGACTGCCTTCTCGTCGTGGAAACCGATTGAGATTGGCGGCACACTGAGCCCGGCCCGATCGAATCTCCCCAAGGCCCACTCGGTGAGGGTGATGTCGGAGTCATCCCGGAAATCGGAATCGGATGACACCACCGCATCCCAATTCGACGATGAGGATCCCCCACCACCGGCGAGCGGTCCCAGCACCGCGACAACCGTCATCACCAGCCCGGGGACAAGGATACGTGTGACCGACATGGCCACACCGTCCGGGGAGACCCTCCAGCGGCGCTTTCGGCGCCTTGGTGCGGTCTTCTCGGCGACTTAAGCCGGGCTTAAGTCGCTAGACATGAAATCGCAGGGCTCGGGTTGGAGGTGTAGTTGTCCGTCCGCGATGTTCAGTTCAAGATCCTCGGTCCTCTCGAGTATCTGAGGGCGGGCGAAAGTGTCGATCTGGGGAGCCACAAGCAGAAGGCACTCCTGGCGTTGCTCCTGATCAATCGCAATCAGGTGGTCTCCACCGACCGGATCCTCGATGAGTTGTGGGGTGACGAAGGTGGGGGCAAGCAGAGCGCGCTCTGGGTCCACGTATCCAACCTGAGGTCGGCACTCGAGCCCGACCGGCCACCACGGTCTGAGGGAGAACTGCTCCTGACCAGAGCCCCCGGCTATCTCCTCAAGGTCGAGCCCGAGGAGGTCGATGTGGCGACCTTCGAACGACTGATGGTGGAAGGTCGTGGCTTGGCATCACACGATCCATCCGCGGCATCGCTGGTGTTCGCCGAGGCGCTATCCATGTGGCGGGGAAGGCCACTCGATGACTTCACCTACGAGCCATTCGCCCAGAGCGAGATCCACCGACTCGACTCCCTACGACTCGACGCCGTCGAGGGCCGGATCGAGGCCGACCTCGCCCGCGGTCTGAGTCACCAACTGGTAGGAGAGCTCGAAGGGCTGGTGCGGGAGCACCCCTATCGGGAGCAGCTGACCGCTTTCCTCATGACCGCGCTATATCGGTCACGACGCCAGGCCGAGGCGCTGCGAGCCTACGGCCAGTTGCGAGAGCGTCTCGGATCGGAGCTCGGCATCGAGCCATCCTCGGCGCTCCGGGCCCTGGAAGAGCAGATCCTCACAGGTGATCCCCGACTCGAGCCGTTGCCCGGTCTTCGCGGCGATGGAGGAGCCGATCCTGGTCTCGCCGTGCGTGGGTACGAGCTGAGGGCAAGTCTGGGTAAGACCCGCTACGGCAGCGTGTATCGGGCCTTTCAACCGGCCATTGGCCGCGAAGTCGCCGTCAAGGTGATCCGGCCCGAGGTGGCCAACGACCCGGTGTTCGTCCGGAAGTTCGAGGCCGAGACGAGGTCGATCGCCGAGTTGGATTCGCAACAGGTGGTGCCGATCTTCGACTTCTGGCGGGAACCGGACGGCGCCATTCTCGTCGAGAAGCTGATCAGCGGGGGCAGCCTCCGCACTCTCCTGGCCGGGGGCCCGGTATCCCCGGATCGGGTCTGCGCCATCGTTGGCCGGCTCGCCCTTCCCCTGGCCAGGGCCCACGAGATGGGCATCGTGCACGGTGGACTGACACTCGACAACGTGCTGCTCGACAATGACGGCAGACCTCTCATCTCGGATTTCGGCCTGAGTGCTGGGACCTCGATGAGACCCGCCGATGACATCGAAGCGCTGGCCACATGCGCCGCCCAGCTCCTGGTTGGGTCCGAGGGGGCACTGACCGAGCTCACGACGAGACTCGATCCCCCGCTCGCCGCGATCATTTCCGACCCTGGTGGGTATGAGACCGTCGGCCAATTCGCCGAGGCCGTCCGATCCGCAGTCGGAGCCGGCCAGCCGAGCCAGGTTGCCCACGGGGAGATCTCCAATCCCTATAAGGGCCTCGAGCCGTTCGATGAGACAGATGGTCCGCAGTTCTACGGGCGCGAGCGTCTGATCGAGCGAATGCTCACCCGGCTCGGCGGCCCGGACCCGGTCAACAGGTTCATGGCGGTCGTCGGGCCGAGCGGTAGCGGCAAGTCGAGTGTGGTCCACGCCGGGCTGATCCCCGCACTTCGGGCCGGCGGTGTCCCGGGATCCGAGACGTGGTTCATTGCGACTATGACTCCCGGCACCCACCCGTTCGAGAACCTGGAGCGGGCGCTGACCAGCGTTGCCGTGTCCCTGCCTCCCACGTTGCTCGAGCAACTGGTGGCACGGCCCTCTGGACTTCGTCGCTCGGTCCAAGGTCTCCTACCCGATGAGGCCTCGCCCTTTGTGCTCGTGGTTGACCAGTTCGAGGAGCTGTACACGATGACCTCGGAACTAGAGCGGCAGGCCTTCGCCGATGCTCTGGTGGACTCTGTCACGCACCCTCAGAGCCGGGTCCGGATAGTCATCACCCTGCGTGCCGACTTCTACGACCATCCGCTCGCCACTCCAGGGATAGGCGAGCTCCTGCGTGACCACACCGAGCTGGTCACCCCGATGACACACTCCGAGCTCGAGCTCGCCATCACTCGTCCGGCGGAGTCGGTCGGCGTTGTGGTTCAGCCCGCGTTGCTGGCGGCACTCACGGCCGACACGACTTCCGAGCTCGGCGTGCTGCCAATGCTCCAATACACACTGACCGAGCTGTTCGACCGACGACGCGCTGCCGCCATGACGGCCGCCGCATATGAGTCGATGGGCGGTCTGACCGGAGCGCTGGTGACAAGGGCCGAGTCGCTGTTCGGTGCGCTCGGTCCGGGCGGACGAGCGGCGGCCAAACAAGTCTTTCTGCGACTCGTATCGCTCAACGAAAGCGGGGGTGATACCCGTCGAAGGGTCCTCCTCTCCGAACTCAAGGGCATCGAAGGGACGGAAGGCGATCTCGACGAGATGCTTCGTGCGTTCGCCCGACATCGCCTGCTCAGCTTCGACCGGGACCCGGCGAGCCGGGCCCCGACCGTCGAAATCGCACACGAGACCCTGATCCGGGCCTGGACCCGTCTCGAGTCGTGGATCAACGAGGCAAGAGTCGACCTCCTGGCCCGGGTGCGTCTCACTACGGCCGCGGCCGAGTGGGTCGACGAAGGGAAGAACCCCGACTTCCTTCTGGCCGGGGCCAGTCTCGCCCGCTACCACACATGGGTAGACGATCCTCCGGTCCGACTCACCGCGGTGGAGCAAGCCTTCCTCGAAGCCGGGGTGAACCAGGAACAAGAGAGGGAGGAGGCCGCGCGAGAGCAGGCCCTACAGGGATCACGACTTCGTCGCAGAACACGCGCTCTCGTTGGGCTGGGCGCCATTTCTGTGTTGGTCGTCGCTCTCGCCCTGCTCGCCTTCGGTCAGCGAGAGCGAGCCCGGGACCTGGCAGACGACCTGGCGGCCAACGATCGAGCTCAAACCTTGGTAGCCCATTCGGCCGTGGTCCTGCCGTCCGATCCCGACCTGGCCATTCTCCTCGCCATCGAGTCGATCAGGGCCACCGAGGAGAGCGGCGCCGCCCTGCCCGAGGCGGTCGATGCTTTGCACTGGGTCCTTCAGGACTCCACGGTGCAGTATCCGGCCGACGACACCGGCGTCCCGGTGGCGGTCCGGCTCCACCCAACCGGGGCCCGTGGTGTCTTCGCCCTTCCGCCGACGCAACTGGTTGAGATCGGGCAGCGAGCGGCGGGCCGCAGTTTCACCAGCGCCGAGTGCGACAGGTACTTCGCCGCCGGCGAGTGCCCCGATCCCATGCAACCGATCGCCGACCTGGAGATCGCCGGCGGCATGGATCGGTACGAAGGCAGAACCGGGGATGCTCGGGCGCTGGAAGGCACGACGGTGGAAATCACCGGTGCGTGGAACGGGGCGATGGCGGAAGGCGCCGAGCTCGAGCTGAACGAGCTGACCGCAGAGCTGGGGATCGATGTCCGAATCGTCGCCCATCCATTCGACGAGAACCCAAACGAGGCGCCGTTGGGCCGGGACCCGACCGAGATCTCCCTCATCGCCGCCCCCGCCGCCATCCCGGAGATCGCCGCCGAGAGGAAGCTGATCGATGTGGGCGCCTATCTAGGGGATCAATATCTTCGAGAGTCATACAACGACTACCTGATCAACCTGATCTCGGTCGGCGGGCGCCATCACGGTGTCTGGTCCAACATCGGGGCCAAGTCATTGCTCTGGTACAACCAGGATGCCTTCGACAAAGCCGGCTATGTCCCACCCACCGACTGGCAGTCGCTGATGGCATTGAGCGACCGAATGGTGGCCGACGGCAACACGCCCTGGTGTCTCGGTGTCTTCTCATTCGATGCAACCGGATGGCCGGCGACCGATTGGCTGGAAACCATCCTGCTCCTTTCCGAGGGCCCCGAGCTCTACGACCAGTGGGTCGGCCATGAGATCCCGTTCGATCATCCGGCCGTCGTCGCCGCATTGGAGAGGGTCGGCACCATGATCCACACGCCGGAGTATCGAGGCTCACGACAGATCGATGAGACGAGTTGGGATGAGGCCTACTCCCTGGCCGGGCAGGATCCCCCAACATGCTGGCTGACCCCCGCTCCTTCATTTGCCAGACCTTTCTTCGGCGGTGCTCCTATGGCCGTGGCTCCGTTCCCCTACATCGACCCCTCCTTCGCACCGGCCGCGTTGGGTGCCGGTGACATCGCGCTGCCGCTCACCGACCGGCCGGAAGTGCGGGCCGTGATGCGGGCCATCGCCAGCCCGGAGTGGGGATCAGGCCGTGCCCGGACCGAAACACCGCTCGACTTCGTCCCGCCCCACCGTGATTTCGACGTCGGGTTGTTCCAAGACCCGATCATGAGCGCAATCGCGACGCAGCTGAGCAGATCCGTCGACGCCGACATGTTCCGATTCGACGGCTCCGACATGATGCCCTATGAGATCGGCTTCGGTCCTCTCCTCACTGAGCTGACCGAATACGTGTCCGATCCCTCGAAGTCGGCGAGGGAAACCCTGAGCGCGGTCGAGGAGGCATGGCAGGGCCATTAGATCGGTTGAGCGGCATGGGGCGACTGGGGCAGAGAGCCGAGAAGGGGCCCTTCGGCCCTAGACGCCGACAAAGCCCGGGCAAATAGTCGAGTCACGGCCCATCCGGCCGGAGGTTTCGCGGTCCTGAAAGGAGGACTGGCATGGCTCGATTCGAGAACACTGTGGCGATTGTCACGGGTGGTGCCCGTGGCATGGGTGCCTCCCACGTGAGAGGGCTGGTGGCCGAGGGGGCAAAGGTCGTGTTCGGCGACATCCTCGACGAAGAGGGGAAGAACCTGGAGGAGGAGCTGGGGGATCCCTCCCTGTATGTCCATCTCGACGTCACCCAGCCAAGCCAGTGGGCGGATGCGGTGTCCACCACCGAGAAGCTCTTCGGCCCTGTCGACCTGCTGGTGAACAACGCCGGAATCGTCGCATTTGGCCCCATCGACAAGATGGCACCCGAAGAGTTCCGGCGGGTCATCGACATCAACCTGTTCGGGACGTTCCTTGGCATGCAGGAGGTCATCCCCAGCATGCGCAGGGCGGGCAAGGGCGTGATCATCAACATCTCGTCCACGGCCGGGCTGATGGGTTACGCCAACATCGGCGCCTACACCGCGTCGAAGTGGGGGGTGCGTGGACTGACCAAGGCTGCGGCCATGGAGTTGGGCACCGACGGGATTCGGGTCGTTTCGGTCCACCCCGGGCCGATTCGCACCCCGATGACCGACGGCATCGGAGACGAGATGTGCCAGACCCAACCCATCAAGCGATTCGGTGAGCCGGAGGAAGTGACCAGGCTGGTGCTCTTCCTGGCTGCCGAGGCCACCTACAGCACGGGCTCGGAGTTCGTGGTGGACGGTGGAGCGGTGCTCGGGCCGGTCTTCGACCTGCCCACGGAGTAATCGCCAAGGCGACCGGGGGCGGCGTCATCTGGGTGGCGCCGCCCCCGGCTAGCCGTGTCAGCGACTAAGGCAGACGGCCGAACCAGGCAAGGGAACCGACCCCAGCCAGGCTGAGCAGGGCAAGAGCTGCGCCGGCGAACCAGTCGGTGATCTCCAACTGCTCCCTCTCCACGGTGACCGAACGACCGAGATCCTCGTATACCTGGCTGAGCTGCTCCACAGACACGGCGGTCATCGCCTTGCCCTCGGTCTCACCGGCCAGCTCGGCCAGGGCCGCTTCGTTGACCGGGACCGGGATCTCGCCCTCGAATGGGTCCGAGATGGTTCCGGCGTCGGTTCCGAAGGCGATGGTATGGACCGGGATCCCCGCGTTGCGGGCAGCCTCGGCCGCCTCCTCGTTGCTCCGACCCATGGTCGTCTCGCCGTCGGAGAGAACGACGATCGTCCCGGATGCCTCATCGGAAGCGGGCTTCTCCTCACCGGCGGCCTCGACCGAGCTCTCGATCGCCTCGATGCCGAGGAAAACAGCATCGCCGATGGCGGTGCCCTCGCCAAGGCTGGCGTGATCGATCGACCCTTCGATGACCCTTCGCACCGCATCGATGCGAGTGGTTGGCGAGATCAGGTGCCGCGCCGTCCCGTCGAAGCCGACAACACCCACTGCGACACCGGCGGGAACAGCATCGAGGAAGACCCCTGCCGCCTCACGCGCGGCATCGATCCGTGATGGTGACACATCTTCGGCTTCCATCGAGATGGATGTGTCGATTGCCAGGACGACCAGCTGGGCCGACTCGAGTGTCTCCCCCGCGATCACCGGGCGGGCGAAGGCGATAGTCGCCACCACCGCGGCCATGATCAGACCGAGAGCGGTCAGGTGGCGGCGCCAACCAGGACGATCGGGAGCCACCTCATCGAGCATCTCAACGGTGGTGAAGCGAAGGGCGTAACGCCGCCGCCTCGCCTGGAGCACCAGATAGCCGACCACGAGGGCGACGGGCAAAGCCAGGATCAGCAGCCGAGCCGGGCTGAGGAAGGCGAAGTCACTCATCGTCCCGGTCTCCCTGCCGCAACGAGCCGCGCCTTGCGGCCGGACACGAACCGAACGAAGTCCACAACCCAATCGCGGTCGGTACGAACGACGAGGTGATCCACCGCACAGACCCTGAACCGGGCAGAGACCTCCTCCCGACGGCGCACTCCGACCTCGCTGTACTTCCGGCGTATGGCGTCACGGGAGGTGTCGAGAAGGCGCCTCCGTCCGGTCTCAGGGTCCACGACTGCGATCAGCCCAACGTCGGGCAGGTCGATCTCACGAGGGTCGATCACCTCGACCGCGATGACCTCGTGACGGCGTGACAACGCGCCGAGCGGCTTCTCCCAGGTCGCGGGACCGAGGAAGTCGGAGATCACGACCGCCATCCCGCGGCGCTTGGCGGTGCGATTCACCAAGTCGATTGCCCCGCCCAGGTCGCCGGTCTCACCTTCCTCGGGCGCCCTGTTGAGGGCGGCGAGAACGGCGCCAACATGAGCCGACCCACCCCGAGCCGGCATCGCCAGCGGACGGGTGCGCCCGGGTTGATTCGTGCTCCGGACCGCACCCACTCTGTTCCCGCCATCGGAGGCGAGCAGTGCGAGGGCACCCGCAACGGACCAGGCCAGCTCGTGCTTGCTGGCGAGCGCGGTACCGAAGGCGAGGCTCGATGACGAGTCGAGGACCAGCCAGACGTCGAGCTCGTGATCGGCGACCATGTCACGCACGTGGGGTTCCTGGGTCCTGGCCGTCACCGCCCAGTCGAGATGACGGGGGTCGTCTCCAGGCACGTAGGGACGGGCCTCGCCGCGCTCGCTGCCATGCCCGGGGAACAGCCCTGCGTGATCGCCGGCAAGCAGGCCATTGAGCCGGCGAAGCACGGTTAGGCGCAGCCGCTCGACCGGAACCTGTGACGGTGATGCGAGACGCGACACCTTCGGCAATGGCTCGACCCCCTTGGGCGGCCCGGAGACTCTCCAGAACATCAGACGGCGAGGGGGGCTTGCCCGACCCGGGCGGAGGAGAGGCGGGGTGACACCACCGTGGTCAGCACCTCGACCAGGACGTCGTCGACGGTGATCCCATCCGCGACCGCATCGAACGACAGCACGAGTCGGTGGTTGAGCACGTCATATGCGACGTCGTACACGTCCTGAGGAAGGAGATGATCCCGACCCCGGAGCAGCGCCAGCGCGCGACCGGCGCTCACCAACCCGATGCTGGCCCGAGGGCTGGCCCCATAGGCGAGAAGGCCGTCGATCGGGACCCGATGCTGCTTCGGGTCGCGAGTCGCCAGCACGAGGCGAACTGCGTAGTCCTGGACGGCCCGGTCCACGTACACCGCCGCGGCCGCGGCCTGAAGACCGGCGACGTCATCCGTGGAGAGAAGCGCAACCGGGGTGGTCACTTGCTGCCGGGCGCGGTCGACGATGTCATGCTCCTGATCGGGAGTCGGATAGTCCACCGGGATCCGCATCAGGAAGCGATCCCGCTGCGCCTCGGGCAGTGGATAGACCCCCTCGGACTCGATCGGGTTCTGCGTTGCCAGCACCAGGAATGGCCTGGGGAGCGGATAGGTGGTACCTCCGATCGAGATCTGACGCTCGGCCATGACTTCGAGTAGGGCGGATTGCACCTTGGCGGGTGCCCTATTGATCTCATCGGCGAGGACGAAGTTGGCGAACACTGGCCCCAGCTCGACGTCGAAGCGCTCGGTCGAGGGTCGGTAGATACGGGTCCCCACGATGTCCGAAGGAAGGAGGTCGGGGGTGAACTGGATCCGGGTGAAGCTCCCACCCAAGGTGCGGGCCAGAGTGGACACGGTGAGGGTCTTGCCCAGACCGGGCACACCTTCGAGCAGACAGTGACCGCCGGCGAGCAGAGCGACGAGCACGCGCTCCAGCACTCGCTCCTGGCCGACGATCACCCGCTGCAGCTCGGCCATGACCTCTCGCAGCTGGACTCCATGATTGGCCGGACCAGCCTCGGGCCGTTGTGCGAATTGACTGGTCGTCATGATGTTGGGCCCTCCTCGCCCGGCACTGCGCCACCGGGGAGCCCGAGCAGCTCTTCGAGGAGCAGCTGAAGCTCCGGGGGGATGTCCGATGCACCGAACATGTCCTCCAGCATCTCCTGGAGGCCGGGCAGGTCCTCCAGGCTCTCGGTCCCGCCCATCCCGAACAAGTCGTCCAGCAAGGGGAGCAGGTCCTCGAGACCGGGGAGCATCTGATCCAGGTCGCCTCCCAATCCACCCAGACCGCCTTCGGGGGCGGGGACCGTCGGGGCATCCACCCCACCGTTCGCCTCGACCTCGTCGATCAGGCTGGAGAAGTCCTCGATCGGCACCGCGAAACCGACGCCATCATTGCCCCCGGACATCGAGGCGATCGCGGTGTTGATCCCGATGACCCTGGCCTCGGCATCGGCCAGCGGGCCGCCGGAATTGCCCGGGTTGATCGGGGCATCGGTCTGGATCAGACCGGTCAGGGTCCCCATGGGTGTCTCCAGCTCACGGTCGAGCCCGGAGATGATGCCGGCGGTCACCGACTGCTGGAATCCGAAAGGGCTGCCCAGTGCGATGGCGGGCTCGCCCACCTCGACGCTGTCCGGTTCTGCGATCGGCGCCGCCACCAGGTCCGTGCCATCGATGAGGGCGATGACGGCCAGGTCCCGCTCGGGGACGCGTGCCACCACCCGTCCCTCGAAGCTGCGGTCATCCGCGGTCCGGACCGTCACCTCGTCGGAGAACGAGACGACGTGATGGGCCGTCAGGACCAAGCCGGAGGTGTCGTAGATCACACCGGAGCCGACCCCGCCCCCCTCCTCCAGGCCACCGAGGATGTCGATATGTACCACGGCCGGGCCGAGCGCGGCGGCGACCGCAGCGGGGCTACCGGCCTCGGCGTCGGCGGCAGACACGGTCGGAGTGGTCGTCGATGACTCCTGTCCCTGCTGCCACACCCATGCGGCGAGGCCGACCAAGACGAGAACCACGACGGCGAGGACGTAGGCGAATGTGCGCAGAGCGCTGCGTTGCTTCTCCTGGGTCTCCTGTGGCGCCGCTGGAGTCACGGGCATCTCTTCTGTGGCGACCGCCCCCGTAGACGGTATCTGCGGCGGCATCACCTCACCCACCGGCGGCGAGGCGGGTAGATCACGCCAGGATCGCTTACGCGGCCGGAGCTTGGGCGGGCTGGGATCGAGTTGGGTCAAGACGGTCCTCCGTTGGGCTACGAAGGCGGAAGATATGGAATGCCCTTTAAAAGGCTCGTCAAGCCGTGGGCCCGGGCATCCCCGCCCCGCTGAGAGACGCCGGGATCCCGGAGCCGGCGGAGGGGTCCTCCCTGAGCCATGGTCGGATGGCGGGATGGACCTGGTCACGGGCCACCACATCGCGACGGTCGGCGCCGACCTCCAGTGGCAACCAGACTGCGAATGTGCTGCCCGCTCCCTCGTCTGAGTCCAGGGTCACTGCGCCACCCTGCGCCTCGGTGAGCTGCCGCGAGATGGTGAGACCGAGCCCGGCCTCCCCATTGCCGTCGGCCCGATGCCGGTCGTGAGAGCCCTGCCATCCCCGCTCGAACACACGGGAATGGAGCTGGGACGCCAGGCCGGGTCCTTCATCGGTCACTGCGAGCCACGCCCATGAGCCGGTCTCACCCCAGTCGACACGAACCGATGAGCCGGCCGGGGCAAGGCGCACCGCATTGCTCAGGAAGTTGCCGATCGCGGTGCGAACCGCAGCCGGGTCGACCGAGGGGACGGTGGTGGGTGCGGAGCCGATGATGGTCAAGACCACCCCTTTGGCCAGACCGGGGCCGGCGTGCTCCGCCACCGCGACCTGGGCGATCTGGGCGAGGTCGGCCGGGCCATCGGACCGCTCCACGGCAAGCCGCCCGTGCCCGGCGAGGTCGTCGACGGTCCGCGCCATGCGATCGACCGCCCGGCGGGCGGCATCGATGTAACCCGCGGCGCCCTCACCCGGTGTCTCGAGCGAGGCCAGCTCGAGGTTTGTCCCCATTACCGCCAGTGGTGTGCGCAGTTCGTGCACCACCTCTTGTGTCCGGTTTCGTCGATCGACCTCGGCGAAGGCGACCTCGGCCCGCGCCCCGGCGACGACACGCTTCACCCTCCCCGCCACCCACCAAGCGACCAACAAAGCAGGGATCAGGGCCAGGGCCGGCGCCAGCAGCCCCGAATCGATGAGACCGTCGCTTGCCCCTCTGTCCACCACCACCACGAGTGCCAGGTCGTCCCCGACCCGGGCCACCCCGGCATCGGAGCCGCCACCGGAGTCGCTGAGCAGGATGGCCAGACTCGCCACCATCACCACCCCGGCGAGCAGCAGCGCAGGCGCAGCCAGCATGAAGGCGAGGGCCACTCGGGAACGCGTCATCAGCTTGCCTCCAACATGTACCCGCGCCCGGGAAGGGTGACGATGGGCGGGGCAGCGCCTGTGGCGCCGAGCTTCCGACGCAGGTTGGACAGCGTCATGCGAACGGTGTTGGTGAAAGGATCGGCGTGCTCGTCCCAGACATGCTCGAGGAGGCGCTCGGCGCTGTGGACCTCCTCCGGGTGGAGTAGGAACCAGCGGAGTAGGGCGAACTCCTTCACAGTGAGCGGCACTGGCTGGCCGTGGAACACGACTTCATGGCGGGCGGTGTCCATCTCGATTCCGGCAAGGGAGATCATCGAGCTCCCGGTGGCCGTGTCCCGACGCAGGAGGGCCCTGATCCGGGCACTGAGCTCGCCTAGAGAGAACGGCTTGACCAGATAGTCGTCGGCTCCTTCGTCCAGACCCCGGATACGGTCGTCGACACCGCCCCGTGCCGTGAGCATGAGGATCTTCGGACCAGGGGCGAGGTCGTAGGCCCGACGGGGATCGGCGAGCACCCGCCGACAGACTTCGAGCCCGTCGCCATCCGGAAGGTTGAGGTCCAGACAGACCAGGTCGTACGGGTTGATGGCGGCCAGATCGACGGCAGTGCGGGCCCCGGGCGCGATATCGACCGCATAGCCGTCACGTCGGAGGCTGTCGGCGATGGCTGCGGCCAGGTCCTGTTCGTCTTCGACGACGAGAATGCGCATCAGGAAGACGCCTTCGGGTCTCCGACAGGGGTGGGAGGGATGCGAGTTGTCTGTGGTGTGGAGGGAGTCATGACGCCGCCGGCGGGGGGCCGCGGTTATGACGCCGCGGACCGTTTCTCCGGTTCCAGGATCTTGTCAACGAGGCTGTCTAGAGGGCATAAAGCTCGATGCCCGGTTGATCAGATGCTCACGACCACCTTGCCCTGAGTCCTGCCCTGCTGAGTTCGAGTTCGTGCTCGATCAGATCCGCGATGACCTCGACCACAAGCGGCAAGCCTGATCACATAGATTCGAATCGCGCCCGGAACGGATCGGTCGGAGCGCCGTGGTCTTCGGAAGGAGCAGCATGAGACCCACCACCCGCCTTGCCGCCTTCGTTCTCTTCGCCATCGTCACCGTCGAATTCGGGGGCTGGTCCCTCCTCGGGCTCCTCACCAGCAGCGAGGGTCTCTCCCCGTTCCAGGAGCAGTTCTTCCGCGCCGGTCACGGCCATGCCGGCGTGCTGCTCATCCTGGCTCTGGTCTATCTGATGTTGATGGACCGAACCCGATTCAGTGCCCGGGCCCAGGTCCTCCTCGGCCTCACTCTCCTCCTCGGGATCCTGCTCCAATCGGGGGGCTTCTTTCTCCATTTCGCCGTCGGGGAGGAAGGCGAGGCCTCGGCCGGGACCTGGATGACCCGATCGGGTGCGATCTTCCTGGCGGGTGCGTTGATAACGCTCGGAATCGGGCTGCTCCGCTCCCGGGGCGATCAGAACGTTTGATCGATCCGCCTCAGAGGTGGCCGTTCCTCCGGGCGTGACGACTCGCGGACAGGCTGGCCAGGGCGAAGGCGAGAGCGAAGACGAGATAGACGACGACCACTGCCAGGGTCAGCCACCGAAACTGCGGGACCAAGGGCTGCACCAGAGAGACGACCAGTGCGGCCACCAAGAAGAAATACACCCGGCGATCGGTCATGCCAGAGCACCGACGACAAGGGACATGATCGCCGCGATCATGGCAGCGCCGGGGATGGTGAAAACCCACGCCCACACCACCCGTCCCGCCACCCTCCACCGCACGGCGGAGAGCCGGCGGGCCGCGCCGACTCCGACGATGGCGCCGGTGATCGTGTGTGTGGTGGACACGGGGATGCCCTGAGCCGATGTGAAGAAGAGAGTGGCCGCCGCCGCGGTCTCCGCCGCCACTCCTCCCGAGGGCTGCAGCTTGGTGAGTTTGAACCCCATCGTCTTGACGATCCGCCAACCCCCGAACAGGGTGCCCAGGCCGATGGCAGTGTGGGCGGACAGCACCACCCATAGTGGCACCTCGGCATCAGGGGGGAGAGATCCGGCGGCGATCAACACGGCGAGGATGATGCCCATTGTCTTCTGGGCGTCGTTGCCTCCATGACCGAGGCTGAAGGCCGCCGCCGAGGCAAGCTGACCGCGGCGGAAACCCCGGTTCAGCTTGTCGACGTCGCGACTGCGGTGGAATACCCATTGGATCAACACCGTCAGGACCAGACCCAGGGCAAGACCGATCAGAGGTGAGAGGACGATGAATGCGCCGATCGTCTTCAGGCCTTCGGAGATCAACACGCCGAAGCCATCTCGAGCGACTGCAGCACCGGCTATCCCCCCCACCAGTGCATGCGACGAGCTGGTGGGAAGACCCAGCCAAAAGGTGAGCAGGTTCCAGGCGATCGCCCCCACCAGCCCGGCGAAGATGACCCCGACCGTGAGGGCACTCTGCAAGACCACGTCTTTGGCGATGGTGTTGGCGACATGGGTGCTGAAGATGAGGAAGGCGACGAAGTTGAAGAACGCCGCCCAGATCACCGCGTATCGGGGCGAAAGCACCCTGGTCGAGACGACGGTGGCGATCGAGTTGGCGGCGTCGTGAAATCCGTTGGTGAAGTCGAATGCCAGCGCAAGCATGATCACGACGATCGCGCCGAACTCCACGATGGATCTGCTCCTAGGCCTGCTTGACGACGATCGTGGTGACGATGTTGGTCATGTCCTCGATGCGGTCCTGCACCGCTTCCAATGACTCGACGATGTCCTTCCAGCGGATCACGTCGATCGCGCCCATCTCGCCCGAGAAGAGCCGGGCCACTGCCCGTCGATAGATCCGGTTGCCCTCGCTCTCCATCTCTTCGATTCCGGTGATGATGGAGCGCAGCCCACGCATGTCCTCGAATCGATCGAACAACTCGACGACCTGATCCGACATACGATCGAGCACGTCGACCTGCTCCACCACCTCAGGGATCAGTTCGGTGATGTTGGTCAAGACCACCATCTCGGACACGTGGTAGATGTCGTCGACCACGTCATCGATACCCTGGGCCAGCCTCTGAATGTCCTCGGGATCGAAGGGTGTCACGAAAGTGGTGTCGAGCCGGGTGAGGATGCGTGAAGTGAGCTCGTCACCCACTCTCTCGACGTCCTTCACTGCTGCGTGACGCTCGGCGGCCTGGGAGGTGTCGGCGAGAACGTCCTTCAGCCTTTCTACGCACGTGGCCAGATTCTGTGCTGCCAGTGAGAAGTCGTCGAAGAACTCTCGGCTGGCGGGGACGATCCTGAATTTCATGCGGCGGCTGGCACGCTAGTTGTGACCGTCTGATTGCGCCCAGTCGGGCGGAGCATCACCCGGGCCCAAACCCGGATCGACCCGTCACGCAGGAGCGAATTCGGCAGTGAAGTGCCGCAACCACGGCGCCTGCTCGACCAGTCTCAGTCCGGTCAGCCCCCCTGCCCGGGCCACGACGGCCCCGATCACCTCACCCACGTAGTCGATGTGACTCTGGGTATAGGTGCGCCGCGGGATGGCCAGGCGGACCAGCTCCATTGGGGCCGGGATCTCCGTCCCATCCGGCTGGGGCTTGCCGAACATCACCGAGCCGATCTCAACCCCGCGCACCCCGCCCTCCACGTACAAGGCGCATGCCAGAGCCTGGGCCGGGTATCGCCCCGGCGGGATGTGAGGCAGGAGTCGGGCTGCGTCCAGATAGACGGCGTGACCGCCGGGCGGGCGGACCGTGGGCATTCCCGCCCTCTCGGCCAGGTCGGCCAGATATGCCGTGGACCTGATTCGATAACGGAGATAGTCCTCGTCGAGGGCCTCCCACAGTCCCTGTGCAACGGCTTCCAGGTCATACCCCGCCATTCCCCCATAGGTGGGGAAGCCCTCGGTCAGGATCAGGAGGTTGCGTGACTTCTGCGCGAGATCCTGATCCCTGACCGCCAGGAATCCTCCAATGTTGGACATGCCGTCCTTCTTGGCAGACATCGTCGCCCCGTCGGCCAAGGCGAACATCTCTCGTGCGATCTCCACCGGGGAGACATCCTCATAACCCGGCTCTCGCTCCCTGATGAACCATGAGTTCTCTGCAAAGCGACAGGCATCGAGCACCAGCGGGATCCCGTGCCGGTTGCAGACCTGCCGGACTTCCCTCAGGTTGGCCAGCGACACGGGCTGCCCCCCTCCTGAGTTGTTCGTCACGGTCACCATGACCAGTGGGATACGGCTTGCACCGACCTCAGCGATCGTCTCCTCCAGTGCCGCGACGTCCATGTTCCCCTTGAACGGATGCTCCGATTGGGGATCCCGCCCTTCGGCGATCACCAGGTCGCGGGCCTCGGCTCCCTGATACTCCACGTTGGCCCGTGTGGTGTCGAAATGGGTGTTGGAGGGAACGACGTCGCCTTCCCGCACCGTGACCGAGAACAGGATCCTCTCCGCCGCACGGCCCTGATGTGTCGGTATCACCTCCGGGAACCCGGTGATCGAGCTCACCGTGTCCCGGAATCGCTGATACGACCGGCTTCCGGCATACGACTCGTCCCCCTGCATCATCCCCGCCCACTGACTGGTGGAGAGTGCCCCTGTCCCCGAATCGGTGAGGAGATCGATCGTGACCTCGCTGGCCTGAAGGGAGAAGAGGTTGAATCGAGCCCGCTCCAGCACCGTTTCTCGCTGTTCACGGGTGGTGAGAGCGATCGGCTCGACCGAATGGATACGGAATGGCTCGATGATGGTCCGAAAGCCGGCTCCGCCCGAATGAGCATCCGTCATGGGGACCTGCCGGCCATGGGCCTGATGAACATGTTGTCTCTGGCCATTGTCAGCCAATTCCGGGTGGCGAAAGACGACGACGCAATGGACGCGATCGGGCCAACAGTCGGGGCATCAGCCAGCCCAGCGGTCAACTTCCCCCGGCCCAGGTACGACGCCTGACATCGGCTGGCCATCTGGGTGACACGAGAGCAGGGCGACGATGGGACAAATAGGGCCGAAGGTCCCTTAGGCGGACAACCCCTGGTTTTTACGATCGGAACCTGATCTATGCCTAGAACGAGCACACAGGCCATCGGCGATGACACGGAGCTGACCCATCGGGCCTTGGCCGATCCCAGCCGTCGCCATCTCGTCCGGCTGCTGGAGGACGCCGACCGCCCCATGGAGGTGGCCGCCCTGGCCGCACACCTCGGGCTCCATCCCAATACCGTGCGTAACCACCTCGATCTTCTCTCACGTGCGGGCCTGGTGGAAAGATCAGCAGAGAAGCGGACCAGTCCGGGCCGACCCCGAATCTTGTACTCGTCGTCTTCGCAAGACACCCGGTCCCCCGGCTCAGCGGGCTACAAGTTCCTGGCCGAGGTATTGGCAGGCTTCGTCGAGACCTCAGTCGACGACCCGGCGTCGGCTGTCGAAGAGGCCGGCAGGGCCTGGGGTCGTTACCTGGTGGAACGACCTGCCCCAAACGTCCGGCTCGACTCGTCCCGGCTCGTCGAGAAAATGGTCTCGACCCTCGCCGAACTCGGCTTCGAACCGGAGGAGGCCCGCAATGGTGAAGACATCATGATCAAGCTCCATGACTGCCCCTTCCGGGAGATCGTGCGAAGCCATGGCGAGGTGGTGTGCTCGATTCATCTCGGAATCCTGCGTGGCGCGGCCGAGGAGTTGGGAGGCTCGGTGACCGTTGACGAGCTCAGCCCTCTGGTCGAGCCGTCCCTGTGCCTCGTGGGTTTGTCGGCCCGATGCTGACCGGGGAGCAAGAGCCGGAGATGGTTTCGGGTCGAATGACCCTGGCGAAGGTGTCCCAAGACAGGTGCGATGAGGAGATGGCCCATCCCGAGCGGTTACCGAACCTCATGACGTCGAGAGCGGAC